>JAAYCP010000114.1 GCA_012729695.1 Actinomycetales bacterium | reverse complement strand
ATCCGCAACGTCACCGACATCGACGATAAGATCCTCACCAAAGCCGCGGATGCCGGCGAGGACTGGTATGCGCTCAGCTACCGCAACGAGTTGGAGACCTCGGAGGCGCTGCGTCTCCTCAACGTCCTTGCCGCGACCTACGAGCCGCGTGCGACCGGGCACGTCCCGGAGATGGTCGAGCTCATGGAGACCATCGTCGAGAAGGGGCACGGGTATGCGGCGGAGGACGGCAGCGGTGACGTCTACTTCGACGTCCGGTCCTGGCCCGCATACGGGTCGCTGACCCGCCAGAAGCTGGACGACATGGCCGACGCCGGCGACGCCGACCCCCGCGGCAAGCGCGACCCGCGCGACTTCGCGCTGTGGAAGGGGCACAAGCCCGGCGAGCCGGAGACCGCCTCGTGGCCGACCCCATTCGGTCGCGGCCGGCCGGGATGGCACCTCGAGTGCTCTGCGATGGCCCGCAAGTACCTCGGCGACACCTTCGACATCCACGGCGGTGGCGTCGACCTGCGCTTCCCGCACCACGAGAACGAGCAGGCCCAGTCGCGGGCCGCCGGCCTGGGCTTCGCGAACTACTGGCTGCACAACGCGTGGGTCACCGTGCGTGGGGCCAAGATGGGCAAGTCCCTCGGCAACGCGCTCGCCGTGACCGAGCTGACCAAGACGGTGCGACCCATCGTCCTGCGCTACTACCTCACTGCCGCGCACTACCGCTCGATGATCGAGTACCACGAGGGTGCGCTGGAAGAGGCGCAGGCAGCAGTCGAGCGCATCGAGGGGTTCCTCACCCGCGCCCTGCCGGATGTCTCGAGCCTCACGCCGACCGGCGACGAGCAGCTTCCGCAGCCGTACGTCGATGCGCTCAACGACGACATCGGCGTCCCCGGTGCGCTCGCGGTCGTCCACGACACCGTGCGTGCCGGGAACGCGGCCCTCGACCGGGGTGACCGGGACGCGGCCCGGGAGGCCGCATACCTCGTCGTCGCCATGACCGACATCCTCGGGGTCAACCCGCTCGACCCGGCGTGGGTCGGCACAGGTGGCCAGCGCGACGATGCAACCGCTGCGCTCGACGCGCTCATCCAGGAGCGTCTGACCGCCCGGCAGAAGGCTCGCGCGGCGAAGGACTTCGCCACTGCCGATGCGATCCGGGACGAGCTCACGGCCGCCGGCATCGCCATCGAGGACACACCGAACGGTGCCCGGTGGTCGCTGGTCGGGCCACCGACTCGCACGCAGAAGACTCAAGGAGCCTGACATGGCCGGCAACTCATCGCGACGCGGAGCGATCCGCAAGGCCGGCTCGAAGAAGGGTGCGATCACCGGCTCGGGTGGTCAGCGGCGCAAAGGGCTCCAGGGCAAGGGTCCGACTCCCAAGGCGGAGGACAGGCCGTACCACAAGGCCCACAAGAAGGCGAAGGCCGCTTCCCGGTCCGGCTCCAAGGGCGGCGGCGGAAGGTCCAAGGATCCGCGTCGCGAGAAGGCCAGCAGCGAGATCGTGGCAGGCCGCAACGCGGTGCTGGAGGCGCTGCGGGCTGATGTACCGGCGGTGACGCTCTATATCGCCGGGCGGGTCGAGAGCGACGACCGCGTGAAGGAGGCACTGAAGATCGCTGCCGAGCGCGCGATCCCGGTGCTGGAGACGCCCCGCGGCGAGCTTGACCGACTCACGAACGACGCCGTGCACCAGGGTCTGGCGATCCAGGTGCCGCCGTACGAGTACGCACATCCGAGCGACCTCATCGACCCGGAGGCTCCCGGGGCGCCGCTCGTCGTCGCCCTCGATGGGATCACCGACCCGCGCAATCTCGGCGCCATCGTCCGCTCGGTCGCAGCCTTCGGAGGCCACGGCGTGGTCGTGCCGGCCCGGCGGTCCGCAGGGATGACGGCCTCGGCGTGGAAGACGAGCGCAGGAGCCGCAGCCCGCATACCCGTGGCTCAGGCGAGCAACCTGACCAGTGCGCTCAAGGACTTCCGCAAGGCGGGCTTCTTCGTCATCGGCCTCGACATGGACGGTGACGTCGAGCTCCCGGAGCTGGAGCTGGCGAACGAGCCGCTCGTCGTCGTGGTCGGCTCGGAGGGCAAGGGGCTCTCGCGCCTCGTCCGCGAGACCTGCGACCAGATCGTCTCCATCCCGATGTCGTCGTCGGTGGAGTCGCTCAATGCCGGACTCGCCGCGGGCGTCACTTTGTACGAGATCATGCGGCAGCGGAACCCGCGGCACTAGGATCGCAAGGCAACTGCACACGGTAGCCGCGACCCGGGGGAACTCCGGCCCGGCCGCGACCCCTCAGGAAGGACAGCATGTCTGACTACGGCACCAACCCGCCGCCCCCGCCCCCGCCGCCCTACGGCGGTCCCGCAGGTCCTATCGACCACCCCAAGGGCATCACGATCCTGGTCCTCGGCATCCTCTCGCTCGTCTGCTGCAGCCCCCTGGGCATCGCGGCCTGGCTCATGGGCAACACCGCGCTGAAGGAGATCGACGCAGCCCCCGGTCGCTACGGCAACCGGCAGATCGTCCAGATCGGCCGCATCCTCGGCATCATCGGCGTCGCCTTCCTGGTCCTCAGCGTCATCTGGATCTTCTTCCTCGGCGGCATGGCAGTGCTCACGAGCAGCACCGAGACGATGGGCTGACGAAGCAGCCTGTCCACGATCGACGATGACAACAAGCATGCTCGAGCGACCCGGTCAGCCCACGGCTGGCCGGGTCGCTCGGCTGCGAGCCCCGGCCCTGGTGGCGGCGAGTGCGGCGGCGGGCCTCGCATACATCGGGAGCGTGAGCCCCTACAGCGCCGGCGGCTACCCGCTCTGCCCCGTCTATACGCTGACCGGTCTCTACTGCCCGGGCTGCGGGACAGCGCGATGCCTGCACAGTCTGGTCACCGGCGACGTCGGTGGCGCGTTCGCGCGCAACCCCCTGATTCCCATCGTGATGGTGGCCCTTGCGGTCGCCTTCGTGCGCTGGGTCGTGCTGCGCTGGCGAGGGGAGCGGTTCACCTGGAACCCGCCGACCTGGCTGCCCATCACCCTCGGTGCTGGCGTGCTGCTCTTCGGCGTGCTCCGGAATCTCCCCGGACTCGAGTTCCTCGCGCCGTAGCGGGGTGTGCGTCGGGGCTCCGTCACGCACCGGACCGATGCCCGACCATCCGCGCATGGCCGTCCGAAGAGCCCTCCCGACGCGCAACTCATCCGTACGTCCACTTTCCCGGCACGGATTGGGAGACCGCTCCCGGGCTGGCTACCGTCGGAGGGGCCTCCCCCGAGCAGTGCCCTGCGAAAGATGGTCCATCCATGTCTGTGTCCACCTCTGGTCGCCTCCGTGCCCGAATCTCGGGCTTTCTCGTGGCGGTGGTGGCATCCGGCCTGCTTATTGCCACTCCGGCGTCGGCGGACACCGTCACCGCAGCGGACCTGCCGACCCTGCTGAGATCTGCAGCTGAGACCACTACCCCCGCCTACAACCGAGACCGGTTCGAGCACTGGATCGACGCTGACGCAGACGGGTGCAACACGCGGTACGAGGTGCTGATCGAGGAGTCGCTCACCGCCGTCACGGTTGGTTCCGGATGTTCTCTGACCGGTGGCACGTGGCTGTCGGTTCTCGATGGCGCGCCGGCCTCCAGCCCGACCGAGGTCGAGATCGACCACCTCGTCGCCCTGGCGGAAGCGTGGCGTTCGGGTGCCTCGTCCTGGACCGATGAGCAGCGGCGCGCGTTCGCGAACGACCTCGACGTCCCCTACGCGCTCCACGCGGTCTCCTCGGCCTCGAACCAGTCCAAGGCCGACAAGGACCCGGCAGAGTGGCTGCCCTCCAACGTGGACTTCCGCTGCGAGTACGCGATCTCGTGGTCCCTGGTGAAGTACCGCTGGTCCCTGGCCGCTGACCCCGCTGAGATCGCAGCGTTGGCAGGGTTGTTCGTCGATGAGTGCGGAGCCACCGAGGTCACCCTCCCGACGGTGATGATCGCCGACGAGCCTGCTCCCGACCCGGACCCGGACCCGGCACCTGAGCCGGACCCTGGACCCCAGACCGTGATCAGTGGGTTCCCGAATGGCCTCACCCGGCTGGCGGGATCCAACCGCTACATCACCGCGACCGAGCTCTCGAAGCGGTATGCCCCGGATGTCCCCGCTGTCTTCGTCGCGACCGGAACCAACTTCCCGGACGCACTGGCAGCCTCGGCCGCCGCGGCACTCGTCGGAGGACCGTTGCTCCTGACGCCGACGGCCTCCCTGCCGGTCGAGGTCAGGACGGAGATCGAACGGCTCAAGCCGCGCAAGATCTACATCCTCGGGAACACGGGAGCAGTCTCGGACGCCGTGGCAAGCACGTTGTCGGGGATCGCCCCGGTGGAGCGCGTCGGTGGCCCCAACCGCTACGAGACCGGCCTCGGCATCGTCAATGCCACCTTCTCGTCGGCGGAAACCGCCTTCATCGCGACCGGACGGACCTTCCCGGATGCGCTGGCGGCCACCGGGGCGGCCGGGGCTCAAGGCGCTCCGGTCATCCTCGTCGACGGGATGGGCACAACGGTGCCGTCGAGCACCCTGGCCACCCTTCAGCGCCTCGGGGT
>JAAYCP010000113.1 GCA_012729695.1 Actinomycetales bacterium | reverse complement strand
CCGGCGACAGCGGCCGAGCCGACGGCTGCGCGAGCAGCGGTGCGCGCGATCCTGTCCCACTGCATAGGGCTAGAGCGCTCCCCGCAGCACGTCGCCCAGGTCGTAGGAGACCGGCTCGTCGAGCTGGTCGAAGGTGCAGTCGCGCGGGTCCTTGTCCGGCCGCCAGCGGACGAACTGGGCGGTGTGGCGGAACCGCGGGCCCTCCATGTGGTCGTAGCGCACCTCGACGACGCGCTCGGGGCGCAGCGGGATGAAGGAGAGGTCCTTGCCCGCCGCCCAGCGACTGCCGCCGGCCGACTGAGGGGTGCGCGTGCCCTCCTCGAGGCGACCCCAGGACCAGGGGTGGTCCTCCCAGTCCGCGGTGAGCGGGGCGAGCTCCTCGACGAGGGCGCGGCGGGTGTCCATCGGAAGGGCGCCGATGACGCCGACGCTCGCGAGGTTTCCCTCGTCGTCGTAGAGCCCCAGCAGCAGCGACCCGACCGCGTCCGGACCGGACTTGTGCTCCCGGTACCCCGCGACGACGCAGTCGGCCGTGCGCTCGTGCTTGATCTTGAACATGGAGCGCTTGTTCGGCTCGTACAGGCCGTCCGCGGGCTTGGCGATGATCCCGTCGAGTCCGGCCCCCTCGAACTGGGTGAACCACCGGGCGGCGACCGCACGGTCATCCGTAGCTGGCGTGAGGTGGATCGGGGGTTGGCCGTCGGCGAGTGCCTCCTCCAACCTCGCGCGCCGCTCCCGGAACGGCCTGCCGGTGAGGTCGTCGTCGCCCAGTGCCAGTATGTCGAAGGCGACGAAGCGAGCTGGGGTCTCCTGACTGAGTTTGCGAATCCGACTGGCGGCCGGGTGGATCCGTTGACTGAGCAGGTCGAAGTCGAGCCGGTCCGAGCCGGGGGTCTCGACGATGATCTCGCCGTCGATGACCGCCCGCTCAGGGAAGTTCGCCAGCACCGCCTCGACGATCTCGGGGAAGTACCTCGTCAGCGGCTTCTCGTTGCGGCTGCCGATCTCGACCAGGTCGCCTGAGCGGAAGATGATCGACCGGAACCCGTCCCACTTCGGCTCGAAGAGCAGGTCGAGGCCGGCGAGCGCCTTGGCCTCCAACCCGGCAACCGGCTTGGCCAGCATCGGCGGAACCGGCGGGACCACCGGCATACCCCACTGCTCACGGTGCTCGGCGTCCCGGTCCGCCTTGGGCGCGAGGTACTCCGAGTCGGCCTTGTCGGTGCGCCGCTTGCTCGGCTGCACCCGGGGCGGCTCGCCAGGCATCTTCGGGTAGTCCGGTGGGAAGTTCAGCTCGCCCAGACCTCGCTCGAGGTCGGCTTCCCAGAGCCTGTGCGCCTCGTCGATCCGGCCGGAGGCCGCGTCCAGGCCTTCCCAGGCATCGCCGTGCTGCTCGAGCAGCGCCGGCACCGTGTGGACCGTGAGCTCGCGCGGGTCGACGTTCTCCAGGTCGGCCCAGCTCACCGGCATGCTCACCGGAGCCCCCGGGATCGGCCGCGGGCTGTAGGCGCTGGCGATCGTGCGGTCCCGGCACGCCTGGTTGAAGTCGACGAAGACGCGCTCGCCGCGCTCCTCCTTCCACCACGAGCTCGTCACGAGGTCGGGCGCGCGGCGCTCCAGCTCGCGAGCGATGCCGATGACCGCGTGCCGCACGTCGAGGAACTCGTGCGTCGGCTCGATCCGGCTGTAGACGTGGACACCCCGGTTGCCTGAGGTCTTGGCCCACCCCGTCAGGCCGAGCTCGCTCAGCAGGTCCTTGAGGAGGTATGCGGCGCGCACCGCGTCCTTGAAGTCCCGCCCGGGCTGGGGGTCGAGGTCGATGCGCAGCTCGTCCGGGTTGTCCCCCGCCGTGCGCCGGCCCTCCGCCGTGGTGCCGGCCCGCTTGACCGGCCAGGGGTGCCAGGTGACGGTGTTCATCTGGATCGTCCAGACCGCCGTCGCGAGCTCGTCGATGACGATCTGGTCGTGGCGTCGCCCACTCGGGTAGCGGCAGCGCACGACGGCGACCCACTCGGGCATCCCCTTGGGCGGGTTCTTCTGGTAGAACTCCTCGCCCTCGATGCCGTCGGGGAATCGCTGCAGGGTCACCGGGCGGCCGCCGATGTGTCGCAGCAGGTGCTCCCCCACCGCGACGGTGTAGTCGGCGAGGTCGCCCTTGGTGATGGCCGGCTTCCCTTCGTGCGCCGGCCACATCACCCGGTCCGGCGAGCTGATCCGCACCTCCCGCTCACCCTCGGGCCCGGGGACCTGCAGGACGCGGGCTTCGTTGCGGGGAGCCATGCTTGGCACCCTATCGGCTCGGTATGGTCTGAGCATGAGCCTCGAACGACCTGTCGCACCGAACCCGTACGACCTGCTGCCCCCTTGCCTGTCCTTCACGGTGACCAGCCCGGACATCACCGACGGTGAGCCGCTGAGTGACGACCAGGTGGCCGCGCTCGGCAACACCTCGCCTGCTCTGTCCTGGGAGGGCGCTCCCGAGGGGACCAAGTCCTACGTCGTGACGTGCTTCGACCCCGACGCCCCGACCCCGAGCGGCTTCTGGCACTGGGCCGTCGTCGACATCCCGGCAGACGTGACCTCGCTCGAGCGTGGAGCCGGCGCCGAGGGCGGCGCCGCTCTGCCGGAGGGCGCCTTCATGCTCCGCAACGACGGCGGGTCGGCATGCTTCATGGGCGCGGCCCCTCCCCAGGGTGATCACCCGCACCGCTACTTCTTCGTCGTGCACGCCGTGAGCGAGGAGACGCTCGGCATCGGACCGGACGCCTCGAACGCCGTCCTGTCTTTCAACCTCGCGTTCAAGACCCTCGGACGCGCGATCATCCACGGCACCTACCAGCACTGAGGAGGCCACCATGGCCCTGGAGCCGAGCGGCCGCAAGTATGCGGTCGACAAGTCCGAGGACGAGTGGCGCGTCCAGCTCTCGCCGCAGGAGTACCACGTGCTGCGCGAGGCCGGCACCGAGCGCCCCTTCACCGGGGAGTACACCGACGAGAAGCGCGTCGGCGTCTACGCCTGCCGCGCCTGCGGCACCGAGCTGTTCCGGTCCGAGACCAAGTTCGAGAGCCACTGCGGGTGGCCCTCGTTCTACGCACCGCTCGCCGGTGACCGCGTCGAGTACCTCGAGGACCGCTCCCTCCCCGGGCGTCCGCGCATCGAGGTCCGCTGCGCAACCTGCGGCAGCCACCTCGGCCACGTCTTCGAGGGCGAGGGTTACGACACCCCCACCGACCAGCGCTACTGCATCAACTCGGTGAGCCTCACCCTCGTGCCGGAGGAATGAGCCGGGCTCGCAAGGCCGCACCTGACAACGTGTGAGGAGAGTGTCGCCATGGCGGCACTCTCCTCACTCGTTCGGTGCAGGGGCGATCGTTCGAAGACGTATCAGCGCTGGCGTGCGATGAGCTCGCGCACCTCGACGCGCGGGCCGGTGAAGAACGGGATCTCCTCGCGCACGTGCAGCCGCGCACGGGAGGCGCGCAGCTCGCGCATGAGGTCGACGATCCGGTGCAGTTCGTCGGCCTCGAAGGCGAGGATCCACTCGTAGTCGCCGAGCGCGAAGGAGGCGATTGTGTTCGCCCGCACATCGGGGTAGTCCCGCGCCATCTGCCCGTGCTCGCGGAGCATGTCGCGGCGCTCGGCGTCGTCCAGGACGTACCAGTCGTAGGACCGCACGAACGGGTACACGCAGACGTAGTTGCGCGGCTCCTCGTCGGCGAGGAACGCCGGGATGTGGCTCTTGTTGAACTCGGCCGGCCGGTGCAGGGCGGCGTTGGACCACACGGGCTCGAGGTGCGCGCCCAGCCCGGTCCGGAGCAGCCGGTGGTAGGCGTCCTGGAGGTCCTCGATCCGCTCGGCGTGCCACCACACCATGAGGTCGGCGTCCGCACGCAGCCCGGCCACGTCGTACCACCCGCGGATGACGACACCCTGGTCGGCGAGCTCCGCGGACAGCGCCTCCACCTCAGCGGTCAGGGCGTGGCGGTCGGCGTCCCCCAGCGGGGTGCCGACCTTGAACACCGACCACATCGCATAGCGGATCGACTCGTTGATCTCGCGCATGCGGGACGGGCTCGGCTTGGCGGGGGCGGGACGCTCGCTCATGGGACTGACCTCTCTTCGGACGATCTCGACGCCTGCAGCCGGTCCGCGGCGGCGCGGGCGGAGGCGATGACGGCTGGGATACCGACACCACGGTATGCGGCGCCACAGACCTCCAGTCCGGGCACCCCCTCGATGGCCGCCTCGACAGCAGCGATCCGCTCGAGGTGGCCGACCGCATACTGCGGAAGCCCGCCACCCCAGCGCTGGACGTGACTGTCGACGACGGGGGCGAGCGGGAACCCGACAGCCTGCCCGACCTCGCGGACCGCGACGTCGACGAGCTCCTCGTCGGAGACCTGGAGGGGCGCGACCTCTCCTGCCCGGCCGACCGAGGCGCGGAGGAAGACGACGTCGTCGCGCAGGTCGCCGACCCAGGACCACTTGTTCGAGCTGAACGTGCTCGCCTTGATCGTGCGCGCGTCGGTGGCAGGGACGAGGAAGCCGGACCCGGGCAGGACGTGACCCGCGGCGTCCAGCGCACGTCGGTCGACCGCGAGGGTGATGACGGCCATGGACGCGACCTCGATGCCGGCCATGGTCGCTGCAGCGGCCGGAGCGACCCCGGCGAGCAGTCGTCCCGCGGACGGAGGCGGCACCGCGAGGATGACCGATGTGGCCTCATGGACGGAGGGGCTGGGCACCGGCCCACAGGTGAGTCGCCATCCGGCCTGCGTCCGGGCCAGCTCGCGGACTGTCACCCCGGTCTCGATGCGGACCCCAGCGGCCCGCAGCGAGTCCTGGAGCTGCTCCGGCAGGCGTCCGAGACCGCCGACGATCCCGCAGAATGCCCCGGCCCCGGCTCGCGTACCTGCTCGAGCAGCGGCCGCGGCCTGGGCCGCGCCGAGCATGCTCTCGCCACGCAGTGCAGCAGTATGAAGAGCGGGGACGCTCGCCGCCATGGACAGCTGCCGGGCCTGAGCCGCATACACCCCTCCCAGGAGGGGCTCGACGAGCCGGTCCACGACCGCGTCGCCCAGGCGCGCAGCGAGGTACTCCCCCACCGCGACGTCACCGCTGAGCTCGACCGGCCACGGCCGCTCGTCACGCAGTCGGTCGACCTCCTCGTCGGTCAGGAGACCCCGGACCGCCTCCGGGTCCGCGGGTACGCCCATGAGGGTGCCGGTCGGCAGCGGCCACAAGCGGTCTCGTGACCACACCGACGCGCTCGTGGTGGCAGGGGTGGTGAGCGCGTCCCCGAGCCCGACTTCGCGAACCAGCTCCGGAGCCTCGGGACGGACGGCGAGCATCGACTCGGCGCCCACATCGAGTCGGCTCCCGGCCACCTCGGCGAGGGCCAGCTTGCCGCCCACCCGATTCGATGACTCCAGAACTGTGATGTCGGTCGGCGGCGTCCCACTGGCCAGAAGGTGCCATGCTGCGGTCAACCCCGCGATGCCGGCTCCCACGACGATGACGGTCATAGCGACACTCTCGCCGTTGATCGAACCGTGACCAAATCGGGCGGACCCTTCCACCCGCTCGAGGCGTCATAGCGGAGTACGCCCCGGAGCGCGGTGCTCCCGCTGGAACCGAGTGAAAGGCCCACGACCATGGCTCAGCCCGACCTGACGCAGCACGTGACCAAGCCCGTCCCGGGCGCGCGGAGTCGGCGGCGGAGCGCCAGGCGTACGGTCCTCGCGGCTGCAGCACTGCTGGCCGTGCTGCTCGGCGGGTGCTCGGCACAGGACATGAGCGCCGGCGACAGTGGGGCGCCGGTCTTCGAGGATGGCGCGGTCTCCGACTACGACAGCTCTGGGGGCGGCGCCGGCGTCGTCGGGGATGTGGCCGGCGATCGTGACGCGCCGAGGCCGGGGACAGATGTCGGAGCGAGCGAGAGGTACCGCGTGCGCGAGGCCTCCCTGGGCCTGAAGGTCGACGACATCGCCGAGGCAGCCGAGCAGGTCCGTCAGGTGGCCGCCGAGGCAGGCGGCTCGGTCATCGACGAGCGGTTCGGCGACGAGTACTACGGCCCGGAGGGCACCTCGATCGAGCGCTTCGGCACCATGACGATCTCGGTGCCGAGTGAGCGTCTCGACGCGACCCTCGAGGACCTGTCCCGGGTCGGCGAGGTGCGGACCCGGTCGAGCAGCTCCTACGACGTCGAGGACGAGTACGTCGACGTCGAGGCGCGGATCGCGACCCTCGAGGCGAGCATCGACCGGATGCGCGCCCTCATGGAGCAGACCGAGGACATCGACCAGATCGTCTCCCTCGAGACCGCGCTCAGCGCCCGGCAGGCCGACCTCGACTCACTGCGCGCCCGCCTCACCTCGCTGCAGAACCGCATCGCGATGTCGCCGGTGCACGTCACACTGACGACGACCGACGACCTCGGACAGCCAGAGGGAGGTATCACGGGAGCGCTCAAGGACGCGTGGAACGCCTTCACCAGGTCCGCCGCAGTGCTCATCACCACGATCGGCGCGCTGCTCCCCTGGCTCGTCGTCGGCGGCCTTGCTCTGTGGCTGCTCACCGCCCTGATCCGCTGGGTCCGCGCCCGCCGGCACGGCCGCTCCAGCAGCGCCACCACTGACCCAGCGCAGCGGCCCGTCCGGCCCGAGACCAAGGATCCCAAGACCTCCTGAGCGCTGCGGGTCGCTCAGCCCCGGCGGCTCACCTCGTGCACGTGCTCCACGACCCGGGTGAGGACCTCCGGGTCCGTCGTCGGGAGCACGCCGTGACCGAGGTTGAAGATGTGGCCAGTGGCTGAGCGACCGGCACGCACGATCTGCTCGATCCGCTCGGCCAGGACCGGCCAGGGCGCGAAGAGCAGGGCCGGGTCGAGGTTGCCCTGCACCGCATACTGCGGCCCGAGCCGCTCGATGGCGTCCCGCAGGTCGACCCGGTAGTCCACCCCGACGACCTCCGCCCCGGCTGAGCCCATGAGCGTGAGCAGCTCACCGGTCCCGACCCCGAAGTGGATGCGCGGGACGTCGAGGTCGGCGACCGCCGCCAGGGCAGCCTTGGAGTGTGGGAGCACGAAGCGGGTGTAGTCCTCGCGCTGGAGCGCCCCGACCCAGGAGTCGAAGAGCTGGACCACGGACGCTCCCGCCTCTGCCTGCACCCGCAGGAAGGTGCCGGAGATCTGCGCCAGCCGCTCGCACAGATCGTTCCACAGCTCGGGGTCACCGTGCATGAGCGCCTTGGTGTGCTCGTGGTTCTTCGACGGCCCGCCCTCGACGAGGTAGGAGGCCAGGGTGAACGGCGCCCCGGCGAAGCCGATGAGCGGAGTGGGCCCCAGCTCGGCGACGAGGATCCGGACCGCCTCGGTGATGAAGGGAACGCGCTCCGGAGTCAGCTCCGGTATGCGGTCCAGGTCGGCCCGGGTGCGCACCGGCTCGGCGACGACCGGGCCCACCCCGGCGACGATGTCGAGGTCGATCCCGACCGCCTTCAGCGGCACGACGATGTCGGAGAAGAAGATCGCCGCGTCGACGCCGTGCCGGCGCACCGGCTGCATGGTGATCTCCGCGACGAGCTCGGGTCGCATGCACGAGTCGAGCATCGCGATGCCCTCACGCACCCTCTTGTACTCCGGCAGCGAGCGGCCGGCCTGGCGCATGAACCAGACGGGGGTGTGCGGGACTGGCTCTCGGCGAGCGGCGCGGACGAGGGCCGACTCGGCAGGGGTGCTGGGGTTCGCGGTCACCGCTCGATCGTATGCGCAGGCGACACGAGACCCCGCCGCCTCCCACGAATGCCGGTTCCCACGACATACGCTCAAGGGGTGGCTTCTCACAGTGCGACCGGTGCTGGCTCGGCGGAGTTCGCCGCTGCCCTGGTCGACCTGCGCGCCGCTGCCCTCCGCCCGGAGATCAAGGTCACCGAGGTGCCTGCGCCCTCACGCATCGCTCCGTATGCGGTGGCCCTGACCGCGGACGTCCTGCAGACGGCGCATGACGAGGAGGCCCTGGCCACCGGGCGGTTCGTCCTCCTCCACGACCCCAGCGAGCCCGAGCCGTGGGGCGGCTCCTGGCGGGCCGTGACGTATGCGCGGGCCGAGCTCGAGCCGGAGATGGCCACCGACCCGGTGCTGGGGGACGTCGGCTGGTCCTGGCTCATCGACGCTCTCGACGCGCACTCGGTGGAGTACATCGCCGAGGCCGGAACCGTGACCCGCGTCGTCTCGGAGAGCTACGCCGGCCTGTCCGACCGGCCGGCAAGCGTCGAGATGGAGATCCGCGCCTCGTGGACACCGGTGCACGCCAAGGAGATCGGCCGACACCTCCAGGCCTGGACCGACGTCCTGTGCGCCATCGGTGGCCTCCCGCCTCTCCCGGAGGGCGTCGTCGCCCTTCCTGGGCGCCGCCGGTGAGCGGGCGCTTGCGCCTCGACTCGACCCGTGGTGAACGGGGCTCCCTGCACCGTCGGGGATGATGTACCGGTGAAGAGGCACGAGAGAGGCGGGTCGACAGAGACGGCCCAGTCGGAGGACACGGCTGCGGAGGCCGGGGCTACTCAAGCGCAGGGAACGGCTGGAGCCGCTGGGTCCGGCCCGTCGGCGGCGTCCCCGTCCTCCGCTGGATCGGCGCCCTCCGCCCCCTCCGCTCCGCCCCCACCCCCGCTGCCGGTTCTGCACACCCCTGAGGACGGTGTCCCCCACGTCGTCACCGACGAGCGCGAGCTCGACGAGGTCGCCGCTGCGATCGCCGAGGGCGAGGGCCCGGTGGCGATCGACGCCGAGCGTGCCTCGGGCTACCGCTACGGGCAACGCGCCTATCTCGTCCAGCTCAAGCGCGAAGGCTCGGGTCTGTGGCTCATCGACCCGACCGCCGTTCCCGATCTCATGCCCATCAACGCCGCCATCGGCGACGCCGAGTGGATCCTGCACGCCGCGACCCAGGATCTCGCCTGCCTCGCCGAGATCGGGCTGCGGCCACGACAGCTCTTCGACACCGAGCTGGCCGGCCGCCTGCTCGGGCTGCATCGGGTGGGGCTGGCCGCGGTGCTCGAGCACTACCTCGGCATCAGCCTGGCCAAGGAGCACTCTGCCGTCGACTGGTCCACCAGGCCGCTCCCCGAGCCCTGGCTCCGGTACGCCGCGCTCGACGTCGAGGTGCTCGGAGAGCTGCGCAACCTCATGGGGGCCGACCTGTGGCGGCAGGGCAAGTCCGAGTGGGCGCGTCAGGAGTTCGAGGCACTGCTCGGCTGGACCCCGCAGGTACGACCCGAACCGTGGCGGCGCACGTCCGGGATCAACAAGGTCCGCACCCGCCGTGGCCTAGCGGTCGTGCGCGAGCTGTGGGAGGCCCGTGACGCGATCGCCCGCGAACGGGACATCAGCCCGGGGCGCCTCATTCCCGACCAGATCCTTGTCGACATCGCGCTCGCCGAGCCGGACTCCCCCGCCGACCTCCCGCGTAACCGCGCCGCAGCGCGCTACCAGCGACAGTGGCTCAGCGCCGTACGCCGCGGACGCGAGCTGGAGGAGCGCTTCCTGCCCGAACGCACCCTCCCCAATGACGGTCCGCCGCCGGCGAAGGCATGGCCGGACAGGAACCCCGTCGCCGCAGCCCGCCTCGCAGCGGTGCGCGCCCTGCTCAGCGCCTTCGCCGAGGAGCACGTCATCCCCGTCGAGAACGTGTGCTCCCCCGACCCCCTCCGCCGCGTCATCTGGTCACCCCCGGGGACGCCCACCGAGGAGGCGTTCTCGCGGGCTCTCGCGTCCCTTGGCGTGCGGCCCTGGCAGCGTGAGATCGTCGCGCCGATGCTCGTCACCGCGTTTGCCTCGTGACGTCGCGTTTCCCCAGTGGCGCGTGCCGCATACCTCGCCTCCTGACGTG
>JAAYCP010000112.1 GCA_012729695.1 Actinomycetales bacterium | reverse complement strand
CCCCCGCGGCGGCGTACAGGAACGTTCCAATTGTCACGTTCCGGTACGCCTCGCCCTCAGGGGAACCTTCTGTGGGCGTACAAGAACGTTCCTATTGTCACGTTGTGGTACGCCTCGCCCCTCAGGGAGACCTTCCCTAGGCGTACAAGAACGTTCCTATTGTCACGTTCTGGTACACCCTCGCCCTCAGGGGAACCTTCCCTAGGCGTACAAGAACGTTCCTATTGTCACGTTCTGGTACGCCTGTCACCGTGGGGATGGCGGCGGCGGACGAGTATGCGTGCCTCCCTGTGCCACGATGAACCGGTGAGACGCGTCGTACGGGCTGGACTCTGGCTGCTCGGCGCGATCGCCGTCATGGTGGGGGCCTTCGTGGCGTGGTACGAGCTCACGAAGTTCTCGGGCAGCGGCCCACAGAGCTCACCCGTCCTGCTGACCGGCGCGACGGTCCTCGTCGGTCCTGAGCTGGAGCCCCGGCACAGCACGAGCGTGCTCGTCGACGACGGCGTCATCGTCGCGGTTGGTGATGCAGCGGACGCAGCGGCGGGAGGCGATGCCGAGCGGCTCGACCTCACCGGCATGACGCTGTTGCCCGGACTCATCGACCTGCACGTCCATCTCGGCACCGAGCGAGAGCCGGGCGAACCGCTACGCCTGACGGAGTACCCGCGCATCATCGCGAATGCGATGCGCTACGAGCCCCAGGCCCGCCGCGCACTGCTGGACAGTGGGGTGACGAGCGTCCGCAGCCTCGGCAACGAGGTGCCGTGGGTCCTCGAGCTGCGGGACATGGTCGCCTCCGGTGACCTCGCCGGACCGAGGATCTTCGCTGCCGGACCGGTGTTCACCACGCGGGGCGGACACCCGGTGGTGACGCTCCACGGCGGGACGGTGCATGAGGGTGGCGTGAAGGTGCCGGACAGCCCGCAGGAGGCGGCCGCCGAGGTCCGCGCGTTGGCGGACCAGGGTGTGGACGTCATCAAGGTGATCCAGGAGCGCGGTGGAGGCCGAATGGACCTGGATCCGATCCCCGCCGACGTGCTGGATGCGATCGTCACCGAGGCGCACCGCTACGACGTCCCTGTCACTGCCCACTGGGGCACCCCGGAGGACCTTGCCGAGGTCCTCGCAGCCGGGGTGGACGGGCTCGAGCATCTCGAGGCCCGCGAGCTCTTCGCGGGCTGGCCGGAAGACGTGCTCGCGGACCTCGTCGAGCGGCGGATCCCGGTCACCACGACGATGGTGGTGGTCGAGGTGTCGGTCCCGGAGGACGCGATGACACAGCTGCGTGGGGTGGTGAGCGAGTTCCATGCTGCAGGAGGCCGGATCGTCACGGGCAGTGACGCCGGGATGCCCGGAGTCCCCTTCGGCGCCGGGCTGCACCGCGAGCTCGAGCTCCTGGTCGAAGTAGGAATGACCCCGCAGGAGGCTCTGCGCGCCGCGACCAGTGATGCCGCTGACGTCCTCGGATCGGATCAGGTCGGAGTCATCGGGGTGGGCCGCACCGCCGATCTCGTGGCGGTCGACGGTGACCCGCTTGCGACGATCACGGACGCGGCCCGGGTCCGGCTCGTCCTACGCGACGGGATCGTCGTCGTGGACCGGCGCTAACGCTCCCGGCCCAACTGGCCCACCATCCCCCGTCGGTTCCACGACGTCGCGCCGCTCCCGGTCCGGCGAGACCGAGAATCATGATGGCGGCGGGCACGCTCGGCGGCCGCGGTGGTCCACCGCCGTGACGGTCGAGGAACCGACCGGCCCAGTGCCGTCACGCGGGCGCAGGAACCGCCTCACGGGTGCGCGCCCGCCAGACTCGCGCGAGAGCAAGCGCCGCGATGATGTCCCAGATCCCCCACCACGCGGCGACGAGCGCCATACCGCCGAGCCCGCCGAAGAACGCGAAGACGAGCAGGAGCCCGAGGCCGGCGTTGCGGATGCCGACCTCGAAGGTCAGGGCCTTGACCATCGGCTTCGACAGCCTGAAGCCCCTGCCCATGACATAGCCGAGGGCGAGTGCGAGGGCGTCGTGCAGGAAGACGGCGAGAGCAACCACACCGATCCACGAGACGAAGAGCTTCCAGTTGTTCAGGACCGACACCGCGATGAGAGCGCCGAGTGCGATGAAGGCGAGCGGACTGACGATCTTGCCGGCCCTGCTCGAGACCCTTGGCCACCGGTGCGCGATGGCAATGCCGAGGAGGAAGGGGATGCCGATGACGAGGAACACCTCGGTGAGCATGTCGGTCGGGTTGAGCTCGATGGCACGCATCATCTCGCCACCGGTCGGGTGCAGCGATCCCCAGAAGGCGAAGTTGAGCGGCATGGCCACGATCCAGATCAGATTGGCGACTGCCGTCATGGAGACGGATAGCGCGACGTCGCCACGGGCCTGATGGGTGACGATGTTGGAGACGTTGCCCGGCGGGCAGCAGGCGACGAGGATCATCCCGAGCGCAACCGACCCGCGCACATCGAGGACGAGCGTGAGGAGGAAGGTCAGCGCTGGGAGCACGAGGAGCTGCGCCAGGAGCGCGATCCCGATGACACCCGGTCGCCGCAGCGCCACCTTGAAGTCCGCGACCCGGGTGTCCAGCGCAATCCCGAAGAGGATCGAGGCGATGACGATCCGGAGGATGACCATCGAGGACTCGTTGAACGCGATCTTGATGTCGTCGACATCCGCAGGAACGGTTGCCAGTACCGACAGGGTGGTCGTCATGCGATCTCCTTCGATCCCATTCGGCGCAGCATGAGCCGACGATAGAGCCCCGGGGCGTGCCGGCTCGCGAACCACGCCAGCCGGGCCGTCCGCCCCACGAAGACCCGCTCGGACCTTCGCTCGATGCCGTCGAGTGTCGCCTCGGCCACGTCGGCCGGGCTGATCTCCTCCCCCGTCACCACACGCTGCGCCCCCGCGGTGCGTGGAGCGGCCTCGCTCATGCCACCCGAGACGAAGGTCGGGTGCACGATGGTGACACCGATCCCGTCGGCCGCCAGCTCCGGACGGATCGCCTCCACGAGACCGGTCACCGCATGCTTCGCTGCGACGTATGCGGGCCGGCCGATCACCGGGGCGAAGCCGGCGACCGAGCCGATGAGGACCGCATGGCCTCCGCCCGCCCTGAGCATCGGGTAGGCGGCCTGGATGCAGGCGACCGCGCCGAAGTGGGTCGCGTCCATCACCTGCCGGTGCACGTCGAGGCCGTGGTCGGTGATGGAGCCGATGGCCGACAGCCCGGCGGACAGGACGAGCACGTCGACCCGGCGATGCTCCGCTTCGATCGACGCGAAGGTGGCACGCACCTGGTCCTCGGCCGCGACATCGCAGGCCAGGAGGGTCCACGGTATGCGGTCAGCCCCTCTCCCTCCACCCGCGCCAACGGCCTCGGGCCGGTCCAGGCCGACCACCGCATACCCCCTGCTGTGGAGGCCGGTCGCGACGAGGTGACCGATCCGCCCCTGCGCACCGGTGACGACTGCGACCGGCTCAGCCACGGGCGGCCCGCCCCGAGCGGAAGATCTCGTAGGTCTCCTGCGTGGTCCGGCTCGGCAGCCCGGGGAAGTCTCGGCGCAGCCGGGAGTTGTCGAGAACCGGCCGATGGAGGAGGAAGTCGACCTGCTCCGGTCCGTAGCGGAACAACCGGGCGAAGCGGCCTGCCCGGAGCGCTGCACGCACGACGGCGGACGGGATGGTGACGACCCGCTTGCCCTCCGCCTTCGCGATGTCGCGCATCGTCATCACCCCATCACCGGCGACGTTGTAGACGCCCGTCCGGCGACGCTGCAAGCCGGTCACGATGATGTCGGCGACGTCCTCGTCCCAGACGAAGGTGAAGGGTCCGTCGTTCTCGCTGAGGCAGAGAACGATCGGCCCGGTGAAGAGGGCGGTGATCTGGTTGTCGGTGTGAGCGCCGAGGATCGTGCCAGGGCGCAGGACGAGCACTCCCAGCTCAGGGTGCAGCCGCGCGGTCCTCGCGAGGATGGCCTCGACCGCTGCCTTGTGCCGGGAGTACGCCAACTCGGGGCTGCCTGGGACCGGTTCGTCCTCGGTGAGGAGGCGGCCGTCGTTGCGGGCGTGGTAGCCGTACGCCGCTCCGGAGGAGGTCACGGTCAGGTGCTCGACCCCGGCGCTCAGACAGGCATCGACGACCCGCTCGGTCCCGCCGACCTCGATGTCCTCGAGCTCCTCGTCGCTCATGCCACGGGGCGGCTCCACGATGGCCGCCAGATGCACGACAGCCCGGATCCCGTGCTCGGTGAGCAGCGTGGACAGCTCCACCTCGCGCAGATCCGCAGTCACGTAGTGGACGCCGCCGACCGGCTCTGCCGGCTCCCGCCTGTCCACCGAGATCACCGTGGCGCCTGCCGCGGCGAGCCGCGCGACCACGAGGCTCCCGAGGTATCCGGAGCCGCCGGTGACGAGGACCCGGTCGCTCACCCCTTCGGCTCCTGGTGCATCTTCTTGAAGGCCTGCAAGCCGGGTGCCCAGAGGTGCTCGACGTTGTCGACGTCGACCTGGACGACGGCGGCCCGTCCGCAGTCGCGGGCCCGAACGAGCGCCGCCTCGAGGTCCGCACTGTCGGTGACGTGCTCGCCGTGGGCGCCCATCGCCTCGGCCACGAGGTCGTAGCGGCAGGGTGCGAAGTCGGCATAGACCGTCATGCCCTCGGGGAGGGACGAGTGGGCGAGCATCTTCGCGGCGACCGTGAGCACCGGTGCCGCAGCGATCTGCTGGCTCATCTTCACCATGCCCCACTGGCCGTCGACGAGGACGACGAAGACGATGGGCAGCCCGAGACGCACGGCCGTCTCGACCTCCGTCGGGTGCATGCCGAAGGCCCCGTCGCCGATGAGGACGCAGACGCGTCGGTCCGGCGCAGCGACGGCCGCACCGAGGGCCTGCCCCATGCCGGCCCCGAGCATGCCGAACTTGAAGGTCGACAGGATCGAGCGGGGCACGGTGGCGGTGTGGAGGAAGTTCGCCCAGACGACGGTGTTGCCGCCGTCGAAGACCCACACCGTGTCCTCGGGCATGACCGCCTGAGCGGTGGCCGGCACGTGGGCGGGGTGGACCGGGGCACCGTGCTTCTCGAGGGGGCGGGCCCGCTTGGCCTCCTGGGTGGCGACCTTCGTGCGCCACCCCTCGAGCGCCGCGCGCTGCCGGTCACGATCACCGACGCCGAGCCTCTCGACCTCGTCCGCGATCGCGGACAGCGCGTCGCGGGCGTCTGCGAGCAGCGCGACCTCGATCGGTTTGTTGACCCCGATCCGGTCGTCGTCGATGTCGATCTGGATGGTGCGCTGGGTCCGTGACCAGTTCGGTGCTTTGCCCCACCAGTCGGTTTCCCCGACCCGCGATCCGACGATGAGGAGGACGTCGCCCGCGTTGCGAACCTCGTCGGTGACGTCCAGCGCCGTCATCGGGATGGCCTCGGGCCGGTCCTCGGGCAGCACGCCCCGTGCCGCCCACGAGGTGGTCACCGGCGCTGCGAGCAGCCCTGCCAGCCGGGCGAGCTCACGTTCTGCGCCCGCGTGGTACACCCCCGACCCGGCGTGGATGATCGGCTGCTCGGCCTCGAGGAGCATCCGTGCGGCGCGCTCCACCTGGACCGGGTCCGGCGGGATGGTCGTCACCCGCCGATAGGTCTCGGGGGCCCGCACCGCGCTCGCCTCGATGCCGGTGGGCTGGTTGAGGATGTTCTCGGGGATGTCGAGGTGGACCACTCCGGGTCGACCGTGGAAGGAGGCCCGCAGGGCCTGCCGGAGCAGCTCCGGGATCCGGTCCGCGCTCGGGCAGTAGCCCGACCACTTCGTCATGGGCGCTGTCACGGCGGTCTGGTCGAAGTACTGGTAGGTCCCCCCTCGATCCGGGTGTCCGATCCCCACCCGGCGGGCGGAGGTGATGAGCAGCACCCGGTTCCCTTCGCCCTGCTCCACGGCCACCCCGGGCAGCACGTTGGCGACCCCGGGCCCGTTCGACGCCATGCAGACGCCGAGTCGGCCGGTGAGCCGCGCATACGCTCCAGCCATGTGGGCCGCTGCGGCCTCGTGCCGGGGAGAGTGCAGCGTGATCCCGGCGTCCTTGAGCGCCCGGTAGAGCCCGAAGTAGGTCCCGTCGATGATCCCGAAGAGGTCGGTGACCCCTTCGGCCGCGAGCATCCGTGCGACGAGCGCCCCTCCGGTCAGTCCCTTGGCCATGCCTCTCCTCATCTGTGCTTCTCGCCGAAGCCGCCTGCTGTGGTCCATCAGACCCGGCGAGCGTTGTCTCTGCTCACCCTGACGCTAGGGATCGCCCAGGGGGTTCTGCTTGTATGCGGCACGCGCCTTTCGCTCGTAGTTGTGGCCCATCACAATGCCGAGGACACTGATGGGTCATGACGGACCAGCGGAAACGTGACCTCGTCGTCGAGCTCATCGAAGGGGTGATGGCTGACCCGGGTCTGCTGGGTGACGTCGTCGCCGAGGTGCGGTCCTCGATCCAGGAAATTGCCGGACTCGACCCGGCCGATGTCGCACGACACACTCGGGGCCTGCTGTCTGCGGCGACCCGTGCCCTGGCCGAGCGCCGTCCACCCACCGCAAGCGAGCTGTCCTTCGTCGACGACCTCGCCGTCGCCCGGGCCCGGCAGGGCATCCCTGTCCACGCCGTCCTGGCGTCCATCCACGTCGCCGAACGACGGATCTGGGCCACGGCACGGTCGGTCGCCCGGACCGAGGGGATTCCGGCCGAGCTCGTCCTCGAGGCCCGCGGGCTCTATGACGACTGGATCGCCCTGGTGCGCGAGCGCCTCATCGTCGCCCATACGGTGGCGCTGCGGTCCGCTGTCAACGCCCGCGAGGACGGGTTGCTGCGGCGGCTCCTCGCTGGTGGATCGGCGGCGGCGCTGGCGGCACGGTCGGCCGGGATCGTGCCGGATGACGACCCGCATCCGACCCTGGTCATCGGCGCTGCTCCGGACCTCGATCCCGAGCAGGCCGAGCTCGTCCTCACCCGTCTACGGGCCACCTCCCCTGGCTTGTCGTTGGGACCGGTCGGCATCGACGAAGGGGTGGTCCTCGCGGTGTGGCGGAGGGTCCCGCCACGTGTGGATCTTCCTGTGGCCATGGGGATCTCGGCTCCGGCCTCCCCTGAGTCGTTGCCGGCCGCCCGCGGTCAGGCGATGACCGCGGCGCGAGCGGCTCGACGGCGCGGGCTCGTCGGACTGGTCGTTGCCGCCGAGGTCGCGACGCTGAGTGCGATCCAGGGACGCGACGACCTGGCGTCCCTCCTGCTGCAGACCCACGAGGATGCTCTCGCCCGACTGCCCCGCTCCGCAGCGACCCTGCACACCGTCCGGACGTGGCTCGAGTGCGACCGTGACGCGGACCGAGCGGCGGCGGCGCTGTTCGTCCACCCCAACACGGTCCGGAACCGGGTGCATGCGGCCTGCAAGGCCCTCTCCGTCGACCTGAGCGACCCGTTCCAGACGGTCGACCTGTGGTGGCTCTGCGCTGCGGCCGCCGAGCAGGCGGGTTCCTTCTGAGGGTGCCGGCCCTACCCCCGCTTTGTGCTAAGCAGCGGTGGTGGGTT
>JAAYCP010000111.1 GCA_012729695.1 Actinomycetales bacterium | reverse complement strand
GACACCCCAGCCGGAACGTGAAGTTCCGCCCAGAGCCTGGGCCAGGGAAGGCCTCTGGGGTCAGGACCCGCCCCAGGTCAGGACACACCCCGACCTCAGCCTCGTGCGAGGCCCTCCGCGACCCAGGCCCGCAGCCGGTCGACGTCCCACGTCGTGATGATCCGGTCGGGATCTATCCCGAGCCGCTCAGCGCGCTCGGCGCCGTAGGCCTTCATCTCCAGCTGGCCCGGGGCGTGGGCGTCGGAGTCGATGGCGAAGAGGCAGCCGATCTCGTCCGCGAGCAGGATGAGCTCGTCCGGAGGGTCGCAGCGCTCCGGCCGGCTGTTGATCTCGACCGCGGTGCCGTGCTCCGCGCACGCCTCGAACACCGCCCGGGCGTCGAACTCGGACTGGGGTCGCACCCCGCGCGAGCCGGTGACGAGGCGACCGGTGCAGTGGCCGAGGACGTTGACCCGCGGATTCTGCACCGCGGCCACCATCCGCCGGGTCATCGGGGCCTTGTTCATCCGCAGCTTGCTGTGCACGGATGCCGTGACGAAGTCGAGGCGTGCGAGCAGCTCGTCGGTCTGGTCCAGCGACCCGTCGTCGAGGATGTCGACCTCGATGCCCTTCAGGAGCGTGAAGCCTGCGCCGAGGGCGCGGTCGATCGCATCGACGACCGCCATCTGCTGGACGAGCCGCTCCGGTGAGAGACCATTGGCGACCCGGAGTCGGGGGGAGTGATCGGTCAGCACCATCCACTGCTGGCCGAGCTCGATCGCGGTGAGGACCATCTCGTCGATCGGCGACCCGCCGTCGCTCCACGTCGAGTGGGTGTGGCAGTCCCCCTGGATGAGGGCGTACAGCTCCTCGCCGCCCTCGACGAGCGGCCGGGCCTTGCTCTGCAGCGCCTCGAGGTATGCGGGGACGCGCCCCTCGAGCGCCTCGGTGATGACGCCGGCCGTGGACTTGCCGATGCCCGGGACGCTCTGCAGGGTCCCGGCCTGGACGTGCTGCCGCACTGCCTCCGGGCCGAGCTCACGGACCGTGGCCACGGCCTTGCGGAACGCCTCGACGCGGTAGCTGCCCGCTCGCTCGCGCTCGAGGAGGAAGGCCACCCTCCGCAACGCGTCGTCGGGTTCCACCGGAGCGGTCAGGGGTGGGAGGGAGTGCACGACGTCAGTCTGGCAGGTGCCCGACTCGCGAGCCCCTCGCTTCGGTGCCCTGCGCCGGCTCAGGGCCCGTCGCATACCCCCTGATGCGCTGCCCGACCCGGACCGTGAGGTGGCGGCCGTCGAGGTGCAGGACCTCCAGCTCCTCCCCGGTGACGGTGACCGTGCGGCCGCCCGGCAGGGAGACTGTGGCGACGTCGCGGGACAGTGGCCACAGGCCGCCGCGGTGCACCTCGACGAGCAGCGGCTCGGGGGCGAGCGGCAGGAGCGGCCCGAGGTCCTCGCAGGGTCCAGGGACGGCGGCGTCGTCATCCCGCTCGATGGTCGGGTAGAGCGCCGTCACGCAGCTGCTGCCGGCGTCGTAGCGCACGAGCACTCCGCCGGGCGTCACCACCGCCTGGGCTCCGGAGAGGACCAGCTCGTACCGGGTCGCGGGGTCGACGAGGCTCACGCCCGACCCGGTTGCGATGGCGACGACGGCGGGCACCTCGCCGGCGGCGGGCTCAAGCGGCTCACCGTCGATGACCGGGGTGGACCAGAGCGT
This sequence comes from Actinomycetales bacterium, assembly GCA_012729695.1. Taxonomy (GTDB): domain Bacteria; phylum Actinomycetota; class Actinomycetes; order Actinomycetales; family Dermatophilaceae; genus F2B08. Next base: position 4,893 of record JAAYCP010000111.1, on the reverse strand, counting down.
CCGGCCGGTCTCGCTGATCGCCTCGAGCAGGCACGCTTCGCGGTCACAGCGGTGGAGCACGGTCGTCTCCCCGTTCACCGCGAGCGGGACGACCCTCTCGCCCGCCCCGAGCTCCCTGCTCCAGCGCGGCTGCCGGCCGGCCGCGGCCGTCTCGACGCCCTCCTCGGTCACGACGAGAAGCCGATCGCCTCCGACGTAACGCACACCGCTGAGCGGGGTCTCGAGGGTGGCCGTCCGACCGGTTCGGAGGTCCACCATGACGTTCGAGTCGTCGGCGAGCCACGCACCGGCCACCACGTGCCCGGCCGGTCCGTCCGTCTCCCACAGCTCCTCGACACCCCTGTCCGCGGGCATCATCGACCACGCGAGGACGCCGTAGGTCACCACCGCGGCCGCGGCCGCGAGGAGCCACCGGGACCACGCGCGGCGCACGCCCGCCCCTGACTACCAGGAGGTATGCAGGGGCCGGCCCTCCGCATACCCCGCCGTGCTCTGGACACCGACCACGGCCCGCTCGGCGAACTCCTCGAGGTTCCGGGCCCCCGCATACGTGCAGGCGCTGCGCAGGCCCGCGATGATCGTGTCGATGAGGTCCTCGACGCTCGGCTTCTGCGGGTCGATGTACATCCGCGCGGACGAGATGCCCTCCTCGAACAGGCCCTTGCGGGCCCGGTCGTAGGCGCTGTCCGAGGCGGTGCGGCTCTGCACGGCCCGACTCGACGCCATACCGAACGACTCCTTGTAGGGGCGTCCGTCGTTGGCGACGTAGAGATCCCCGGGGCTCTCGAGCGTGCCGGCGAACCACGAACCGATCATCACGTTGCTCGCGCCGGCGGCCAGGGCGAGGGCGACGTCCCTCGGGTGGCGCACCCCGCCGTCCGCCCAGACGTGCCTGCCGCGCTCGCGAGCAGCGGCGGCGCACTCGAGGACGGCCGAGAACTGGGGGCGGCCGACGGCCGTCATCATCCTCGTCGTGCACATCGCGCCCGGTCCCACGCCGACCTTGACGATGTCGGCGCCGGCCTCGATGAGGTCGATCGTGCCCTCGGCGGTGACGACGTTCCCGGCGACGACTGGAACGTGCGGGTCGATGCTCCGGACCGCCTGGAGCGCGTCGATCATCTTCTGCTGGTGACCGTGGGCGGTGTCGACGACGATGCAGTCGGCACCCGCGTCGAGCACACCCCTGGCCTTGGCGGCCACGTCCCCGTTGACGCCGATCGCGGCCGCCACGCGGAGGCGTCCATCGGCGTCGGTCGCGGGTGTGTAGAGCCCGCTGCGCAGGGCGCCCTCGCGGGTGAGCACGCCGATCAGGTGACCCTGGTCGTCGACGACCGGGGCCATGTGGTGCCGCACCCGGGTCAGCCGGTCGTACGCCTCCTTCGGGGAGAGGCCGTCAGGGAGGGTGACCAGGTCGGTCGTCATGACGTCGCCGGCCTGCGCGAAGCGGTCCACGCCGGATACGTCCGACTCGGCGATGACGCCGATGGGTCGCTTGCCGTCGTCGTCGAGGACGATCGCCGTGCCGTGGGCGCGCTTCGGGATGAGGGCAGCGACCGACCCGACGGTGTCGGTCGCGTAGACCGTGACCGCCGTGTCGTGGACGAGGTGGGCGGCCTTGATGTCGGCGATCGCCTGGGCCACGACGTGGATGGGGATGTCCTGTGGCAGGACCGCCATGGCGCCGCGCCGGGCCACCGTCTCGGCCATCCGCCGCCCGCTCACCGCGGTCATGTTCGCGACGACGAGGGGGATGGTTGTGCCCGAACCGTCGACGGTGGAGAGGTCGACATCGAGCCGGCTCGACACGGAGGACCGGCTCGGCACCATGAAGACGTCGTCGTACGTGAGGTCGTGGGTGGGCTCACGGTCGCCGAGGAATCGCATGTCTCCAATCTACGTCGGTGCGGTGGGTGCAGCCCCGGGTGTGGAGTGAGGCAGGATCATTACCGTGAGCTTCTTGGTCGAGACGCCGGCGGATGTTGAGCGGCGCCGCGGTCTGCGGCGGATGCGCGCCATCGCCACCGCGCTGCTGATCGTCGCGGCCGTGATCTGGGTGGCCACGTTGCGGCTCGATCAGAGCGGCGTCTGGGGGTACGTCAACTTCGCGGCGAAGGCGGCGATGGTGGGCGCGCTCGCCGACTGGTTCGCTGTCGTGGCCCTCTTCAAGCACCCCCTCGGTGTCCCGGTCCCGCACACGGCCCTGGTCAAGAAGCGCAAGACCGAGCTCGGGAAGAGTCTCGAGGAGTTCGTCACCGACAACTTCATGACCGAGGACATCGCCCGGGACCGGCTGCAGGCGGCCGACGTGCCCAAGCGGCTGGGCGTCTGGCTCTCCGCTCCGGAGCACCGCACCCGGACGCTCGACGAGGTGGTGCGGGTCAGCAAGCGGGGACTGGAGCGGATCAAGGACGAGGACGTCAAGTCCCTCCTCGACGACCTGCTTCTGCCCCGCCTGGCCAAGGAGCCGATCGCCCCCATCGCGGGGACGCTCCTCGAGGGTGTCATCGACGACGGCGTGCACCACGGACTCGTCGACCTCACCCTCGAGCACCTCCACGAGTGGCTGCGTGACAACCCGAGCGCCTTCGCCGAGGTGATGGGTGAGCGGGCGCCGTGGTGGAGCCCGCCGTGGCTCGACGACCGGGTGATCCGGTGGACCTACAACCAGGTCGTGGACTGGCTCGGCGACATGCGCGGCATCCCCGGACACCCGGCCCGGGTGGCCCTGGACAACCTGCTCCGCCAGCTCTCGTCCGACCTGCAGAACGACCCCGAGGTCATGGAGCGGGCCGAGATGCTCAAGGCCCGGCTGCTCGCGAACCCGCAGGTCAGCGTCAGCCTCGTGGCCCTCTGGGACTCGTTCCGCTCCACCCTGCTCGGCGCGATGGACGACCGGACCTCGTACTTCCACACCCGCGGCGACGAGCTCCTCGAGCACCTCTCGCAGCGGCTGCAGTTCGACGAGGTGGTGCGCTCCCGAATCGGCGGCCACCTGGGCGATCTCGTTGGGTTCTTCGTCAACACCTACGGCGGCGAGCTGGCCCAGGTCATCTCCTACACGGTCGACCAGTGGGACGCCGAGGTGGCCTCACGCCGCATCGAGCTCTTCGTCGGCAGGGACCTGCAGTTCATCCGCATCAACGGCACCATCATCGGCGCCCTCGCCGGCGTCGCCCTGCACGCCCTGAGCAAGCTCATCGGAAACTAGGTCCGACCATGCACACCGACTCAATCGACGTATCGACCTGCACCGGATCGATCCTCGAGCACGGCGCTCAGGTCATGACGTGGGCACCGCGTGGCGAGGCTCCGGTGCTCTTCACCAGCCGGGCAGGGGAGGCCGCGAGCAACACAGCCATCCGCGGCGGGATTCCCGTGTGCTTCCCGTGGTTCGGGCCGGGCCGCCATCCCGGTGCCCCCTTCAACCACGGGTTCGCCCGCACCACCACCTGGCGCCGGATCGGGGCGACCGGGGACGAGGTCCGGACCGTCGCATACCGGCTGGACCGGAAGGTGGCGACGGACGACTACTGGCCGTACGCATACGAGGCCGTCCTCACCGCCTCGTTCGGGTCGCGGCTCACCGTCGCGCTGCAGGTGACCAACCAGGACGAGCGGGCGTTCTCGTTCGAGGCTGCGCTGCACACCTACCTCGCGATCGAGGACATCGCGCAGGTGCGGGTCGAGGGTCTGGACGGCGTGAGCTACGTCGACAAGACGGCGGACGGTGCGGTGCGCCACCAGGAGGGGCCGGTCACCTTCTCCGGCGAGACCGACAGGGTGTATGCGTCGGCCGGGCCGGTCTTCGTCGTCGACCCGGTCGGGGGTCGGGAGATTGCCGTCTCCACCTCTGGTGCGTCAGGGGTGGTCGTGTGGAATCCGTGGGAGGAGAAGGGATCCCGCTTCGCCGACCTGGGGCCTGGCGACTGGCAGCGCTTCGTCTGCGTCGAGGCCGGGTGCGTGCTCGATGGTGCGGTGCACCTCGAACCCGGCCGGACGCATACGCTCTCGACGACCGTCAGCCTCTGAGCGGTCGCCGGTTCGAGGGGTCAGCGGGGGACGGCCGCGGCCAGCTCCGGGACCTCGACGGAAGGCTCGGCGACCGCCTTCTCGCGACTGATCGGCACCGACGGTGCCCCGGGGACAGGCAGGAGCCGCACGCGAGAGCCTTCGTGTACTCCGAGGTGCGCGACCTCGGGACGGGTCTTCGTCACAAGGACGAGACCATCCTCGGTCGCAACCTCGATGCGCACCTCGAAGCCGACCCGGTGCAGGCGCTCGACCGTGCCCGGCGTGCCCGGCCCGAAGTCACCGACCCGCAGATCGATGTCATGGGGGCGGACGAGGTGCTGGCCGAGGGTGGTGACCGGGCCGAGGAAGCGCATGACGAAGTCCGTGCTGGGCCGGTCGTAGAGATCGTCCGGACTCCCTACCTGCTCGATGCGGCCGCCGTTGATGACGACGATCTCATCAGCGACCTCGAGGGCCTCCTCCTGGTCGTGGGTGACGAAAACCGTTGTCACGTGGACCTCGTCGTGGAGGCGGCGCAGCCAGTCACGGAGCTCCTTGCGGACCTTGGCATCCAGGGCGCCGAAGGGCTCGTCGAGGAGGAGCACGCTGGGCTCGACGGCAAGCGCCCTCGCGAGGGCCATCCGCTGGCGCTGGCCACCGGAGAGCTGCGAGGGGAGGCGGTCCGCGAACTGCGACAGGTGCACCAGGTCGAGCAGCTCGGCGACCCGCTCGCGGATCTGGGCCTTGGGTCTGCGGCGGATGTCCAGGCCGAACGAGACGTTGCGGGCGACCGTGAGGTGCTTGAACGCGGCGTAGTGCTGGAAGACGAAGCCGACGTTGCGGGCCTGGGGCGCCACGTGGGTCATGTCCCGGCCCTCG
>JAAYCP010000110.1 GCA_012729695.1 Actinomycetales bacterium | reverse complement strand
GGCTTGGTGAAGATCTGCAGGAGGTAGCCGTCCTCGTCGCGGTCGACGAGGATGCGGCGCTTCTTCAGCTCCTCGATCGGGACCCGTACCTCACCGATGCGCGCCCGCAGCTCGGGGTCGTCGTAGTACGCGTCCGGGGTGTCGAGGAACTCGACCCCTTCCTTCACGAGCTCGTCGACGGTGCGCAGGATGTCGTTCGTCGCGAGCGCGAGGTGCTGGGCTCCGGGGCCGCCGTAGAACTCGAGGTACTCATCGATCTGGCTCTTGCGCTTGGCGATGGCCGGCTCGTTGAGCGGGAACTTCACCCGGTGGTTGCCGTTGGCGACGACCTTGGACATCAGCGCGGAGTAGTCGGTCGCGATGTCGTCCCCGATGAACTCCGCCATGTTCACGAAGCCCATGACCCGGTTGTAGAACGAGACCCACTCGTCCATCTTCCCGAGCTCGACGTTGCCGACGATGTGGTCGAGGGCCTGGAAGAGCCGCTTCGGCGCGCCGTCCCGCTTGAGGAAGGTGGAGCCGGCAGGGACGTAGCCGGGCAGGTACGGACCGGTGTAGCGAACTCCGTCGACCTCGCGCTGGATGAGGGAGTGGCGGGTGTCACCGTAGGCCCCGATGGCGGCGACGCGCACGGCGCCGTGCTCGTCGCGGATCGTCTCCGGCTCCTGGAGGATCCGGGCTCCGGCGGAGCGGGCCTGCTCGACGCACTGGTCGACGTCCGGGACCTCGAGGGCGATGTCGACGACACCGTCCCCGTGCTTGGCGTGGTGCTCGATGAGCGGGCTGTCCGGGGTGACGGCACCCTTGACGACGAAGCGGATCGAGCCCGACTTGAGCACGAACGCCTTGTGGTCGCGCACGCCGTGCTCGGGGCCGGTGTAGGCGACGAGCTCCATCCCCCACGCGCTCTGGTAATAGTGCGCGGTCTGGGTCGCGTTGCCGACGACGAAGACGATGGCGTCCCAACCTGTCACGGGGAACGGGTCCTTCGTCTCGTCGTGCTCCACGAGGCCGACGAGGGTCGCGAGCTCCTCCGCGGTGAGGCCGGCCTCCTGCTCCGTGACGGTGAGGTGACGGGCCACCTCGGCAGCGTCCTGCTGGGCGGTGCGCCGGGCCGGGTGGGGCGCGGTCGAGGTGTCGGTCCGGGCTGATGGCGTCGTTGCGGTCATAGTCCTCCACTGTGCAGCGGTGCAGAACCATGGAGCAACGGATGGGGTATGCGGTGGTCACCTTGTCCACTTTGACCCCCCTCAGCGGGTATAGCCTGCACAACATGCCCATTACCGCTCGGAGCAACCGCCCGCTGGACGACCTGGACCGACGGCTCCTCACCCTGCTCGCCGAGGACCCCCACGTCGGGGTGCTCGGTGCCTCGCGGGTCCTCGGAGTGGCCCGCGGGACGGTCCAGGCCCGACTCGACCGGTTGGTGGAGTCCGGGGTCATCCGCTCCTTCGCCCCGTCGATCGACCCTGCTGCGCTTGGGTATCCGGTCACCGCGTTCTGCACCGTCGAGATCCGTCAGGGCAAGGGGCACGCGGGGGTGGTCGAGCACCTCTCCGCCATCCCCGAGGTGCTCGAGGCACACACCATCACCGGGTCCGGCGACCTCGTGCTGCGGATCGTGGCGCGCGACAACGCCGACCTGCAGCGGGTGCTCGACACGATCCTCGACGACCGGCACGTCACCCGCGCCAACACCGTCATCGCGCTGGCCGAGCGGATCGCGTACCGGACCGGGCCGCTCGTGGCAGCGGCCGAGTAGTGGGGCGGCAGCAACGCGCGCTCGCTGTGGAAAACCTGCGCGGCTTGTCGGCCCGCACTGGAAGAGTTGCCCGGCACCTGGCAGAGCTTGCACACCCGGGATGGGCCTGGGAGATCACGGAGGGGACATGACAACGACGCGAGAACGATCCGACCGGCTCGTCGAGCTCGTCGATACTGCCTGGCAGCGCGGGTGGCGCCCGATCGAGCTGCACGGGTACATCGAACGACACTGCCGCACCCTCACGACGAAGGTGCTCGACGACACGATTGCGGCCAACCTTGCCCGATATGCGGCACCCACCATCCACGAGGCCTGGCACGACCACCTCGAGCAGATCGGGGCCTCGGTGTGGTGGCCCTCGCATACCGACCATCTCAGCGCCCGAGCCGCTCGTGCCTCCCAGGGCGCGCCGGCGGTCATGGCGTGCGCCGGAGTACTCGAGGACGTGCTCCGGATGCTGCCCGAGCTCGAGCGCCTCGACCCCCTTCCGGGGCAGGCCGTTCCGGGAAGCAGGCACATCGATGCCGACGAACGTCTCCTGGTGCGCGTGCGGATGATGCTGGCCAAGGCGGAGTCCACGCCGTATCCGGCCGAGGCGGAGGCGTTCACGGCGGCCGCCCACTCGCTCATGGCTCGACACAGCATCGACCGTGCCGTGCTCGAGGCAACCGCCCGGCAAGGGCGATCCGACGGACCACGAGCGACCCGCATCCCGGTTGCGGCGCCGTACGCGAAGGACAAGGTCCGCCTCCTGTCGGCGGTCGCACGCGCCAACCGGTGCCGGACGGTCTGGGACGAGCACCTCGCGCTGGCCACCGTCGTCGGCTACGACGCCGAGCTGCGAGCGGTGGAGCTGCTCTTCGCATCCCTGCTGGTCCAGGCGACGAGCGCGATGCTCGCGCAGCCGAACAACTCCTTCTCCAGCACGCAGGTGTTCCGGCGCTCGTTCCTCTCCGGCTTCACCGGTCGCATCGCCGAGCGACTCACCGAGGTGACAGCGGAAGAGACCCGGGCGGCATCGCAGGAGAGCAAGGCGTCACCGGCGGGACGACTCGGCCCCGGAACGGCACGACGTCAGGAGGGCTCGGGCACCGACCTCGTCCGGATCCTGGCCCACCGGGAGAAGGAGGTGGAGGCAGAGGTGCAGTCACGGTTTCCACGGCGCTCGACCATGCGGTCACGCGCCTACCTGGACGAGCACGGCTGGCGGAGTGGGAGGGCCGCAGGCGATCGGGCCAGTCTCGGCACAGGACCTGGCATCCGGGGCGCCTCGTGATCGCGGACGTGCCCGGCAGCGTCAGCGGCGCCCGACGAACCACCGACGGATGGTCTCGATCCTCCCGGCGATCTGCTCAGAGGTCGCCTGAGGCACTTCCGGCCCGCCGCAGGCCCGGCGCAGGTCGAGGTGGATGCTGGCGTGCGAGGCACCGGTCTTTCGCGCGTAGGCGGCGACGAGGCTGTTGAGCTCCTTGCGCTGCGCGCGCAGGGCCCGGTGGGCGGCCACAGGGGCCGGATCGGCCTTCGCGGCGGCCGGCCGCTTCCGTGACTGCTTGCTCTGGCGCTCGTTGAGGAGCTGCGCGACCTGGTCCGGCTCCAGCAGACCCGGGAGCCCCAGGTAGTCCTGCTCCTCCTCGGACCCGACCGCGGCGTGCAGCCCGAACTGCTTGGAGTCGAAGAGGACGTGGTCGAAGTGCGCGTCGGACTCCAGCGCCTCGAACTGGGCCTCGAGCGCGTCGCTGGCCCGCTCACCGCGCTGCGCCTCGTCGAGGAGGGACTCCTCCTCGGCCCACATCGACGCCACGTCATCGGCCTTCGGGCTGCGGTCGAGGGCGTGGTCGCGCTCCTTCTCCATGGCGCCGGCGTGGGCCAGGATGACGGGGACGCTCGGCAGGAAGACCGATGCCGTCTCGCCGCGGCGCCTCGCCCGCACGAACCGTCCTACTGCCTGGGCGAAGAACAACGGCGTCGAGGTGCTCGTCGCATAGACCCCGACGCAGAGGCGGGGGACATCGACACCCTCGGAGACCATGCGCACGGCGACCATCCAGCGCTGGGTGCCGGCCGCGTACTCCTCGATCCGGGCGGAGGCGCCGGCATCGTCGGAGAGGACAACCGTGGGCGCCTCGCCGGTGAGCTCCTTGAGGATGCGCGCGTAGGCGCGGGCCTGGGTCTGGTTGGACGCGATCACGAGAGCACCGGCATCCGGCACGTGCCGGCGGACCTCGGTGAGCCGCTTGTCGGCGGCCGCGAGGACGGCGGGGACCCACTCCCCCTTCGGGTCGAGCGCGGTCCGCCAGGCCTGGGCCGTCTGGTCCTTCGTCATGGGCTCACCGAGCCGGGCGGCGATCTCGTCACCGGCCTTGGTGCGCCACCGCATCGAGCCGCCATAGGCCAGGAAGAGCACCGGCCGCACCACACCGTCAGCGAGGGCATCGGCGTAGCCGTAGCTGTAGTCGGACGACGAGCGCAGAATCCCCTCCTCGTCCATCTCGTAGCGGACGAACGGGATGGGGCTGGTGTCGGAGCGGAAGGGCGTGCCGGTGAGGGCGAGGCGGCGGGTCGCCGGGTCGAAGGCCGTGCGGATGGCGTCGCCCCAGGACTTGTTGTCGCCGCCATGGTGGATCTCGTCGAGGATGACGAGGGTGCGGACCCGCTCGGTGCGCATGCGGTGCAGGTCGGGGCGGGAGGCGACCTGCGCATACGTCAGGGCGACGCCGTCGTAGTCGGCGGAGGTCGCCGCGACCGAGTTGGAGAAGCGGGGGTCGAGGTGGATCCCCACCCGGCC
>JAAYCP010000013.1 GCA_012729695.1 Actinomycetales bacterium | reverse complement strand
GGACGGGACCGGGACATCCTCCCGGCAAGGGAGAGGCTCAGGCGGAGTCGTGAATGTCGGTGGGCAGCGCGACCTCGGGGCCAATAGAGTCTGCCCACGTGACCTCCGAATCGCGGGACCCGGCGCAGCGGCGCACCCTCGGCACGCTGGCGACGACCCAGGTCCTCGGTGGCATGGGCCTGGCAGCGGGCATCGCAGTCGGGTCACTCATCGCGGAGGACATCACCGGCGGTCCGACGTATGCGGGGCTCGGGGGCACTTTCCAGGTCCTCGGAAGCGCGCTCATCGCCATCCCGGTCGCCAGGCTCATGGCGGATCGTGGTCGCCGTCCAGGCCTCGTGCTCGGCTATGCCCTGGCGCTCGCCGGAGCCGTGCTCATCATCCTCTCGGCGGTGATCACGAACTTCGCGCTGCTCCTCCTCGGGAGCGTGCTGTTCGGTGGCGCCACCACCTCGAACTCGCAGACCCGCTTCGCGGCCGCCGACCTCGCCGCCCCGGAGCACCGGGGCCGCGACCTGTCCATCGTCGTCTGGGCGACGACGATCGGCAGTGTCCTCGGCCCCAATCTCATCGGCCCCGGCGCCCCGGTGGCCCGGGCGCTCGGGATCCCGGAGCTCACCGGCCCCTTCGTCTTCTCCCTCGTCGCGCTCGGGCTCGCGATCACCGTGCTGGTGGTCCGGCTCCGTCCGGATCCGCTCATCCTGTCCCGCGAGCGTGAGCGCGAAGTGGCGGCGGTCAGTGAACACGTCGAGAGCTACCAGGCCACCCCGAGCAAGGCCACACCCGACCAGCCCGCACCCAGCAAGCCTGCACCCCGCAAGCCCACCCAGCGGGGCGGCATCCGGCAGGGCCTGGCGGACATCCGCAGCCACCCCGGGGCGCTGCTCGGGCTGATCACTCTCGCCCTGGGTCACGCGACGATGGTGTCGCTGATGGTGATGACCCCGCTGCACATGCGCCACGGGCACGCCGCCCTCACCCTCATCGGCCTGGTCATCAGCATCCACATCCTCGGGATGTTCGCCCTCTCGCCGGTGGCCGGGATGGCGGTGGACCGCTTCGGCGCGGTCACCGTCGCCCGGGCGGGTGCGACCATCCTCATCGCGGCCGCCCTTCTCGGCGCGCTCGCCTCAGAGGGCTTCTCGATATCCCTGACAGTCGCGCTCTTCCTCCTCGGTCTCGGCTGGTCCTGCACGCTCGTCAGCGGATCCGTGCTCCTCACCGAGCCGCTCACCCCGGCGCAGCGACCGGGTGCTCAGGGCTCCTCCGATCTCTTCATGGGCCTCGCGGCCGGCGGAGGCGGGGCGCTCGCCGGGGTGATCGTCGCCCAGGCCTCGTATGCGGTGCTCGCCCTCGGCGTCGGCCTCCTCGCGGTCGGCATCCTCGTCTCCACCGTCCTCCTGAGCCCGGCAGCGCCGCACGGACGCGAGGCATAGGCTCCCACCTCCTCCGATCGGGGCAACACGCGAATCCGATGGTGCGGCCATCCCCGCGTTCGCGGATAGCCTGACTTGGTGACCGACACGCCGAGCGACCCGCGCAGGGACCTCGTCGCCGCTGCGGTGGCGACGTGGTCCCGCCAGCTCGTCGACCTCGGCGGACGCAACACCCTCCTCTGGTACCGCGACCTGCGTGCCGGCACGCTCGACCTGACCATGGCCCACCCCGGCGGGCTCTCGGTCCTCATGGCCGGGGGTGCTCCTCGCCTCCGGGATCTCTTCCGCGAGGACAGTGCCTTCGCCGACGCCCGCCACCGGGCGCGCACCATCGCTGCCAAGGCCCGCGAGCTCCTCGAGGAGCGCGGGATCGCCACGCTGCACCTCGCCATCGGCATGGCCACCTGGGACCTGCCCCGATCCAGCCGCGCACCGATGGCTCCGGTCCTATTGCGCTCGGCCACCCTCCGGCCGACCACCCCTGCGCAGGAGGACTTCGTCCTCGCCGTCTCCCCGGACATCGAGCTCAACCCGGTCCTGGTCCACTACCTCGTCGAGCAGCGTGGGGTCGCCCTCGACCCGGCCCAGATCGAGGCACTCACCGATACCCCGACCGGTTTCGACCCCCACCCTGCCTACCGGGCCCTGGCCGAGGTGTCGCGGGACATCGAGGGCTTCTCGATCAGCCCGCGGCAGGTCCTCGGCACGTTCTCGTATGCGAAGCTCCCCATGGTCGTCGACCTCGCGGGCCAGCTCGACGAGCTTGCGAACCACGACGTCGTCGCGGCCCTGGCCGGCGACCGTGATGCCCTCTCGGCGGTCCGATCCTCGCCGCCCGAGCCGAGTCTCGAGGTGGATCCCCGGCGCGAGAGCCTCGTCCTCGATGCCGACGCCAGCCAGATCGCCGCGATCGAGACCGCGCGGGTCGGGTCAAACCTCGTCATCCAGGGGCCACCCGGCACGGGCAAGTCCCAGACCATCGCCAACCTCATCGCCACCCTCATGGCCGACGGCCGGCGGGTGCTCTTCGTCGCCGAGAAGCGCGCGGCGATCGACGCCGTGCACAAGCGGCTCGCCCAGGTCGGGTTGGACGACCTCCTCCTCGACCTCTACGACGGCGTAGCCAGTCGCAGGTCGATCGCCCGTGAGCTCGGTGCCGCCCTGGGCCGCCATACGAGTCCCCAGCGGGGGCAGGGGACCAGGCAGGACCAGTGGCGCACCGGCGTCCTGCTCACGTCCCAGCAGGAGCTCGTCCAGCACCGCGACGCCCTGCACCGCGTGCGCAGGCCCTTCGGGGTCTCGGCGTTCGAGGCGCAGGAGGCGGTCAGCCGACTGGAGGCGCTGACCCCGGCACCGCGCAGCAAGGTGCGGTTGCGCGGGGAGACCCTCCACGGCATCGACCGCGCGCAGATGGAGCAGGACTCCGCCAAGCTCGCGAAGGCCGCCCGCCTGGGCGCCTGGACCGACACGGGCGAGCGCGACCCGTGGTTCGGGGCCCGGATCCCGACGAGCGAGGACGCGGTGCGCGCTCTCGAGATCGTCGAGAGGTATGCGGGCGGCGGCCTGGAGCGGTTCGGTCGCCTCATGGAGGAGGTCTTCGGCACCCTCCGGCTCCCTGCGGCGACGTCGGTGTCGGAGTGGGGCACGATCCTGGGCACCGCGAGCCGGGTGAAGGAGACGCTCGAGACGTTCCGCGCCGAGCTCTTCGACGTGCCCCTGGCCGACCTCATCGGCGCCACGGGCACCCGCGACTACCGGCGCAACCACGGTGTCGAGCTCAGCTGGTTCGAGCGCTGGCGGCTGCGGCGGCAGGCGGAGAGCTATCTGCGCCCCGGCCCCCGCCCGCGCAACCTGCACGACGAGCTCGTCGCGGTCGACGGGCAGCGCCTGGCGTGGAACCGCCTCATGGGCAAGGGCGGCCGACCCGAGGTGCCGCCGGGACTCGACGAGGCGGTCGAAGCATACGCACGGCTCTCTGCCGACCTGGAGTGGCTCGGCGCCCGGCTGGCCGGGACCGCCCAAGGGGGGCGGTTCCTCACCGACCCGATGATCCTCGTGGCGGACCGCCTCGACGAGCTGGCAGTCGCGCCCGAGCGGCTGCGCGTCATCCCCACGGTGATCGGGCTGCTCGACGAGGCCAAGGAACACGGGTGGGGTCCCCTGCTCGAGGACCTCGCGCAGCGGCACGTACCGTCCGAGCAGGTGCCGGTCGAGACCGCCTTCGTCTGGTGGACCTCGGTGTGCGACGACATCGCCCTGGCCGACCCGGACTACGGCGAGCCGGCAGGGGACCGATTGCGTCAGGTCGTCAGCGACTTCGCCGAGGCGGACCGCCAGCACCTGCGCGACAACGCGGCGCGGGTGCGGGAGGCGGTCTCCACTCTCGTCCAGGGCGAGCTGCGTCACCGTGCAGCCGAGGAGGCGCTCATCCGCGCAGAGGCGGGGCGCAGTCGCGGACACGCTTCCCTGCGGGACCTGATGGGGTCCAGCTCCCGGCTGCTCACCGCGCTCAAGCCGTGCTGGATGATGAGCCCACTCGTCGTCGCCGGCGCACTGCCTCCGGGCATCCACTTCGACGTCGTCATCTTCGACGAGGCCTCCCAGATCCCGCCGGCCCAGGCCGTCTCGGCGATCTCGCGGGCCCAGCACGTCGTCGTCGCCGGTGACGCCAAGCAGCTCCCGCCGACGACCTTCTTCACGAGCGCCCCGGACGACCTCGCCGAGGCCGTGGCCATCGAGGGCAGCGAGGTCGACCTCACCGCCGGCTTCGAGTCCATCCTCGACGTCCTCAGCGCCGTGATCCCCGTGCGCCGGCTCACCTGGCACTACCGCTCCACGGACGAGCGCCTTATCTCCTTCGCCAACGAGCACATCTACGGTGGGGAGCTCGTCACCTTCCCCGGCACCGGCACCTCGTCGCCGTTGCGGGTCGAGCACGTCGAGGGGATCGGCGTGCTCACGGAGGGCTCCGAGGGTGTCGAGACGTCGCACAGCGAGGTCGAGCGGGTCGTCGACCTGGTCGTCGAGCACGCCCGCACCCACCCCGAGGAGTCGCTCGGGGTCATCGCGCTCGGCATCACGCACGCCACCCGGCTCGACGAGGCGATCCGCGCCCGCGTGGCCACTGAGCGCGACATCGCGTCCTTCTTCGACGAGGACAAGGCCGAGCCCTTCTTCGTCAAGAACCTCGAGCGGGTCCAGGGCGACGAGCGCGACGCGATCATCCTCTCCATCGGCTACGGCAAGACCCCGCACGGCCGGGTGATCTACCGCTTCGGCCCGATCAACCACCAGGGTGGCGAGCGTCGCCTCAATGTCGCGATCACCCGGTCCCGCCAGCGGATGACCGTCGTCACCGCCCTGCACTCCAGCGACCTGGACCCCGAGCGGCTCACCTCGCGTGGTGGACAGATGCTGCGGGCCTTCCTCGCCTATGCCGAGCAGGCCGACCAGCACGAGCTCCCGCCGACGGTCGGCGCCCGCGGGGGAGACCTGCCGCTCGTCATGAGCGAGACGGCCCGCCGGCTGCGCCAGCACGGACTGGTCGTGCACGAGGGCTTCGGGCACGGCGAGGCGCCCATCGACCTCGCCATCGAGGACCCGCACCGTCCCGGGGTCCTGGCGCTCGCCGTCGAGTCCGACGGGCCGCAGTATGCGTCGCTCGCCACGGTCCGTGACCGCGACCGGCTGCGGGCCGAGCACCTGACCCGGCTCGGGTGGGTCCATCACCGGGTCTGGACGGCCGACCTGTTCCGCGACCCGGCGCGCGACGTCTCGGCGATCGTCAGTCTCGCCCGGCGGGTGGGCGACCACCCTGGCGAGGTGCCTGCGGGCGGGAGCGGCGCATACCCGGAGAGCGTCGGCGAGGCGACCGAAGGAGCAGGTGCCGTTGACGGCGACAGCCCGTCGGGGGACGACGAGCTGGCGATGGGGGATGAGGTGGCGATGGAGGCCGATGCCCGTGAGGAGGGCGCGGACGGGGACGCTCACGCGGCTGACGACGAGCGTGCGACGGGCTGGGACCTCTTGGGCGGCCTGGACTCGGACGAGCGGTGACCCCTCGGCCCCGACTCAGTGACCTCACCCCCGCGGAGGCAGGGAGCTCGTTCGTGATGCGGCCCGGGTCGTTGCGCGCCCTCGTGCTGCCGGTGGGGTGGCCGGAGCCGGTCGGCCATGGTCCGGTGCGGGTGACTCCTGAGGAGCGGTCGGAGGAGGGGGCAGGGGTGCGACGCTACCGCGTCGAGGCGCTGGAGCGAGGGAGCGGGGTCATCGCGGCCGGCGACGCGCGGTGGATGATCGAGGTGCGTGGGGTGCGGCTCCCGCCGGAGCAGACCCGCGACGACACCGATGACGGTTGGGGCGAGTCGCGCGGTGGACTCTCACGATCGTGGTGGGAGGAGCAGCGTCCGCCGCACTGGTGAGTCGGCGGGCCGCGCCGCGCTGAGAGGTCGGGCACTGCGCAAGGGAAAGGCCCACTTCGCACCAGAACCTTTGTGGTGCGAAGTGGGCCTTTGTCTCCGGGGGAGAGAGAGGGGTGACTCAGCCCCGGCCGCGGAGGGAGTCGCGGATCTCGCGGAGCAGCTGGGTGTTCTCGTCGACGTCTTCCTCGGCAGGCTTGGTGAAGCGCGCCTTGGCGGCCTCGTAGGGCTTGACGATGAAGAAGTAGACGATGAACGCGAGGATGACGAACGCGACGAGCGCCGTCAGGAACGGGCCGACCGAGGTGAAGCCACCCGGGGCCCATTCATCGAAGTTCGGAGCGCCGCCCGCCTTGGCGATGGCCTCGAGGACGACCTCGGTGAACGCTGTGACGACAGCCGCGAACGACGTCGCGATGATGAAGGCGACGGCGAGCTCGACGAGGTTGCCCCGCATGATGAAGTCTTTGAAACCCTTCACGTGATCTCCTTGTGATCGTGGTGGATGTGGGTCTGGGGGCCACGGTGCCCCGATGAGTGCGCTGTGGACGGGCTCCTGGCCCGGTGGCGGTGCGCAGCCGCCGACGGGGTGTCGGACCGATGTCGGGTCACAACCCCGCACGGCCATTCTGCACGCTGTCACGCCCCGAGGCGCGTCAGGGAGCAGGCGCGTCGAGGTGGGGCTGCGTCAGCGGGGGCCGAGGGCGACGATCGCGAACCCGGACAGGATGAGCGCGATGGAGAGCGCGCGACGCAGGCAGTAGCGCCGCCACGCGGCCCGACGCCCGGGCCCGAGGAGACCGGGGAAGGCCTGACTCAGGTGTGCTCCGATGCCCCTGCCGCTCATGCCGTGCGCACCGATCCCGCTCGCGCCCAGGGGAGCTGCGCGGCCCAGCGCAGCTGCGCGGCGCAGCGGAGCTGCGCGGCGCGGCCGGGCGCCGCCCGCCCGGACGCGCGCGAGGCGCAGGTCCCGCCGCTTGGGGTCGCGCGTCACGGTCCGCCCGGGAGCTCGATCGGCAGCCGCAGGCCGTCCAGGGCCTGTCGACAGCGGCACTCGGGGGTCGTGCCGGGGTCGGGAAGGGCGGTGATGATGTCGCCGATGACCCCCTTGAGCCGGTCGACGTTCTGCGCGAAGACCGCCAGCACGCTCTCGTGCGTGACGGCCTCGCCGCCGTCCACGCCGGTGTCGTAGTCGGTGACGAGGGCGATGGTCGTGAAGCACATCGCGAGCTCCCGGGCCAGTGCGGCCTCGGGCATGGCGGTCATCCCGACGATGGACCAGCCCGCCTGCTGGTGCATGAGCGACTCCGCGCGGGTGGAGAAGCGCGGGCCGTTGATGACGACGAGGGTGCCGCCGTCGACGACCTCGACCCCGGCGTCGCCCGCAGCACCTACGGCAGCACGCCGCAGCGTGGGGCAGTAGGGGTCGGCGATGTCGACGTGGACGACCGGCCCGATGACGTCGTAGTAGGTGTGGTCGCGGCCCCAGGTGCGGTCGACGACCTGCTCGGGCACGACGATCGTGCCGGGTCCGGCCTCCGCCCGCAGTGACCCGACCGCGCAGGGCGCGAGCACCTGGCGGACACCAACGCTGCGCAGCGCCCAGAGGTTGGCGCGGTAGTTCACTTTGTGCGGTGGGAACCGGTGGCCTTGCCCGTGCCGGGCGATGAACGCGACACGGCGTCCCGCAACGGAGCCGATGACGACGTCATCGCTCGGCTCCCCGTAGGGAGTCTCGACGGTGACCCGCTCGGCGTCCTCGAAGAAGTCGTAGAAGCCCGAGCCACCGATGACGCCGTAGTCGGCGCGAGGTCCCTCGGCGGGCGGGTTGTCGGAACGGGGGGCGGCGCTCAGATCCTGGCTCACCCGACGAAGGCTAGCCGCGCACGGCCCCCGACGGGAGCTCTGTCAGGAGGCCGTGGACGACGCGCCCGCGCCGGCCGCCGATGTGGACGAGCTCGAGGAGGTCGAGGAGTCCGATCCCGAGGACGACGAGGAGGATGAGGAGGACGACGACGACGACCGAGACGGCGTGGTCGAGGAGTTGCGGGAGTCGGTGCGGTAGAAGCCGCCGCCCTTGAACACGACGCCGACGGCGTTGAACAGCTTGCGCAGTCGGCCGCCGCACTCCGGGCACTCGGTCAGGGTGTCGTCGGTGAAGGACTGGACGATGTCGAAGCGGTGCTCGCACTCGGTGCAGGCATAGGCATAGGTGGGCACGGGACAGATCCTCGTTCTGGCTCACGTTCTGGGGGGCACGGCCACTACGGACGCGCGCAGACTGATCGGCCTCGATCGTACCTCCCGTCCTGGTTCGACCCCGCATGTCAGTTCACCGGCACCCAGCAACTGTCGTTAGTCTCCGTAGGGTGACCCGCCGCCAGAAGTTCCGCATCGCCGGCCTCGTTGTGGCGCTTGGCCTCGTCATCGCTCTGGTCGTCGGCGCAGGGCTCGCCTTCTCCGGCGTACGACGCCCGTTCCCCCAGACCGGCGGCGAGATCACGATCGCGGGTCTGTCCGGTCCGGTCGAGGTCATCCGCGACGAGCGGGGCGTTCCCCAGATCTTCGCCGACACGGCCGACGACCTGGCCATGGCGCAGGGCTTCGTGCACGCTCAGGACCGCTTCTTCGAGATGGACCTGCGTCGCCACATCACGGCCGGACGGCTCTCGGAGCTCGTCGGCTCGGCCGGGATCGAGACCGACAAGGTGGTGCGCACGCTCGGCTGGCGCCGGGTCGCCGAGCAGGAGCTGCCCCTTCTCGAGCCCCGGACCCGACGCCTGCTGCAGGCGTACGCGGATGGGGTCAACGCATACCTGGGCAGCAAGGCGAGCCCGAGCGCGATGGCCTTCGAGTACGTCGTGCTCGGCCAGCAGGTCGGCAGCATCAGCGTCGAGGAGTGGACGCCCGTCGACTCCCTCGCGTGGCTCAAGGCGATGGCGTGGGACCTCAAGGGCAACTACGCCGACGAGCTCACCCGGGCCCGACTGGCCGGCCGGATGAACGCCGCCCAGATCCAGGAGCTCTTCCCACCGCACGACTACGAGGCGCGCCCACCGATCCTCTCCGCCGAGGAGTGGGCGCCGAGCGCGGCCGCGCCGGACGGGTCGGTCGCCCTCGATGAGCTCGCGCCGGATCTCGGTGACGTCGACCGGGTCGAGGCGGCGTTCCGCACCGTCCAGGCGGCGCTCGAGGCAGTGCCGCAGCTCGTCGGGTCCGGCGACGGCGTCGGCTCGAACTCCTGGGCAGTCACCGGGAGCAAGTCCTCCACCGGGCAGGCGATCCTCGCGAACGACCCGCACCTCGGGGTCGGCATCCCGGGCATCTTCTACCAGGTGGGCCTGCACTGCCGCGCTGTCAGCGAGCGCTGCCCCTTCAACGTCGGCGGTTACTCCTTCGCCGGGCTGCCGGGCGTCATCATCGGGCACAACGACCACATCGCGTGGGGGCTGACGACGCTGCGCGCCGACGTCGCCGACCTCTACCTGCACCGCCTCCGCGACGAGGAGTACCTGCGCGACGGTGCGTACGTCCCGCTGGAGACCCGGACCGAGCGGATCCGGGTGGCCGGCGGCACCGACCAGGAGATCGTCATCCGGCAGGCCGCTCAGGGTCCGTTGCTCTCCGACGTGATCCCGGCGGTGGCCGAGGCGGGCGGCACGGCCCCGGTCCAGGGTCAGGACGTCCGGGAGCGTTATGCGGTTGCGCTCGCCTGGACGGGGCTGATCCCCGGCAACACCGCTGATGCCCTGATCGCCATCAACGCCGCCACCAACTTCGACGAGTTCCGCGCTGCCGCAGAGAAGTTCGCCGTTCCTTCGCAGAACCTCATCTACGCGGACGTCGACGGCAACATCGGCTACCAGGCGCCGGGGCAGATCCCCATCCGCACCTCGGCCATCCAGGGGGCACCGCCCGGGTACTGGCCGGCGCCCGGCTGGGACTCCCGCTTCGACTGGCGTGGCTTCGTGCCCTTCGACCAGCTGCCATGGGCATACAACCCGGAGAGCGACTTCATCGTCGCGGCGAACCAGCCGGTCACCGAGAGCGTGCAGCCCTTCATCACGAGCGAGCACGACCACGGCTACCGCTCCACCCGCATCCGCGACATGATCACCGCCGCCGACACGCTCAGCCCCGATGACATGCGCGAGATGCAGATGGACTCGCTCAACACCTTCGCGCCGACCCTCGTCAACACGCTCCTCCAGATCGACACGAGCGACGACCCGTTCACGGCGGAGGGTCAGCGTCTGCTCGTCGACTGGGACTACATGACGCCTGCGGACTCCTCCCCGGCCGGCGCTGCGGCGGCGTTCTACAACGCCGTGTGGCGCAACCTGCTTGCTCTTCTCTTCGACGACGAGCTGCCTCGCGACCTCTGGGTCTCCGGCAACGCCCAGCACCAGGCTGCGGTCACCGAGCTCCTGCGGCGCCCGGACAGCCTCTGGTGGGACAACAAGCAGACCCCCGGGGTCACCGAGGAGCGCGACGAGATCCTGCGCCAGGCCCTCCAGGCCGCCCGGCTGGAGCTCACCCGTCAGCTCGGCAAGGACCCGGGGACCTGGGACTGGGGCAAGCTGCACACGTTGACCTTCGAGCACCCGGTCCTTGGTGGCGAGACCGTGCCGAGCCCGATCCGGTGGCTGGTCAACCGCGGCCCCTACGCGATGCCCGGTGGCTCATCGATCGTCAACGCCAACGGGTGGGACGCGAGCGCCGGCTACGAGGTCAACTGGGGACCGGCGATGCGGATGGTCGTCGACCTCTCCGACCTCAACTCCTCGACCTGGGTCAACCAGACCGGGCAGAGCGGGCATCCCTATCACGCGCACTACGACGACCAGATCGACGCGTGGGTGGCCGGCGAGCAGTTCCCGTGGCCGCACTCCGAGGACGCAGTCCGCGAGGCGGCGAGCGAGACGCTCATCCTCACGCCGGGCAGCTGAGCCGCGGTCAGCCGATCCGGGCCTTTGCCTGCGGAGCGCTAAGCCGCTGACGTGAGCGCCGCATACCCCGCAGGTGGACCAGAACGTGACAATAGGAACGTTTTGGTACGCCCCAGCCCCGGTGCGTCGGGTGGCGGACGTGAGCGCCGCAT
>JAAYCP010000109.1 GCA_012729695.1 Actinomycetales bacterium | reverse complement strand
TCGCATCCCCGTCGGCGAGCGCGCGACGAAGGTCCCCGGGCCCCATGACGGACAACATCGCCAGCGCGATCCTCGGCCCCACGCCGGAGACGCTCTGGACCGTCTCGAACATGTCGCGCTCATCGGCACTGGCGAAGCCGAAGAGCGTGAGGGAGTCCTCGCGGACGACGAGCGTCGTCGAGAGGTGCGCCTCCGCTCCGGCGCGGCACCCCGCAGCGGTCGCCGGCGTCGTGTGCACGAGCATGCCCACTCCCCCGACGACCACGACGACGCGGTCGAGTCCGACGTGCTCGACGACACCGGAGAGCGATGCGATCATGACCGACCCCCGGCGCGGGAGGTCGAGAGCCGCCCGCTTATGGCGGGTAGAGCGCCGGCCTGAGTCGTGGCGAGCGCCTGCAGCCGGTCCGCCGCTGCGCCTCGCCAGGCATGGCATACCGCCAGGGCGAGGGCGTCGGCCGCATCTGCGGGCCTGGGCGGCTCGGCCAGCCCCAGGATGCGCTGCACCATGGAGGTCACCTGAGCCTTGTCGGCACGGCCTGAGCCGGTCACTGCCGCCTTGACCTCCGTCGGGGTGTGGAAGGCGATCGGCAAGCCGGCCCTCGCGGCGACCAGGATGGCGATGGCGCTGGCGTGCGCCGTGGTCATCACCGAGGCGACGTTGACGTCGGCGAAGACCCGCTCGATCGCCACCCGCTCAGGCTGGAACCGCTCCAGCCACGTGGTGAGCTGCTCCTCGAGATACAGCAACCGCTCCCCCGGCTCTGCGTCGCTCGGGGTGCGCACCACGCCGACAGCCACCATGGTGGCGCGGCCCGGCCGGGCGTCGACGATCCCGAGACCGCACCGGGTCAGGCCGGGATCGACTCCCAGGACACGCATAGGGAGGACACCCACGAGCTCGAGACCACCTTCGCTATCAGGAGCACTCGACGTGGTGCATTTACGCGTGAGGCGCTGGAGTGCAGCTCCCGCGATGAGGCACCGACGAGTACTCGATCCGACAGGCGAACCGGACGACCGCTAGAACACCTGTTCGGAGCCACGCTAGCCCGGCTGGGGGACGAACCCCGGGACCAACACGCGCGTGGTCAGGTGAGGTGCGCTCCAGTCAGCGGGCCCTAGTCCTCGTCGTCCTCGAGCTCGGTGAGCACGTCGTCGGGGATGTCGCCGTTCGCGTAGACGTTCTGTACGTCGTCGGAGTCCTCGAGCGCGTCGATGACCCGGATCATCTTCCGGGCCCCGTCGAGGTCGAGCGGCACCTGGAGGCTGGGTACCCAGGCGGCCTCGGCCGAGTCGTAGTCGATGCCGGCGGCCTGGAGGGCCGTGCGCACGCCGACGACGTCGCTGGCCTCCGAGACGATCTCCCAGGTGTCGCCGTTGTCATTGACCTCTTCCGCGCCGGCCTCGAGCACCACCTCGAGGAGGGCGTCCTCCTCCGGAGCCGCCGACTTGGGGACGATGACGACCCCCTTGCGGTTGAAGAGGTACGAGACCGAACCCGGGTCGGCGAGGCTCCCACCGTTGCGGGTCAGGGCCGTCCGGACCTCGGCCGCGGCGCGGTTGCGGTTGTCGGTGAGGCACTCGATGAGCAGGGCGACACCGCCGGGCGCATAGCCCTCGTAGGTGATCGGCTCGTAGTTGGCCGCTCCGGCCTCGTTCCCGGAGCCGCGCTTGACGGCACGGTCGATGTTGTCGTTGGGGACCGAGGCCTTCTTGGCCTTCTGGATCGCATCGAAGAGGGTCGGGTTGCCCGAAGGGTCTGCACCCCCGGTGCGGGCCGCGACCTCGATGTTCTTGATCAGCTTGGCGAAGAGCTTGCCGCGCTTCGCGTCCTGGGCGGCCTTCTTGTGCTTGGTCGTCGCCCACTTGGAGTGGCCGGCCATCGGCTACCTACCTTCTCGCGCTCGGGGGTGTGCGTGAAACGGTCGTCCACCGGAGACTTGGTCCGGACGCTCGGCACGCTCTGCAACGGTTGACGATCCTACCTGCGCGGCGGGGCAGGTCTACCCGCTCTGATGGTCGCCAGCCGGCGTCCGAGGTCCCGCGCGGATCCGGGCTGTGCGGCGGCCGACCTCAACGTGAGCCGCCGACGATGTCCCGGACGAAGTGCGCGTGGACGCGGCGGTCGCCGGTCACCTCGGGGTGGAAGGACGTCGCGAGCAGGTTCCCCTGCCGCACGACGACCGGGTGCTCCCTCCCTTCCCTCACCACGCTGGCCAGCACGCTCACCCCCGGACCCGACTCCTCGACCCACGGGGCCCGGATGAAGACGGCGCGCAGCGGTTCAGGACCGAGGACGTCGAGGACGAGGTCGGTCTCGAAGGAGTCGATCTGACGGCCGAACGCGTTCCGGCGGACGGTGATGTCGATCCCGCCGAGCGTCTGCTGGCCGGCTGCTCCGTCGAGGATCCGGTCGGCGAGCATGATCATCCCGGCGCACGTCCCGTACACCGGCAGACCGTCACGGATCGCCGCCCGCAGTGGAGTGCGCAGGTCGAAGGCCCGGACCAGCTTGTCCATGACGGTCGACTCCCCACCGGGAATGACCAGTCCGTCGAGGCCCTCGAGCTCACTCGGGCGCCGGACGGTCCGAGGACTTGCGCCCACCGCATCGAGGGCGCGGACGTGCTCGACGACATCGCCCTGGACGGCGAGGACCCCGATGACCGGGGTCGTGCTCACCAGCCGCGCTCGGCGAGGCGGTGCGGCGCCGGGATGGACTCGACGCTGATGCCGACCATCGCCTCGCCGAGGCCCCTCGACACCTTGGCGATGACGTCGGGGTCGTCGTAGAACGTCGTCGCCTTCACGATCGCCTCGGCCCGGTGGGCCGGGTTGCCGGACTTGAAGATGCCGGAGCCGACGAAGACACCCTCGGCCCCCAGCTGCATCATCATCGCCGCGTCGGCCGGGGTGGCGATGCCGCCTGCGGTGAAGAGCACCACCGGCAGCTTGCCGGTCTCCGCCACCTCACGGACGAGCTCGTAGGGCGCCTGGAGCTCCTTGGCCGCGACGTAGAGCTCGTCCTCGGCCAGGCTCTGCAGCCGACGGATCTGCCCGCGGATGCTGCGCATGTGCGTGGTGGCGTTGGAGACGTCGCCGGTGCCGGCCTCGCCCTTGGATCGGATCATCGCTGCTCCCTCGGTGATCCGACGCAGGACCTCGCCGAGGTTGGTGGCGCCACAGACGAAGGGGACGGTGAACGCCCACTTGTCGATGTGGTGCTCGTAGTCGGCGGGGGTGAGCACCTCGGACTCGTCGATGTAGTCCACGCCGAGGCTCTGGAGGACCTGCGCCTCGACGAAGTGACCGATGCGGGCCTTGGCCATGACTGGGATTGACACCGCGTTGATGATGCCGTCGATCATGTCCGGGTCGCTCATCCGCGACACGCCACCCTCGGCGCGGATGTCGGCCGGGACCCGCTCCAGGGCCATGACCGCCACGGCGCCGGCGTCCTCGGCGATCTTCGCCTGCTCGGGGGTGACGACGTCCATGATGACGCCGCCCTTGAGCATGTCGGCCATGCCCCGCTTCACCCGGCTCGTCCCGATGTGGGCGGCGGGTGCTGAGTCGGCGCCGGAGGGGGCGTCGGAGGGCGTCGAACTGATCTGCTCTGCGGTCATACCCCGCAGTGTAGGTCGCACTGGCCGGACCGCATCACCCCGAGCGAGCCGCTGCTCAACCCGTGAACGTCAGCTCGTCGTTGAACTCCACGGTCTCCGGGAGCGGCGCATACCCCGCGAGCCGGAACGCCCGCACGACACGCTTGCGCCGCACCCGCTGCACCTCGGTGACCGCCTGGTTGTGGAAGCGGCGCGCAATCTGCACCCGCAGACCCGCGGCCGCGATGCGGTCGATGAGCTCCTCCGCCATGGCGCCCCCACGCATACGCAGCTCGGCCAGAGTCTGGTCGGTCAGAGCGGCGTTGAGAGCATCGGTGAGGTCGGACTCGGCGCTCTCGCGCTCCGCGAGGCCGACGAGGCGCAGGTGCCCGTCCTCGTCCCGCTCCGCGGTCCTGTCCAGGCACGTCGAGGCGACGTCGACGAGGAGCAGCGAAGTCGCCGGATCGAGGAACCCGCTGGCGCCCAGCTCCAGCGCCGCCTCGGCCCGCCGCACGAGCTGGGCGTCGAGTGCGGCGAGGGCGCCTTCGACCTTCGCGTGCAGCCGGTCCAGCCGCGCCGCTGAGTAGGTGAGGTACCACGCCACGAGGACGAGGGCGATGACGGCGAGGGTGATCCAGGTGAGCGTCTCCACCGCTATGCGCCTGCCTCTCCGGTGCGCTTGCGGGGCCGGACGACCCGCGACCACAGGCCCGGCTCCTCGACGGTGGCGGCCACGTCCGCGGTCATGATGACCGTCTCGTACACGGCGGTGATCTGGGCGGCGACGACCGACCAGTCGTAGTGCCGGGCGCGGGCCTGGCCCGCGGCACGAAGCCGAGCGCGTTGGGCCGGGTCACCGAGCACGTCGAGGATGGTCCGTGCGCAGGCCTGCGCGTCACCGGTCGTGAAGAGCCGCCCGTTGGCCTCGCCGTCGAGGACGGCGGTGAAGGCCGGCAGGTCGCTGGCGATGACGGGGGCGCCGGCCGCCATGGCCTCGACGAGGACGATCCCGAAGCTCTCTCCCCCGATGTGCGGTGCGATGTAGGCGTCCACGCTGGCGAGCATGGCCGCCTTCTCCTCGTCGCTCACCATCCCGAGGAAGGTGGATGCTGCAGCGACCTCAGGCGACATCCGGTCGCGAGCGGCCTCCACGTCGCCGGGACCCGCGATGAGAAGCCTCGTCCCCGGCCGCTGCCGCAGGACCTCCTCCATGGCGGTGCTCAGCACCGGCAGCCCCTTGCGCGGCTCGTCGATCCGGCCCAGGAACGCCACCGTCGGTGCCTCCTCGGTCCCCTGCCACTCTGGTCGTGGCGTGGCGTGGGCGAAGTCGTCCACCTCCACGCCGTTCGGGATGATGACCGCGTCGCCCCCGAGGTGGGTGGTGACCGTGCGACGGGCCGCTTCGGAGACCGCGATCCGTCCGATGATCTTCTCGAGGAGCGGGCGGACGAGCGGATAGGCGGCCTGCATCGCCCGGAGTCGCAGGCTCGAGGCGTGGAACGTGGCCACGACGGGTGCCTCTGCGGCAAGCAGCGCCAGCACCGACACACTCGGGCTGAGCGGCTCATGGATGTGGACGACGTCGAAGTCCCCCTGCTCGAGCCAGCGCGTCACCCGCGAGCTCGTGACCGGACCGAACGCGAGCCGGGCGACCGATCCGTTGTAGCGCACCGGTACCGCCCGCCCACAGAGAGTGAGGTAGTCGGGGCCGCCTGCGTCCTCGTCGCCCGGGGCGATGACCTCGACATGGTGACCCTGACCGATGAGGTGCTCGGCCAGATCCCGCACGTGGTACTGCACGCCGCCGGGGACCTCGAAGTCATAGGGACAGACCAGCCCGACCCTCACGACGGCTTCACCCGTTCCGGATCCAGGTGGCGCACGAAGACGCGCTGCATCATGTGCCAGTCCTCGGTGTACTCGGTGACCGCCTGCCCGAGGACGCGCGCGCACTCCTCGGCCATCGTGCGGATGGCACGGTGCCTCGCCTCACCCTCTGGTGCGCTCACCGCGTCGTGGAACGTGATGACAGAGCGCCAGCCGCCAGGGCCGTCCGGCGCCCGCTCGTACCGGATCGAGACCGGGTAGACGACGTTGCCGGAGTCGTATGCGAGGGCGGCCGGGCCGACAGCCACCCGCGCCCGGTCGCCGGCGAAGTCGACCTCGATGCCCTTCCTCGTGAGGTCGCGGTCGGCGAGGAGCGGGATGACGTTGGGCCCCTTGGCCGCCTCCACGAGGCGGTGGAAGACATCGCCGCTTCCGGTGAGCGGGATGATCGTCATGCCGAGGCTCTCGCGGAAGGCGAGGAAGTCCTCGAACACCTGCTCGGGCTTCAGCCGCTCCGCGACGGTGACGACCGGGCCGAGGTGCCGGGTGCACCAGGCGCCCGCCATGTCCCAGTTGCCCATGTGCCCGAGGAAGGCGATGACCGGGCGGCCTTGAGCGAGCGCGTTCCTGACCGGTTCGTCGCCGACCAGCCGGGTCGCCCGCACGAGGGTGTCGGGTCCGAAGGTCGGCAGGCGGAACGCCTCACACCAGTAGCGCATATAGGAGCGGACACCGGCCTGGACGAGGTCCTCGAGCTCTGGCTTGCCCAGTTCGGGGCGGACGACCGCATAGTTGTCCCGCATCCGCTGCACAGCCTTGACATCGCGCCGGACGAGCTCGTCGGCGACCCGCTCGAAGAGCCGGTATGCGGCCCGCTCCGGCATCCGCCGGACGGCCAGGGCGCCGAGGCGGAATCCTCCGACCGTCAGCGTGTCCCGAGCCTTCCCGGCCAGTGCGCTCACAGCCGGTCGGCAAGGGCCTGGCGGCGCACCTCGAGCATCCGCTGGACGACGGTGACCAGGCTCGCCACGGCGAGGAGGGCCAGGACCACCTTGAGGACGATCTCGGGCATCCCGAGGCCCACGAACCCGGTCGCCACAAGAACGACGACGAGGCGCTCGGCCCGCTCCGCGATGCCGACGTTCGCGGTCATGCCGAGGCCCTCGGCCCGGGCCCGCGCATACGAGACCACCATGCCGAGGATGAGGCACGCCAGGGCGAGCCCCGCCATGATGGCGTTCGCCCCGCTGCCGGCGTACCAGAGGACGAGTCCCCCGAAGATCGAGGCGTCCGAGATCCGGTCGAGCGTGCTGTCGAGGAAGGCGCCCCACCGTGTGGAGCGGTTGCTCATCCGCGCCATCGTCCCGTCGAGGGTGTCGAAGAAGACGAAGGCGGTGATGACCAGGGTGCCGACGAGGAACTCCCCTCGCGGGTAGAAGCCGAGTGCACCGAAGCACACGCCGAGCGTGCCCACCGTGGTCACCACGTCAGGACTGATGCCCAGCTTCGCGAGGAGACGGGCGATCGGAGTGAGCAGCTTCGTGACGAAGGCGCGCGCGTACTTGTTCAGCATGACGCCGTCAGCCTAGCCGCCACTGCGTAGGATCGAACGCATGAGTCACTCCCCCACGCCGCCGGGGCCCGAGGTCGGCGACCTCGTCGGGGTGGCAGACGGCTACGAGCGGCTGTGGACACCGCACCGGATCGCCTACATCAAGGGCGAGCGACCCACCCCTCAGGCCGGAGATGGCTGCCCGTTCTGTATGGCGCCGACGAAGTCGGACGAGGAGGGTCTCATCGTCCACCGCGGCGAGCACTGCTACGTCGTGATGAATCTGTTCCCCTACAACGCAGGCCACGTCCTCGTCTGCCCCTACCGGCACGTCTCCCTGTATGTGGATCTCACCGACGAGGAGACCGTTGAGTTCACGGCTCTCACCAAGGCCGGACTGCATGCGCTACGGTCCAGCTCTCAGCCGGCCGGCTTCAACATCGGCATGAACCAGGGTGAGGCAGCAGGCGCCGGAGTCGCCGCCCACCTCCACCAGCACATCGTGCCGCGCTGGAGCGGGGACACGAACTTCCTCCCGATCATCGCCCAGACCAAGGCGATCCCGATGCTCCTCGAGGACGTGCGCCGCCAGCTCGTGGAGCACTGGCCCGCCTAGCCTAGTCCTGGTCCCGCCCGGGCTCGTCCCATCGCGGGTCGACAGGACATCCGTCGTTCGACCCTTACGCCGCGGTTTGACTCCTACTCCGTGGCTCGACCTTTGCTCCGTGGCTCGACCTCTGCCCCGCTTTTCGACCGCAATTGCGGTCGAACGAGGGAGCATGTGTCGAACGAAGGACTATGTGTCGAACCAGGGAGCACGTGTCAAACCACGGAGCAGGGGTCGACCGACCGGACCACGTGTCAGACCGTGGCCGGCGGTGAGCGAGGACGCTAGACCTGCGCCTTGGTGTCGATC
This sequence comes from Actinomycetales bacterium, assembly GCA_012729695.1. Taxonomy (GTDB): domain Bacteria; phylum Actinomycetota; class Actinomycetes; order Actinomycetales; family Dermatophilaceae; genus F2B08. The sequence goes on along the minus strand of JAAYCP010000109.1, from coordinate 22,205 downwards.
GCGGTGCGGATCTTGGCGATCGCGTCCTCGATGGCCACGCCGTTCTCCTGGGATCCGTCGCGGTACCGGAACGAGATGGTCCCAGCACCTTGGTCCTCGCCGCCGGCGATGAGGATGTAGGGCACCTTGGACTTGCTCGCGTTGCGGATCTTCTTGGGGAAGCGGTCGTCCGAGGCGTCCAGCTCGACGCGGATCCCCTCGGCGGCGAGCCGGTCGAGCACCCCCTTGAGGTAGGGCTGGAACTCCTCCGCGACCGGGACGCCAAGAACCTGGACCGGCGAGAGCCAGACGGGGAACGCACCGGCGTAGTGCTCGGTGAGCACCCCGATGAACCGCTCGATCGACCCGAACTTCGCCGAGTGGATCATGACGGGGCGCTGCCTCGTGCCGTCCGCGGCCTGGTACTCGAGACCGAAGCCTTCGGGCTGGTTGAAGTCGTACTGGATCGTCGAGAGCTGCCAGGTCCGGCCGATGGCGTCCTTGACCTGGACCGACACCTTCGGCCCGTAGAACGCGGCGCCGCCGGGGTCGGGCACGAGCTGGAGCCCGGACTCGGTGCAGGCTTCCTCGAGCACCCGGGTCGCCTCGGCCCACTCCTCGTCGGAGCCGACGAACTTGTCCTTGCGCTTGTCGTCCCGGGTCGAGAGCTCGAGGTAGAAGTCGTCGAGGCCGAAGTCGCGCAGCAGCCCGAGGACGAAGTCCAGCAGGTGCCTGATCTCGTCGCCCGCCTGCTCACGGGTCACGTACGAGTGGCTGTCGTCCTGGGTCATCCCGCGGACCCTGGTGAGCCCGTGCACGACTCCCGATTTCTCGTACCGGTAGACCGAGCCGAACTCGAACAACCGCATCGGCAGCTCGCGGTAGGAGCGACCGCGCGAGCGGTAGATCAGGTTGTGCATCGGGCAGTTCATGGCCTTGAGGTAGTAGTCAGCGCCCTCGAACTGCATGGGCGGGAACATCGTGTCCGCGTAGTACGGCAGGTGCCCGGAGGTGTGGAAGAGACCCTCTTTCGACACGTGCGGGGTGCCGACGTACTGGAAGCCCTCCTCGATGTGCCGACGCCGGACGTAGTCCTCCATCTCGCGCTTGAGCACACCGCCCTTGGGGTGGAAGACGGCCAGCCCCGAGCCGATCTCGTCCGGGAACGAGAACAGGTCGAGCTCGATACCGAGCTTACGGTGGTCGCGCTTCTCGGCCTCGGCGAGCCGGTTGAGGTAGTCGGTCAGCTCCGCCTTGGTCGGCCACGCGGTGCCGTAGATCCGCTGCAGCTGCTGGTTGGCCTGGTCCCCACGCCAGTACGCAGCAGCACTGCGCATGACCTTAAAGGCGTTGCCGAGCAGCTTGGTGCTCGGGATGTGCGGGCCCCGGCAAAGGTCGCCCCAGGCCACGCTGCCGTCGCGGCGCACGTTGTCATAGATGGTCAGCTGGGAGCCGCCGACCTCGACACTCGCACCCTCGGCCGCGTCCTCGGACGCGCCTCCCTTAAGGCCGATGAGCTCGCACTTGTACGGCTCGTGCGCGAGCTCGCGCAGCGCCTCCTCGTCGGACACCTCGCGGCGCACGAAGGTCTGACCCTCGTTGATGATGCGCTGCATCACCTTCTCGAGCGCCTTGAGGTCCTCCGGGGTGAAGGGCTCCTTTACGTCGAAGTCGTAGTAAAAGCCGTCGCGGATCGGTGGGCCAATGCCGAGCTTGGCGTCCGGGTGCACCTGCTGGACCGCCTGGGCGAGGACGTGTGCGCAGGAGTGCCGCAGCACGTTGAGGCCATCCTCACTGTCGATGGTCACCGGCTCGACGGTGTCGCCGTCCTGGAGCACGTGGCTCAGGTCGACGAGCTGGCCACCCACCCGGGCGACGATGATCTCCCGCTGCCCCTCGAAGAGGTCGCCGGCAGTCGTCCCCGACGGCACCGATCGCTCGCTGCCGGCGACATGGACGGTGATCTGGGCGGACATGCTCGGGTTCTCCTCGAGGTGAGTGGGGTGGGCCGGGTATGCGCGCATACCCGTGGTCAAGGGTAGTCACCCGGCGCGGACTGGAAGAATCGGTTTGCATGGAGCCCACCGAGATCCCCCCGGACGACAAGGACTGGACGGTCGTCATCACCGACGGCTGTCCCGAGTGCGGCTTCGACCCGGGCCTCGACGTCACCACCACCGGCAGTCTCATCCGCGAGACGATCCCGTTCTGGACGGGCGTCCTCAGCCGTCCCGACGTGCGCCGACGACCGCGGCCGACGACCTGGTCGCCCCTGGAGTACGGCTGCCACGTCCGCGACGTCTGCCACCTCTTCGCCGAGCGGCTGTCTCTCATGCTCACCGCGGATGACGCACGGTTCGCGAACTGGGATCAGGATGCCGCTGCGGTCGAGGGCGCCTATGGCGAGCAGGATCCGGCCCGGGTCGCCGAGGAGTATGCGTCGGCCGCCGAAGCGCTGGCCGGCGCCTTCGACGAGGTGTCGGGCGAGCAGTGGGACCGACGCGGGACCCGCTCGAACGGCTCGCAGTTCACGGTGGCCACCTTCGCGGTCTATCTCCTGCACGATCTCCTGCACCATCAGGGCGACGTCTGAGCTGTCGCCCGGCGGCCGGCCGACCTCCGATGGCTGGTCCCAGCGAATGACGGCCCCCTGAGCCGAGCGCTGCGGTCGTCTAGAGCGTGAAGCGACCGGTGTCCCACCACCGCTGGAGCCGCTGGACGGTCCGGTCGAGGTACTCGATCGCCATCTCCCTTAGCTCCGTGTTGCTCGAGCGCAGCAGGTCGTTGGCGAGGAGCAGCTGACGGGAGGCCACCATCCCCTCGAAGACCTCGTCGGGGAGCTCCGGGAGGTCGAGGACCTCGGAGTACCCCTGCCGAACCGCTTCCTCGACCGCTGCGTCACCCCCGCGCCGATAGAAGGTCGAGATCGCGAGGTCGAACGCCCGAACCCCCAGACCGCAGTCGTCGAAGTCGAAGACGGACATCTCCCCCTCGTGCCACTTCAGGTTCCCACCGTGCAGGTCCGCGTGGATGACGATGGCCGGTTCGGCCTCGGCCGCCGCTGTCATCGCCGCCGAGCAGCGGTCGAAGGCCCACTCGATGAGGGCACGATCCTCGGGCCGGTCGGCATAGGCGCGCGTCAGCCGGTTCTCGTCCCCGAGCAACGGGTCGTCATAGGTGGTGAGGGACCCGCCCTCGGGGATGGTCCATCCCCGTGCATGCTCGTGCAACCGCGCCATGATGCGCCCCAGCTCCCGACCCTGGGCCCGATCGAGTGTGTCCACGTCGTCGCCCTCCAACCAGGTCGCGGCCGTGACGAGCCGACCGTCGACCTCGGTGACGCTCTCGCCCTCGGGTGTCAGGAGCGGGACAGGGAGGCGGATGCTGGTGTCGCGCGCCAGGTCGCGCATCCACGCAGTGTGGGCGTGGATGTGAGCCGGGGTGGAGAACGAGTTGGTGTGGACGCGGACGGCCACCGTGACTCCGCCCGCGCCGTCCACGCGGAAGGTCGAGTTGAACCCGTGCAGGACGAGGTCCACCGAGACCGGGTCGATCCCGAAGGCGCGGGCCCCGCTCTCGGCGACGGGACGGAGGAGCGCGACCTGGCTGTCCGTGTCCAGCGAGTCGTAGTTCAACGAGTTGTCGTGGAGCGAGTCGTCGTCGACCTGCGGGTCGGCGGTGTCCGCTGCCTCCTCGGGGGTCACTCGTCCCTGCCCTGCCACGTCGAGACGCACGCCTCGTTCCCGTCCGCGTCCGCGAGGACCCAGAAGGCAGGCGCCTGCACGTCCGACACGAGCGTGCCGCCGGCGGAGAGTGCTGCATCGACCCTGGCCTGCGCCTCGTCGTGGGCGACGGTGACATCGAGGTGGATCCGGTTCCGCACACCGCGTGGCTCGTCGAGTGGCTGGAACCACACCGAGGGCAGCCGCCGGTCCGGGTCTACAAGAGCGTCGCCCTCCTCGGTGAGCTTGAGGACCGCCTTCCAGAACGGTCGGATCCGCGCTGCGTCCGTGGTGTCGATCGCGATCTCGAGCTCGGTGAGGCGAGGATGCTCGACCGTCCCACCGTGCTCCGCCACGAATTCGTCGACACCACTGGTGAACTGGAGGTCCCGTTCGGTGATCCCTCCGACGTCGTGGCTCGCGACGGCGAGCACGACCCGACCCCATCTCAGGTCGATCTCCGGATGATGCTGGTGCAGCTCCGCGAGGTCACTGACCGCGTTGACGAAGGCGAGGGCATGAGCGAAGTCGGGGAACCGCACCGACAGCATCAGCCGCCCGAGCAGCAGCCGCCAACCGGGGGCGCCCTCCTGTGCCTGGGTACGAGACAACGTGTCTGCCATCTCACCAGGCTATGCCGCGCCCGGCTCACGCGCTCGTGCCAAGGTGGAGGCATGCGCACCGCCTCCTACGGCACCTGGACATCCCCCATCACCCCCGAGTCGCTCACCGTCGGGCAGACACGGATCGACGAGGTCCGCATCGACGGCCCGCACACGTGGTGGCTCGAGTCCCGACCGTGGGAGAAGGGGCGCACCGCCCTGGTGCGCCATGACGCCCACACCGGCCAGACGCATACCGTCCTCGAGGAGCCGTGGAACGTCCGCTCGAGGGTCCACGAGTACGGGGGCGGCGCATACGCGATCGGGGACGGCTTCCTCGTCTTCTCCGACTTCTGGACCGGCCGGCTCCACCGGATCTCTACCCACGAGTCCCCGACGCCGTTGCAGCCGACGCCGATCACCCCGCAGGCCATGGTGCGCTACGGCGGGCTCGTCGTCCACGAGCGGCATGTCTACGCCGTGCGCGAGGACCATCGCGGTGAGGGCGAACCGACCAACGAGCTGGTGCGGCTCGACGTGGACGGGACGAACGAGGACACCGGACTCGTCATCGCGAGCGGGTCGGACTTCGTCTCCCGGCCGGCCGTCTCCCCCGACGGGACCCAGATCGCCTGGGTCGCCTGGGACCACCCCAACATGCCGTGGGACTCGACGAGGCTGCTCGTCGCGGACCTGGTCCATGACGGGGTCGAGCACGTGCGGCAGATCGCCGGCGGGGACGGGATCTCCGTCGTCCAGCCGCGCTTCGGCCCCGACGGCACCCTGTGGTTCGTCTCTGACGTGAGCGGGTACTGGAACCTGCACCGCCACGACGGCGACACCACCGGACCGGCTCACTCGCTTGCCGCCGACCTCGCGACCCCGCAGTGGACGCTGGGGCAGATCGACTACGCGCTTCGGCCCGACGGAACGGCACTCATCAGGTGGTATGCGGGTGAGACCGCCCGACTCGGCATCCTCGATCCCGCGGCCGGCAGCCTCACCCCGGTCGATGACGAGGGGACGGTGTTCGACAGCCTGCAGGCCGGCGGAACGGAGGTGGCCTTCCGTCGCCTCCTTGCGGACCGCATGCCGGAGGTCGTGCGAGGTCCGGTCCACGGAGGGCGTCGAGTCATCGCGGCGTCCTCCCCGCAGAGACCCGATCCGGACTATGTCTCGCTTCCGGAGGTGTGGAGCTGGCAGAACTCCGACGGCCTGGTCGTCCACGGCATTCTCTACCGACCCCGCAACCCGGAGTTCTCCGCACCCGACCGCGAGCTTCCTCCGCTCATCGTCCGCGTCCATGGCGGGCCGACCGCCCGGGCCGAGGCCTCGTATGCGCTGGCCACCCAGTTCTGGACTACCCGCGGGTTCGCCGTGCTCGACGTCAACTATGGCGGGAGCACGGGGTATGGCCGCGAGTACCGGGATCGCCTCAAGGGCCAGTGGGGTGTCGTGGACATCGACGACACCGTCACCGGGGCGGCGTCGCTCGTCGAGGCCGGCCTCGTCGACGCCCGACGGCTGGCCATCACCGGCGGGTCGGCGGGTGGGTACACCGTCCTGCGCGCCATGACCACGAGCGATGTATTCGCTGCGGGCACAAGTTATTTCGGAGTAAGCGACCTTTCCGGCCTGCTGTCGGAGGACCACAAGTTCGAGTCTCAGTACACCGTCGGGCTCGTCGCACCCTGGCCTGAGGGAGAGAGCGTCTATCGGGAGCGCTCTCCGCTCACCCACCTGGCTTCCCTGCACGGCGAGCTGCTGCTCCTCCAGGGGGCCGACGACATGGTCGTCCCGGCGGCCCAGTCCCAGCAGGTGGCCGATGCCATGGCGGCTGCGGGCAAGCATGTCGAGCTCGTCATCTACCCCGGCGAGGGTCATGGATTCCGGATGGCGGAGACGATCGTCGACTCGTTGGAGCGCGAGCTGAGGCACTACCAGCGCACCTTCGGTCTCAGTGACGAGGCCTGAGAGCCGACACCGACCTCTCGCTCTGTCCCCGCGTTGCTGTCGCGCAGCCGCCGGCCAAGCTGTGATCAAAGGGTCGTCATGGCGACGCTTTGCTCACACATTGTCGAGGCCCGAGTCTCGTGTGTGCCGTCCGCGTGTCCCCGCGCTGCTGAGTCGGTGGCGGGTGCGCGCAGGTGCGCTGGCATACACTGACGCCGCAGCGTGAGCGCTAACGTCAACGCACGGCCCGAGAGGTGAGGTGAACGCGTTGTCCAGTTCGGCACGACCCCGGCGGCAGCGGCCCAGCATCTACGACGTCGCAGAGCGGGCCGGGGTGTCGCACATGACGGTCTCGCGAGTTCTCAACGGCCACCCCAATATTCGTGAGTCGACCCGTGAGCGGGTCAAGGCCGCGATCGATGAGCTGAGCTACACCCCGAGCTCCATCGCGCGCGCCCTGGCGACGAACCGCGCCATGCGCATTGGCGTCCTCGTCGACACCCCCGTGCAGTACGGCCCGAACAGCACCCTTCGGGCCCTGGAGAGCGCGGCACGCACCGCGGGCTACGCGATCAGCTCGTTCTCCATGTCGCCCGACGAGGAGAGCGGGATCGACGCCGGAGTGGTCGACCTGGTCACCCAGGGCGTGGATGCCCTCTGCGTCATCGCCCCACGCCTGTCCTCCCTGGACGTGCTGCGCAAGCACGCGACCGGCCTGCCGACCCTCGTCGTCAAGGCCGAGCCGGACCCGCACATGCACACCGCTGCGGTCGACCAGCACGCCGGCGCCCGGCTCGCCACGTCTCACCTCATCGAGCTCGGGCACCGCCGGATCCTCCACATCGCCGGCCCCCTCGACTGGTTCGACGCCAGGGCTCGCGAGCAGTCGTGGCGTGAGGAGCTCATCGCTGCCGGCCTCGAGGCCATTCCCCCGACCATCGGGGACTGGACCTCCGACTTCGGCTACGAGGTCGGCCGGTTCCACGACCTCGGCGACGCCACTGCGGTGTTCGCGGCGAACGACCAGATGGCGCTGGGCCTGATCCACGGCCTCACCGAGCGGGGCATCAGGGTGCCGGAGGACATCAGCGTCGTCGGCTTCGACGACCTGCCCGATGCCCGGCACTTCCTTCCCCCACTGACGACCGTCCGCCAGGACTTCGCCGAGCTCGGTGCCCTGACGCTGCGGCTGATCATCGAGGCCATCGAGGGCGACGAGGGCACAGAGCACGAGATGATCCAGCCCACCCTCATCGTGCGGGAGTCCACCGCTCCGCCGCGTCGCTGACCTCCCCGTCGCCGACCTCGCGCACCGGCCACGACGGCACGGTCCCCCCACCTCAACGCGCTCTCCTCGCGGCGCGGTCGGGGGACTCATCCCCGGACGGGAGGAGCGCCTTCGCCCCGACCGTCGCTGTTCGCGGTAACACTTTCATAACGAAGTGATCGAGGGGCCTTGCGGGGCGAAATGTTAGCGCGCACAGTAGCGGCATCAACCGCACGGCGAGCCCATCCAGGCAGCCCCGGGCTTCTTCCTTCGACGGAGGTCGAAGGAGTCTCAAGGAGGAGATCACATGTCACACCTGAAGCGCGCGAGAAGCCTGGTCGGCGGTATCGCGGCCGGAGTGCTCGCCCTCGGCCTCGCCGCCTGCGGCGGCGGCGACTCCGACACAGCTGACAACGGCACCGACGGTGCCACCGGCGGCGAGACGATCACCGTCGGCTACGTCGCAGTCGGACCCGAGGGCGGCTGGCGCGACGCGCACGAGAAGGCGATTCGCGACGCCTTCGGAGCCGAGTCCGACCTCGAGCTGAAGTACGCCCCTGCCAGCAGCCCGACCGACCAGCGCTCCCAGCTGGACGCCTTCGCCCAGTTCGTCAACGACGAGGTCGACGTCATCCTGCTCACCGCGACCGAGGCCTCCGGATGGGACGCCTCCCTCGAGCTCGCGAAGGAGGCGGAGATCCCGGTCATCCTGCTCGACCGCGGTGTCGACTCCAGCCCGGACCTCTACGTGACCCGCATCGCCCCCGACAATGTGAACGTGGCCGCCCAGGTGGGCGAGTGGGCCCTCTCGGTCTTCCCCGACGGCGCCGACTACTACGTGCTCGAGGGCGTTCCCGGTCTGTCCGTGGTGAACGAGCGCAACGAGGGCTTCGAAGAGGCCATCTCGGGCGCGTCGGGCTGGAACAAGGTCGGGGCCCAGACCGCCAACTGGAGCGCGGAGGAGGGCAAGTCGGTCACCGAGACCGTCCTGCGCGCCAACAACAACGCGATCGACTTCATCTTCGCCCAGAACGACGAGATGGGCATCGGTGCGGCACTGGCCGTCCGCGAGGCCGGTCTCACCCCCGGTGAGGACGTCAAGATCGCCACGATCGACGGCACCACCGGAGCCCTCGAGGCCCTCGCGGCCGGCGACCTGAGCTTCGTCGCCCAGTACAACCCGTTCTTCGGCGACCTCGCGATCGATGCCGTGAGGAAGGCCCTCGCCGGCGAGTCCGTCGACCCGGTCATCATCGTCCCGGGTGACGCGTTCGACTCCCCCGAGGCCGGTCAGGCTGCGTTGGACAACGGCCTCGGCTTCTGACGCGAGAGCTGTCCGACGACACAGTCGGTGCGGGGGTCGCCGAAGCCCGGCGGCCCCCGCGCCCCGTAGGTGAGGTGCCTCAAACGATGACCAAATCCAGTCCCAGCGTCGCGGCCGGGTCACATCCCATCGTCGAGGTCAAGGATGTCTCGATCACCTTCCCCGGGGTGAAGGCGCTGGACCGGGTCAGCTTCCGGCTGCTGCCCGGCGAGGTCCACGCCCTGATGGGAGAGAACGGTGCCGGCAAGTCCACGCTGATCAAGGCACTAACCGGCGTCTACGAGATCGACTCCGGATCGATCCTCATCGACGGTCGGGAGCGTCACCTCACCGGGACGGCCTCCGCACAGGAGGCCGGGATCTCCACCGTCTACCAGGAGATCAACCTCTGTCCGAACCTCAGTGTCGGCGAGAACGTCATGCTCGGCCACGAGGTGCGCGGCTGGGCCGGGATCGACTGGCGTAGGACCCACGCCGAGGCACGCACGGTGCTCGCCCGGATGGAGCTCGGCCACCTCGACCCACGTGCCCCCCTCTCCTCGCTCTCGATCGCGATGCAGCAGCTGGTCGCCATCAGTCGGGCGATGGTCACCGACTCCAAGGTCCTCATCCTCGACGAGCCGACGTCGAGCCTGGACGCCAACGAGGTCGAGGTCCTCTTCGGCGTCGTCCGGCGACTTCGCGACCAGGGCGTCGCCATCCTCTTCATCTCCCACTTCCTGGACCAGGTCTACGCCATCGCCGACCGGATCACGGTGTTGCGCAACGGTCAGCTCGTCGGTGAGTTCCTGGTGCAGGATCTCGACCGGACCCAGCTGATCTCGAAGATGATCGGCAAGGACTTCGAGTCCCTCAAGGCGCTCGGCTCCACCCGGCAGAAGGACATGCGGGACCGGAGCACGACCCCTCTCCTCGCAGCCGCCGGGCTGGGTCGCAAGGGTGCGATCGATCCGACCGATGTCGAGGTCCACGCCGGTGAGGTCGTCGGCTTCGCCGGCCTGCTCGGGTCCGGGCGCACCGAGCTCGCGCGGCTCCTGGCCGGGGCGGACAAGGCCGACTCCGGTGCGATCACGGTGAAGGGCGAGAAGGCCGGGATCGGCTCGCCTGTGGCCGGGCTCGCCCACGGCATTGCCTACTCGACCGAGAACCGCCGGGACGACGGCATCGTCGCGGACCTCAGCGTGAGGGAGAACATCATGCTCGCACTGCAGGCCCGCCGAGGCTGGATGCGGCGGGTGCCGGCGAAGGAGGTCGACAAGCTCGTTCAGACCTACATGCAGCGCTTCGGTGTGCGGCCCAATGACCCCGACCGCCCGATCGGGCTCCTCTCGGGCGGCAATCAGCAGAAGGTGCTTCTGGGACGCTGGCTCGCGACCGGACCCGACCTTCTCCTGCTCGATGAGCCCACCCGGGGGATCGACGTCGGCGCCAAGGCCGACATCCAGGAGACCGTCGCCGAGCTCGCCGAAGGAGGCATGGGCGTGGTGTTCATCTCCTCGGAGCTCGAGGAGGTCGTCCGCCTGTCCGAGCGCATCGTGATCCTGAAGGACCATCGGAAGATCGGTGAGGTCGTCAACGGGCCCGAGGTGAGCGCCCAGAGCGTCGTGTCGATCATCGCGGCCGAGTCCGAGGAGCTCGCCGAGCAGGCGGCGCAGGAGCTGGCGAGCTCGGACTCCACGACCACTGACACCACGACCACTGACACCACGAACGCGGACTCCGCCTCCGACGGGAGGGACTCGTGAACCGGTTCAAGGCCGCCCTGCGCACCCCATGGTTCGGTGCGCTCCTCGCCATCGTGGTGCTCCTGGCCGTCAACACGATCAAGGACCCCGGCTACCTGGCCATCGGGACGAATCAGACCACGGGGATGATGTCCGGCAACCTGCTCGACATCCTGCGCATCTCGGCGCCGATCATCATGATCTCGCTGGGCATGACGTTCGTCATCGCGACGGAGGGCATCGACCTCTCCGTCGGGTCGATGATGGCCATCGGCGGCGCCGTCGCCATGCAGACGCTCAGCTCGATCAACCAGCCCAGCTCGGTCACCGCCATGCTCACGGCGATAGGACTGGCGCTGCTGCTGGCCTTCGTTCTCGGGACGGTCAACGGCATTCTCGTCGCGGTGGTCGGCCTGCAGCCCTTCATCACCACGCTCGTGATGATGATGGCTGCGCGCGGGATCGCGCGGGTGATCACCGGCGGCCAGAACACTAATGCCCGCAACGGACCGTTCAACCAGCTCGCGACCGGCCAGATCCTCGGGATACCGACCGGCTTCGTCCTGGCGATCGGCATCGTGGTGCTCGTCGCACTGCTGATGAGACGAACGGCTCTCGGGCTCATGATCGAGTCGATCGGCATCAACCCGCACGCCAGCCGCCTCGCCGGAATCCGCCCTCGTCCCATCCTCATCGCGGTCTACGCCCTGGCCGCCGTCCTCGCGGCGATCGGCGGGCTGTTCACCGTCGCCGAGGTGATGACCGTCAACCCATCGAGTACGGGCAACCTGATGGAGCTCGACGCCATCCTGGCCGTGGTCATCGGCGGGACCTCCCTGGCGGGCGGGAAGTTCTCCATCCTCGGCTCGACCGCCGGCGCCCTGCTCATCGCGACCCTCAACAAGACCGTGGTCTTCCTCGGTGTGCCGTCGGCCGCGACACCGGCCTTCAAGGGCGTCGTCATCATCATTCTCGTGCTGCTGCAGTCCGACCGGGTCCGGAGTCTCCTCAAGCGACGCACGAAGTCGCCGACCACGCCGTCGACACCCACCGCAGAGCTCGAGTCGCAGGAGGCTCTGGCATGACGGCCTCCCCCACCGTCACCGACGCTCCTACCCCCACACCGAAGGAGCCCGAGGCGCAGGAGTCACGGGGCGCGGGCCTGGCCCGCCTGTGGCAGCGCGGCCAGGGGTTCCTGCCCACGCTGATCGCCTTGGCGCTGCTGCTCGGGATGCTCATCTACGCGCAGGTCGCCTACGGCCGCGTCTTCCACGCCGGGACCATGTCCGACCTCCTCGTCGGTGCAGCGCCCATGCTCATCCTCGCCGTCGGCATGACCATCGTGATCATCTCTGCCGGCATCGACCTCTCGGTCGGCGCGGTAGTCGCCTTCAGCTCGGTCGCCGGAGTCATGATCATGGGCACAGGGGTCAACGGATGGCTGGGCCTGCTCATCATGGTGGCCCTCGGTGCCCTGTTCGGTCTGGTCGCCGGTGTGATGGTGCAGACCTTCAACGTCCAACCCTTCATCGCGACGCTGGCCATGATGTTCCTGGCCCGAGGTCTGGCCTCGATGTTGACGACCGACGTGGTGCGGGCACCCGAGGACTCTCCGTTCGGCTGGCTGGCCACGAAGTGGAAGCTCTACGACGGGCCCAAGGTCAACGACTTCACCGTCACGCCCGGACTCGTCATCGCGGTCCTCGTCGTGGTCGGCGCGGTGTTCTTCATGCACCGCACCCGGATGGGCCGCACCGTCTACGGAATCGGCGAGTCCGCCGCCTCTGCCCAGCTCATGGGACTGCCGGTGGCCAGGACCCGGATCTGGATCTACATCATGTCCGGGGCGTGCTCCGGTCTGGCGGCGGTGGTCTACACGGCGAGCGTCCAGGGATCGGCGCGCAACGTCACGGGCCTCGGCTGGGAGCTCGATGCGATCGCAGCCGTGGTCATCGGGGGCACCCTCCTGACCGGTGGTGCCGGGTATGTCCTCGGCTCGGTCATCGGCGTCATGGTGCTCCAGGTCATGCGCCTGATCATCACCAAGGACGGCACGATCGATCCCCAGTACCTGACCATCATCACTGGGGCCGTGCTGCTCGTGTTCGTGCTCGTGCAACGGGTCCTGGCCCGGAAGGGACGAGAACGATGACTCACCTGAACGCCTCGATCGAGGAAGCGGTCGACGAGGTCCGCTCGGAGGTGGCGGCCCTGCACGCCGAGCTCGTGCGGTACGGCCTGGTGGCCTGGACGGCCGGGAACGTCTCCGGCCGGGTGCCGGGCGCCGACCTGTTCGTCATCAAGCCGAGCGGGGTGTCCTACGACGAGCTCACCCCGGAGAGCATGATCCTCTGCGAGCTCGACGGGACCGTGGTCCCCGGTTCACCGGGGAGTGAGCGGTCACCGTCCTCGGACACGGCCGCACATGCCTACGTCTACCGACACATGCCGTGGGTCGGGGGGGTCGTGCACACCCACTCGACGTATGCGGTGGCCTGGTCCGCCCGGAGCGAGGAGATCCCGTGCGTCATCACCGCCATGGCCGATGAGTTCGGCGGGCCGATCCCCGTCGGACCGTTCGCCATCATCGGTGACGACTCGATCGGCCGCGGCATCGTGGAGACCCTCACGGGTCACCGGTCCAGGGCGGTGCTGATGCGCAACCACGGTCCGTTCACGATCGGCGTGAACCCGAAGGACGCCGTCAAGGCCGCGGTCATGGTCGAGGACGTCGCCCGGACCGTGCACGTCGCGGCGCAGGCCGGTCCCCTCGTGCCCATCCCCCAGGACGCGATCGACGCCCTCTACGACCGGTACCAGAACGTGTACGGCCAGGCCGAGGACCCACGGCGATGAACGCTGCTGACGCGATCACGACGGGCCGCACGGCCCTGGGCATCGAGCTCGGCTCGACACGCATCAAGGCGTGTCTCATCGCCGAGGACGACGCCACGGTGCTCGCCACCGGGTCCCACGAGTGGGCCAGTCGCTATGAGGACGGTCACTGGACGTACTCGCTCGACGAGATCGAGGCAGGGCTCCAGGGGGCGTATGCGGCAGTCGCGGCGGACGCGCAGGTGCGCCATGGCGTGCGACCGAGCACTCTGGGCTCCCTGGGCATCTCGGCGATGATGCACGGCTACCTCGCCTTCGACGACGGGGGTCGGCTGCTCACGCCGTTCCGCACCTGGCGCGACACGACGACGGGCCTGGCGGCCGCGGAGCTCAGCGGGCTGCTCGGCGTGAACATCCCGCTGCGCTGGTCGATCGCGCACCTCCACCAGGCCGTGCTGGACGACGAGGACCACGTGTCCCGCGTCCACCGGATCACCACCCTCGCCGGGTACGTCCACGAGCGGCTCACGGGTCGAGCCGTCCTGGGTGTGGGGGATGCCTCGGGCATGTTCCCGATCGACCCGGCGACCGGAGGCTACGACCAGCACATGCTCGCCCAGTACGACTCGCTGGTCGGCGACCGGCTTCCGGGGCCGCTGCTCGATCTCCTCCCCGAGGTCCTGCCTGCGGGTGCTCCTGCTGGAACGCTCACCGCGGAGGGAGCACGATTCCTGGACCCCACCGGAGCACTCCAGCCCGGCGTGCCGCTCTGCCCACCCGAGGGTGACGCCGGGACGGGCATGGTCGCGACCAACTCGATCAGCCCACGCACGGGCAATGTCAGCGCGGGGACGAGCATCTTCGCGATGGTGGTGCTCGATGAGCCTCTTGGCACCGCGCATCCAGAGATCGACATCGTCACCACGCCGGTCGGCAGCCCGGTTGCCATGGTGCACTGCAACAACGGAGCGAGTGAGCTCGCCTCGTGGGTCGAGGTGTTCGTCCAGTTCGCCCGTGCCGCCAGCTCGGACGTGGACCACGGGACCGCCTACGACGTGCTCTTCCGGGAGGCGCTCGTCGGTGAGGCCGACGCCGGGGGGCTCGTCGCATACAACTTCATCGCAGGTGAGCCGATCGCTGGCCTGTCCGAGGGGCGACCGCTCCTGGTGCGCATGCCGGACAGCCCCTTCACGCTGGCGAACCTCATGCGCGCGCAGCTCTTCGGCGTGTTCGCGACCCTGGCGCTGGGGATGCGGCTGCTTGCGAGCGAGGGCGTCTCTCTCGAGAGGCTGTTCGCGCATGGCGGCATGTTCCACACCGCCGGTGTCGCCCAACGCTTCCTGGCCGGCGCGCTGGAGGTCCCAGTGGCCGTCGGGGACGTCGCCGCAGAGGGCGGGGCCTGGGGTATGGCCGTCCTCGCGGCCTACCTGCGCCGATCCGACGAGCTGGGTCTCCCTGAGTGGCTCGACCGGCACGTCTTCGCCTCAGCCAAGCTCAGCGTCGTCGATCCGCAGCCGGAAGACATCGCGGGATTCCGCGCATACCTCCAGCGCTATCAACAGGCGCTCCCGGCCCAGGCCGCCGCCGTGCACACCCTCCCGAGCACCCCGAAGGACACCTCATGAGCAGCACCGCACTGTCCACCTCGCTGGGCACCCACACCGTCTGGTTCGTGACCGGGAGCCAGTCGCTCTACGGGGACGAGACCCTGCGCCAGGTGGCCGAGCAGTCCCAGGCCGTCGCCGAGGGACTTGCCGGACTCCCCGTGCGCGTGGAGTGGAAGCCGGTGCTCATCGAGCCCGATGGCATCCGCCGCCTCGCCCTGGCGGCCAACGCCGACGACTCGGTCATCGGCGTCATCGCCTGGATGCACACCTTCAGCCCGGCCAAGATGTGGATCGCCGGGCTGGACGCGCTGCGCAAGCCGCTACTGCACCTGCACACCCAGGCCAACCTCGAGATCCCCTGGGCGGACATCGATTTCGACTTCATGAACCTCAATCAGGCGGCCCATGGCGACCGCGAGTTCGGCTACATCCAGAGCCGGCTCGGGGTGGCCCGGAAGACCGTCGTCGGGCACGTGTCGAACCCGACCGTGCGCCAACACGTCGAGGACTGGCAGCGTGCCGCGGCCGGCTGGCAGGCCGCTCGCACGCTCAAGCTCGCCCGCTTCGGCGACAACATGCGGTATGTGGCGGTCACCGAGGGTGACAAGACCGAGGCCGAGCTGCGCTTCGGGGTGCAGGTCAACACCTGGGGCGTGAACGAGCTCGCCGCTGCCGTCGACGATGTCCCGGATGCGGACGTCGACTCCCTGGTTGCCGAGTACGAGGACCTCTACGACGTCGCGAGCGAGCTGCGGCGCGGAGGTGAACGGCACCAGTCGCTTCGGGATGGAGCGGCGATCGAGCTCGGCCTGAGGTCCTTCCTCCAGGAGGGCGGATTCGGCGCATTCACAACGTCGTTCGAGGACCTCGGCACCCTCAGGCAGCTCCCTGGGCTGGCCGTCCAGCGCCTGATGGCCGAAGGCTACGGCTTCGGCGCGGAGGGCGACTGGAAGACGGCTCTCCTGGTGCGCGTCGCGAGTGTCATGGGGCAGGGCCTCCCTGGCGGAGCGAGCCTCATGGAGGACTACACCTACGACCTCGTCCCAGGCAACGAGCGCATCCTCGGGGCTCACATGCTCGAGGTCTCCCCCGGCCTGACCACGTCGACCCCCCGACTCGAGGTCCATCCGCTCGCGATCGGCGGCAAGGACGATCCGGTCCGGCTCGTCTTCACCGCCGACCCCGGACCGGCCCTCGTTGTCGCCCTGAGCGACATGCGCGACCGGTTCCGGCTCACCGCGAACGTCGTCGAGAACGTCGTCGCCCCCGACCTGCCGAAGCTTCCGGTGGGTCGGGCGATCTGGAAGCCGCAGCCGGACTTCGCCACGAGCGCCGCCTGCTGGCTGGCCGCCGGCGCTGCCCACCACACGGTCATGACGACGGCCGTCGGGATCGAGGTGTTCCGGGACTTCGCCGAGATCGCCCGGACCGAGCTGCTCGTCATCGACGAGGCGACCACCGTGCGAGGCTTCCAGCACGAGCTGCGGTGGAACCAGGCGTACTACCGGCTCGCGCAGGGTCTGTGACGAGCTGCGCCGGTTGTAGTCGGGGGCCCTAGCTGCCCGCGCAAGGACTGTGACGACAGTCCCTGCGCGGCAACAGGATTCGCGGTCCTACCCGGTGGGGATCAGTGCTCGAGCGTGAGGACGAGGTGCTCGACTTCCGGCTTCTTGGCAGCACGCAGTCCGGCGACGATCGGGTCACCCGACTTGTCCACCACGAGCTCGACCCGGCTCGGCAGCAGCACCGGCTTGCGGAACCAGACCTGCGAGGTGGTCGACGGCCCCGACGCGACCGGGCCGAGAGCGGCCAGGACACGCGCATACGTCCACATCCCGTGGGCGATCGCCCGGGGGAAGCCCAGTGCCTTGGCCGTGAGCAGGTGGAGGTGGATCGGGTTGACGTCGCCACTCACCGAGGCATACGTGCGACCGAGACCCTCGGGCAGTGACCAGCGCGCAGCGGGGGCACCCACGGGCAGGTCCGGTCCACGACTCACCTCCGCCTCGGGGTTGGAGCGTCCCCGGGCCAGGTAGGTCGAACGACCCTCCCAGACGCGCTCCCCCGCCGAGTCGACCTCAGTCACGAGGTCGACGACGGTGCCCTTGGCGTGCGGACGCTTGCGCTCCGCGTGGACCGTGATGGTGAGCGCGTCGTCAGCAGTCAGCTTCCGGTGGACGGTGATGGTGTTCTCGATGTGCACGAGACCGGCCAGTGGCAGCGGGAAGTCCGAGCGCGCCATGAGGGTCGCCTGCAGTGGGAAGCCGAGCACGTGCGGATAGGTATGCGGCAGAACGTCACTGACGTCCCAGCCGCAGACCTGCTGATAGGTCGCGAGGTGGTCCCGGTCGACCGACACGGCGAGCTCGAGAGCAGTCTGCGGAAGGTCGCCCCCTCCGCTCTTGCCGAACCCAGTCACGACCGCCTTGACGAAGGTCGTCGCCAGCGAGGGCGAGCCGGACAGCGTCTCGACAGTCCGGCCGTCCTCGAGGGGCTCAGTACCGGCCTGCGCAGCACCGGTGTGTGATGTGCTCACCGGTCAGGCTCCCATCAGACCCTGGCCGCAGACGCGCACCACGTTGCCGCTCACAGCCGCGCTGGCGTCCTGGCTGAAGTACGCGATCGTCTCGGCGACGTCGACGGGCAGGCCGCCCTGGGAGAGCGAGTTCAGGCGCCGGCCGAGCTCGCGGGTAGCGAACGGGATCTTGGCCGTCATCTCGGTCTCGATGAACCCGGGGGCCACCGCGTTGACGGTGATGCCCCGGCTGATGAGAGCCTCGTCGTGCGCCATCGTGTGGACCAGGCCGATGACCCCGGCCTTGGACGCCGCATAGTTCGCCTGACCCCGGTTGCCGGAGATGCCCGCGATCGAGGAGACGAGGACGATGTGTCCGCCGTCCCGGATCCCGCCCTCGCCGAGGAGCGCCTCGTTCATCTTCAGGATGGAGTTGAGGTTGACGTCGAGCACCGAGGCCCAGCGGGCCTCGTCGGTGTTGACGAGCAGCTTGTCGCGGGTGATGCCGGCGTTGTGGACCACGACGTCGATGCCGCCGAAGCGGGCACAGTGCTCGACGATCCGCTCTCCGGCGTCGGGGGCGGTGACGTCGAGCTGGAGGGCGGTGCCGCTGATCCGGTTCGCGACCTTGGCGAGCGCGTCGCCCGCGGCCGGGATGTCGACGCAGACCACCTGGGCGCCATCACGCGCCATGACCTGTGCGATGGCGGCCCCGATGCCTCGGGCCGCACCGGTGACGACGACGACCTTGCCGTCGAGCGGCCGCTCCCAGGAGGTCGGCAGAGGCGCGCTCGTGACGCCGGTCGCGCCGACGGTGAGGACCTGGCCGGAGACGTATGCGGACCGTCCCGAGAGCAGGAACCGGATCGTCGACTCGATGGCCTCCTCGGCGCCCTCGGCGACGTGGACGAGGTTGGCGGTGCCTCCGCCTCGCATCTCCTTGCCGACGGAGCGGGTGATCCCCTCGAGCGCCCGGCGGGCCGCTCCGAGGGCGTAGCCGTCGGGACCTGCTCCTTCGCCCTCGTACGGCGGACGGCCGAGGAGGATGACGCGGCCGTGACGTCCCAGGGCCTTCAGTCCGGGGGCGAGGACGGCCCGCGCGGTCTCGAGGTCCTGCGGGGTGCGGACCTCGGTGAGGTCGACGATGACGGCGCCGAGCCGGTGCCCGTCGGCCTCAGAGACGACCTGGATGTTCTCGGCCTTGAGGATCTCGCCGATCTTGACGGCGAGCGGGGCCGCGCCGTGGCCACCGAGGAGGACCGGACCGGTCACGAGGGGAGCTCCGGGCTCGTAGCGCCGCAGCTCGGTCGGCTTCGGCAGCCCCAGCGCGCCGGCCAGCTTCCCGCCGACCTGCGAGTTGACGAACGATGTGTAGGTGTCAGACATGGGTCTTCTTCTCTTCTCGACGGTCGGGTCGTCGTCGACGACTCGTGAGGGACGAGTCGTCGGCCACGAGTGGTGATCGACCAGTGGTTATGGAGTTGGGGCTCACGGGCGGTCACCCGCGAGAAGACTGCGTCAGGCGCCCTCGACGATGGCGACGACTCCCTGGCCGCCGGCGGCGCAGATGGAGATCAGGCCACGGCTGCCCGGACCCTTCGCGTGCAGCATCTTGGCCAGGGTGGCCAGGATGCGTCCGCCGGTCGCAGCGAAGGGGTGCCCGGCTGCCAGCGAGGAGCCGTTGACGTTGAGCTTGTCGCGGTCGATCGATCCGAGCGGAGCGTCCAGGCCCAGCCGCTCGCGGCAGAACTCGGGGTCCTCCCACGCGGCCAGGGTGGCAAGCACGGTTGCTGCGAAGGCCTCGTGGATCTCGTAATAATCGAAGTCCTGCAGGGTCAGGCCGTTTCGCGCGAGGAGGCGCGGCACCGCATACGCAGGCGCCATGAGCAGACCCTCGTCCCCGTGGACGTAGTCGACGGCCGCGGTCTCGGCGTCGACGAAGTAGGCCTGCACGGTCAGGCCGTGCTCGGCCGCCCACTCCTCGGTGGCGAGCAGCACGGTGGAGGCACCGTCCGTCAGCGGCGTCGAGTTGCCTGCGGTCATCGTCGCGTCCGGGTCGCCCTTGCCGAAGGCCGGCTTGAGCGATCCCAGCTTCTCCATCGAGGAGTCGGGCCGCAGGTTCTGGTCGCGGTCCAGGCCGAGGTACCCCGTCATGAGGTCGTCGAAGAAGCCGGCCTCGTAGGCCTTGGCGAGGTTCTGGTGGCTGCGCATCGCGAGCTCGTCCTGGGCCTCGCGGGTGATGCCCCACTTCTTCGCCGTGATGGCCATGTGGTCACCCATCGACAGACCCGTGCGCGGCTCGGTGTTCTGCGGCTGCGCGGGGACGAGGTCACCCGGGCGGATAGCCGTCAGTGCCTTGACGCGGGCGGCAGCGCTCTTGGCGAAGGTCGCTGCGAGGAGTGTCTTGCGCAGCCGCTCGCTCACGACGAGCGGGGCGTCGGAGGAGGTGTCGACGCCACCGGCGACGCCGGAGTCGATCTGGCCCAGGGCGATCTTGTTGGCGATGTAGATCGCCGCCTGCAGGCCGGTGCCGCAGGCCTGCTGCAGGTCGCATGCCGGGGTGTGCGCGTCGAGGCTGGAGCCGAGCACGGTCTCCCGGGTGAGGTTGAAGTCCCGGCTGTGCTTGACCACCGCTCCGGCCGCGACCTCACCGAGGCGCTCCCCCGCGAGACCGAAGCGCGCGACCAGACCCTCGAGGCTCGCGGTGAGCATGTCCTGGTTGGAGGCCCGGGCGTAGGGGCCCGCCTGGCGGGCGAAGGGGATCCGGTTGCCGCCGAGCACGGCGACCTTGCGAGCGGTTCGGGACATGGGGACTCCTTGGTCGAGAGCGTGGGCTACCTCCGAAAATATCAGGTACCGGAAGTACCTGCTAACGTCGTCGGCGTGAGTGCCACCACACCCGACGGGCGCAGCCGGCGCTGGGAGAAGCACCGTGCCGCTCGCCGCGAGGAGCTCGTCGACGCGACCATGCGAGCCATCCGCACCCACGGCGCCACGGTGGGCATGGACGGCATCGCCGCCGCCGCCGGCACGTCCAAGACCGTCTTCTACCGGCACTTCACGGACCGCGCCGGACTGTATGCGGCCGTCGCCGACCGCGTCGACCGCACGATCATGCGGGATGTCATCTCGGCAGCCGGCGATGCGGACGGTGGTCAGGGTGATGGTCGCGCCGGCGGGCACGCCGAGGGGCGTGCGCTCATCGGGGCCGCGATCGACGCCTACCTGAGGCAGGTGGAGCACGATCCGGAGATCTACCGCTTCATCGTGGCCGCGCCGATCCTCGAGACCTCGACGGGAGATCCCAGCGCACCGGTAACCAGGCACATTGCCGAGCAGATCAGCGTCCTCCTCGACACCGGCATCACACCGGACCCGGTGCGATCGCGGGTGTGGGCGCACGGGATCGTCGGAATGGTCCGCTCCGCTGCCGATGACTGGCTCACCCGTGGCGCCGGGGAGTCCGGCGTCACCCGCGAGCAGCTTGCCGCACTGCTCACCGATCTCGCGTGGTCAGGTCTGTCGAGCGAGTGGGGTGACCGGCCGGCTCGGCGGCCGTGAAGTTACCCCTTATATATGTGGCTGCTGCGCACGTGTGAGGGTCGGTGAGTCGGGCGCACGCCTGGCACCGCATACGACTGCGTATACAAGGAGTGGGGCGTAATACCGCCCGGTCAGCCAGACTTGAGCTCATGACGCACCTTTTCGCTGTGGAAGGTGACATCACGACCCAGGTCGTCGATGCCGTCGTCAATGCCGCCAACCGCGCCATGCGCGGCGGCGGAGGGGTGGACGGGGCGATCCACCGCAGGGGTGGGCCGGCCGTCCTGCAGGACTGCATCGCCCGGTTCCCGCGCGGCCTCGCAACCGGCGACGCCGGCTGGACGACAGCCGGAAACCTGCCCGCCCGCTGGGTGATCCATACCGTGGGGCCGAACTACCGGGCCGGAGAGCGCGACCCCTCGCTCCTCGCGTCGTGCTACCGACGCAGCCTCGAGGTCGCCGACGAGCTCGGCGCCCGAACCGTCGCCTTTCCACTGATCGGGGCGGGCATCTACGGCTGGCCACGGGAGCTGGCCATCCGCACGGCGGTGGACACCATCGCCCACACCGACGTATCCGTCGACGAGGTGCGGCTGGTCGCTCTCGGGGCAGACGCATACGAGGAGATCTGCAGGGTCCTCCGCGAGTGATTCAGCCGATCGGCGAGGAACGAGGAGATCTGCGAAGTCCTGCAGGGCTGAACCGCCTCGCTTTGTGGGGTCGCCGGTAGGGTGGCTGACTCTGACGCAACTGGACACAGCGCTCAAGGACATGAGGGGAAGGCACGAGTATGCGGATCGGACCATCGATGCAGCGCCCGCGGTGGAGGGGTCGGCTCGGACGCGGGCTCTCGGCGGGGGTCGTCGCGCTGAGCGTGATCGCCGCAGCAGCCTGCTCCTCGAGCGATAGCGGCGCAGGCGTCGATGACCCGGCGAGCCAGGGCATGGAAGGGGCGACGGGCGGCTCGGAGGCGACGTCCGATGAGCAATCAGGTGACAACGGGCTCGTCCCGCAGCCGCCGGTCGATGTGGCGGCGTCACTGAGCCGATTCGCTCCCCCCGGCGAGGCTTCGAAGCTCCCGCCGGCGGACCCGGCCCACTGTCCGGGCGCTGACCCCCAGCACGTCCTGAACGT
>JAAYCP010000108.1 GCA_012729695.1 Actinomycetales bacterium | reverse complement strand
GCACCATCACCACGGGCACCATCACCCCGAGCACGGACGCCCCGAGCACCGGCGCCACACGCACTCTCACGAGCGCCGCCCATCTCGTCTCGCAGCGGCCCTTCGTCGCCGCGGGATCGGTCCGGGACAACCTCCGGCTCGGCAACGGAGCCTCTGACGACGCGCTGTGGGACGCCCTTCGGAGGGTCGGCCTGGAGGGTGTCGTCGCGGCCATGCCCGGGTCGCTCGACACCGAGCTGGGGGACGACGGCTTCGGGCTCTCGGCCGGACAACGCTCGCGCCTTGTCCTGGCCCGCGCGCTGCTCAGCGACCGGCCCGTCCTCCTGCTCGACGAGCCGACGGCACACCTGGACGCAGAGACCAGCCACGCGATCCACGACGTCATCCGGGAGCTGGCTGCTGAGCGCACGGTCATCGCCGTCACCCACCGGCCCGAGCTGCTCCAGATCGCGGACGAGCACATCCACCTCGACCGTGCGCGGGTGACGGCATGAGCAGCCTCCAGTCGCTGCGACCCTCGCCGCGAATCCTGCTCTCCGGCCTTATCGGGGGAGCGGCAACCGCAAGCGGAATCGCCCTCACCGCCACCTCGGGCTGGCTCATCGTCCGCGCGAGCGAGCGCCCGATCATCCTCACGCTCCTCGTCGCAGTCGTCGGGGTGCGCGCGTTCGGTATCGCCCGGCCGGTGCTGCGCTACGTCGAGCGGCTGATCTCGCACGACGAGGCGCTCGGCGAGCTGGCCGGCCGCCGCGCCCAGATGTATGCGGCGCTCGTGCCGCTCACGCCCGCACGCCTCGGCCGTCGCTCCCGCTCGAGCGTCCTCGCCGGAGTGGTCGACGACATCACCGACGTCGTCGAGGCCCAGGTCCGGGTCACGGTGCCGGTCATGTCGGGCGTGGTCGCAGGGGTCCTCGGCGCGATCCTCGCCGCCCTCCTCAACCCCACCGTCGGGCTCATCGTCGCCGGGATGCTCCTCGTCATCGCGGGGTCGTGCTACCTCGCCTATCTCCTCGAACGCTCCTCGCAGGCCGAGCTGCTCGCAGCGCGTGCGCGGGTCCAGCAGGTCTCGGACCTCGTTGCCGGATCGAGCCTCGAGCTCCAGGCGATCGGCGCCGAGGCGGACGCGCGGTCGTGGCTCGTGGACGCCCACCGTGCCTGGGCCGCGGCAGTGCGCAGGCAGTCGCGCGGACGTGCCCTGGCCGCCGCGATCATCCTCACCAGCACCGGCATCGCCGCGGCCGGCGCTGCCTGGATCGCGGCCCAGCAGGTGGGCTCGGCACCCGTCGCGGCCCTCCTTATCGTCCTGCCCGTGGCCCTCGGAGACGGCCTCGCGCCCCTCGCCGAGGCCATGCGTGCCCTGGCCCGGGCGGAGGGTGCGCAGCAACGGATCACCGACCTCCTCGACCAGGTGCCGGCCGTCGCGCCGGCCGGCCACGGCATACCTGCTCCACTCCCCGAGCTGACCACCGACGCCGTGCAGGCCTCGTGGCGAGGCGAGCGGATGGATATGCCTGAGGTAACCCTGTCGCTCGCGCCCGGGACCTCGCTCGGGATCACCGGTCCGAACGGGGCCGGCAAGTCGACGCTGCTCGCAGTCCTCGCCCGGCACCTCGATCCTGCCGCGGGTCGGTATGCGCTCTCCGGTGACGAGGTTCGCGACCTCGAGCTGGGGGAGACCAGGGCGCGGTTCGCGATCGTCGACGACGAGCCGCATGTCTTCGCCTCCTCCGCGCGCAACAACCTCCTCCTCGCGAACCCCGAGGCGGGCGATGCCGACCTGATCGAGGGGCTGGAGCGGGCCGGGCTCCGCGGGCTGCTCGCCGAGCTGCCCGAGGGACTCGACACGGTCCTCGGCAGCGGCGGACGCGGACTCTCCGGTGGCGAGCGGGCCCGCCTTGCCATCGCCCGAGCGGTGGTCAGCCGGCGGCCGGTCGTGCTGCTCGACGAGCCGGTCGCCCACCTCGACCACGCCACGGCCGTCGCAGTGCTGCGCGACCTCCGCGAGGCGACCGCGGACCGCACCGTGGTCCTCGTCTCGCACCGTCACGACGGTCTCGATGAGCTCGACATGGTGATCGAGGTGCGGGCCGATCAGGTTATTACGACCACGTGTAGTAGAGTGGCTCGTAACAGAGGCGACGAACCGACCGAACCTGCTGACGACGTCGAGGCCATCGGCTCGACCGACCACCGCTGAACCGACAGCGACAACCCCATAGCGACCGACCACAGACCGAAGCACCGACAGCCACAAACCTTGCACCACATCAGAATCGCGACAGAAGAATCACGACACCGGGCTCACGGGACCGGCATCACGGAACAGGAGGAGGAGCGATGAAGATCAGCCGACGCGCTCGCCTCGGGGACCTTGAGCGCGCCATCATGGATCGGCTCTGGGCCCTGGACGAGACGGACCCCACCGCGTCGCTCACGGTTCGCGACATCCACGAGAGCATCTCGCAGGAGCGCGACATCGCCTACACGACCGTGATGACGGTGCTCGACCGGCTCACGAAGAAGGGACTCGTCACCCGCGAGCGGGACGGCCGCGCCTGGCGCTACCAGCCCGTCTCGACGAGCGAGGAGATCACCGCGCAGCTGCTCCGTGAGGGCCTGGACCACATCGAGTCCAGCGACCGCAAGGCCGCCATGATGCACTTCCTCGACTCCGCCAGTCCGGAGGAGATCGACGACCTCAAGGCTGCGCTCGCCGAGCTGGAGCGGCGGCAGGCGGGCTGACCGCATTCGCTTTCCGCGGTCCAGGAGCGACGCGCGCCCCTGCGCCTCCCTCGACCGCGAGGGGCGATGCTCGACTGCGGCTGATCGGGACTACCCTGTGTGGTGGGTGCGCGCATGCCCGCGCACCGCACAGTCGTGGTCCGTACTGATCCGTGCCCTCGGCACTGATCGAACACTGAAGCCGAGTCGTCGTCCATGCCCCCTCTCAGCACCTGGCTGCCCGTCGCAGGACTTGTCCTGCTCGCGGTACTGCTGACGTGGCCGGTGCAGAAGGCCATGGTGCGGCGGCACATCTTCCGGCGTGAGCCGCTGCTCGCCCTCCTCGTCTGGCAGGCCGTCGCCCTGGCGGCTGTCGTGTCCCTGCTCGCGGCGCTTCCGCTCGCGCTCTGGGTCATGCGGGAGTCCCTCACCACCACGCCGCTCGCGCTCGGTGTGGCCGTTGTGGCAGCGGTGATCACTGCGTCCATGGTCGTCCGACTCCTCCTGGCCGGCCACCAGGTCGGGACATCGTTGCGCCGCACCCGCCGGGCGCACCGCGAGCTGCTCGAGCTCGTCGGGCACGAGTTCGACGAGCTGGACCAGCCCACGCCGCAGCTGCGGGTCATCCAGCACCCGGCGCCCACCGCATACTGCGTGCCCGGCCTGACCCATCGCGTCGTCATCTCGACCGGCATGCTCGAGCAGCTCGGACCTCCCGAGGTGCGGGCCGTGCTCGCCCATGAACGCGCGCACGTGCGGGCCCGGCACGACCTGCTCGTGGAGTTCTTCACCGTGCTCCACACGGCTATGCCGAAGCCGCTGCGCCATGAGGACGTGCTCGCCGAGGTTCGCCTGCTCGCGGAGGTGCTCGCGGACCGCAGCGGAGCGCGCACGGCGGGCCGCCTCCCCATGGGTCGCGCTCTCGTCGCGCTGGCCGGCGCACAGCATCCTGCTGCCACGCTCGGCGCGGCGTCCGACTCGGTCAGTGCTGCGCAGGTGCGTCTCCGCCTGCTCACCGAGGACGGTCGGCGCGACTGGATCATGGTCGCCACCATGATCGGGTATGCGATGCTCGCCGTCGCCACTCCCCTCGCCGTCGTCGTCTGGGTCACCGCGCTCTCCGGGGCGCGCTGATCTGACCCGGGCAGACGTGCTGATCTCAGTCAGCCGGTCGTCTGGCAAGGTTGAGGCATGCGGTCCTACTGTGCCATCTACGTTGACGTCGGCTACCTCCTGGCTGCTGCCGCCACCCGGGTGACTGGGACCTCCCTGCGACGCGGGGTCTACGTGGACCACCCTGCCCTCATCCAGGCGCTCATGGACAAGGCCGAGGAGGACAGTGGGCTGCCGCTGCTCCGGGTGAACTGGTACGACTCCGGGGCGCGCCCGGGTGGCATGCCCGACTTCGTCCAGGACGAGATCGGTCTGCTGCCCAGGGTGAAGCTGCGGCTCGGCCGGCTCTCCCACGCCGGAGAGCAGAAGGGCGTCGACCTGCGGATCGGCCTCGACCTGGCCACGCACGGACGGAACCGGGTCGTCGATGTCATCTATCTTGTCTCCGGCGACGACGACCTCACCGAGGCGGTCGAGGAGGCCCAGGGCCACGGGGTCCAGGTCATCCTGCTGGCTGTGCCGGGGCACGACGGACGCCCCCACGGCGTCGCCCGGCACCTGCAGCGGGCCGCGGACGGACTCGTCCTCCTCGACGGCGAGACCGTGGACCAGGTCGTCCGCTCGCGGGCGATCCCGGAGGAGCTCATCCCTGACGAGTTCAGGGTCGAGGAGGAGATCACCGAGGAGAGGGTGGTCACCGTCGTTGCGAGCGGAGTCGCGGTGGAGGTCGGCGCCGGAGTGCAACGGGAGGAGGACGCCGAGGAATCTCCTGCGGTCGAGAAGATCGGCGCCCCCGAAGAGGAGGCAGCGGCTGGTAAGACAGCGGCGGATGGCAAACCGGCGGCCTCGCGGGCCGAGGGTGGCGCAGCGACGGCGGGAGTCGGAGCCGGGTCGGCCAAGACGGGTGGGGCTGGCGAGCCCGGGTCCGACGCGGAGCTCGCATCCGTCGGCAGCGGCACCGGCAACGGCGTCCCCAGCCCGACCCCGTCCCTCTTCGCGAAGAAGAAGGCGACCACGCTGGTGCCTCCACCGGAGCCGGTGTGGACGACCGCCACAGACCAGGCGCCCTACGGCTCGTACGTCGGGGTCACCCCCGAGCTCATCACGACCGTAGCGCGCCAGGTCGTGCGCTCCTGGTGCGCCACGGCGACGCCGGAGGACCTCGCGACCCTGAAGCAGCAGCGACCCTCGATCCCGCCGGACCTCGACCGGGCGCTGCTCATGGACCTGTCGAACCGCAGCGAGCAGTACGACATCGACGAGGCCTCGCGGCACGACCTGCGGGCGCGCTTCTGGCAGATCCTGGACCAGGTCAAGCTCACCTGAGCCTGAACCAGCCTGCTCTCTCAGCTCTTTCGATCGGGAGCATGTCAGTGCAGGCTTGAGCGCAGGGCTGAGTGCAGGCGCAGTTGCGTCTAGGCAGCGAGCCATGGGTCTCGACCGGGCTGTTGGAGCAGGGCCCTGTCGTAGCTGTGCTCGGTGAGATCCCAGACGACGTATCGTCCCCTCTCATCCGGCGTGGCTCGGACTTCTGCCCAGAGTCGCTTGTCGTGAACGTAGGTGTGATGCCGCTGGCACAGAAGTGCTGCATTGGCGAGGTCGGTGGGTCCGCCGTCGGCCCAGTGGCGTACGTGGTGCACCCGGGTCCAGGCACCCGGGGCGTCGCAGCCGGGGAAGGTGCAGTGCCGGTCGCGGCGATAGATCGCTCGACGCTGCTTCCGGGTGAAGAGCCTCACGACCATGCCGTGGTCGAGCGCCTCGCTGTCGCTGCCGAGGACCACGGGGATCAGGTCGGCGTCGCAGCAGAGCTTGCGTAGGGTCTCGATGCCGAGCAGGGTGCCGTCGGCGCGCGTCTTGAGGACCTCTCCTGCACCGCTGCGGCTCTTGAGGTCTTCGAGGTCGATGGTGATGAGCATCGTCGTATCCGAGCTGGCCGGGCCGCCCTTGTCGGCAGCATCCGCAGACTGACTGCGGGAGAGCACCTCATCGAGGGCCTCGGCTCGACGCTGCTCGTGGGAGCGCAGGTCCCGCTCGCCGGTCTCAGGGTTCGGCCTTGGTGCGCAGAGTGGGCCGATGACAGCCTCGAGTCGGGCGGCCTGTTCCGGAGTGAGCCCGAGCCGGTAGATGGTCAGGTCACCGGAGTCGACCTGCGGGCTGGTGAGGAAGGCGAACTTGCGCAGCCGGCCCTGCTCCTTGTCGACCTCGTCCTCGTCCTCTCCCCCGTACTCGGCGAGGATGCGGGTCTTGAGCTCACGCATCGTCGTGACCCCGAAGGCGACCCCGACATCCAGCAACGCGGTGGTGACCGTTGGGACCGCAGCGGGCATGAGCCGGTCGTAGAGCCGGTCGATCTCCCTGATCGCCGCCAACGCCAGCGCCGGGCTGATCTCACCGGTACGCACCCTTGCCCAGGTCATGACCACGTGATGATGCTTGTTGAGCACCATTGCTTCCCCGTCACCCATCGCAGCCAGGTCTTCCTCGAGGTCGTAGCCCGCGGTCACGGTGGAGCGCGAGGCGACGGTGTCGATGAGCTTGGCCAGCTGACCAGCACCGGACTGCCGCAGCGAGGGAGCGTACTCGAGGACCCACCCCCGGGTGTTCTTGGCGAACTCAACGGTGACTCCGCGCCGCTTGGCCTCGAGCAACACTTCGCTCTGCGCCCCACGCGCTGTGGCGGCAAGGGTGTCGAGCTGGGTCATCAGCTCCGCCAGCTCGTCGTTGTAGGCCTGGTGCAGCACCGGGGCGAGCGCGGTCAGGGCGCCGAGCGCATCATCGAGCACCGTTCGGTGCTGCTCGATGATGCGGGTGGGCTCGTCCATGTAGAGACTCTAGTGGACAATTGTTCGATTTACAACCCTCTTGATCATGTATTCCCAAGATTCTCAACGTTATTCACAATGTGTGGACAAGTCGGGAGTGTCGTCGCTGCCAGGTGCTGCATCTGCCGATCCCATGTGGATAACCGAGGTCACCCAAGGGCGCTCGCCGGGCTGATCCGTCTCCGGACAGCGACCTGAACCCGCATCGCAGCGCACTGGCGCGCACCCACACGAGGGGCTCCGCCTCAACGGGAGGCACACCGTGCACTCCAACGCACGCACACACACCCACACGAGGGGCTCCGCCTCAACGGGAGGCACACCGTGCACTCCAACGCACGGGCGGATGACCTCACTTCAGCCAATGCGGTTCTCCCTGTTGCCATCTGAGAGGCTTGGGTCATGACTGACTCGAGCGACGCATACCGAATCGTCGTTGTCTGCTGGGGCAACATCTGCCGCTCCCCCATGGCTGAGTTCGTGCTGCGTCAGGCGTTCGAGGACGCCGGGCTGAGCGACCGGGTCGTGGTCTCGAGCGCCGGGACCTCGACCGAGGAGCTCGGCCGCCCCATGGACCGCCGGACGATCGCCGTCATGCAGCGGAATTCGGTCCGGGACTCAGGGTTCCGCACCAAGCGGGCCGTCCAGTTCCGGTCGGACTCCTTCGACGACGCAGACCTGGTGCTCACCGCGGACCACATCCACGAGCGGATCCTGCGGGACCGTGCTCGCTCGGAGGAGGACCGCGCCAAGATCCGGATGCTGCGCTCCTTCGACCCCGAGGCGGTGGCGGCCGGAACGCTCGGCATGGACGACCCCTGGTACGGGGACGACGACGACTTCGACATCACCTACGCCGAGATCGTCGCGGCGACGCCGGGCATCATCGAGTACGTGCGGTCCGAGATCGGGGCGTGACGTCCGAGCGCCCACCCCATGGGAGCCCCGAGCCCGGCCCGGCACCCGTCTGGGAGGATATCGAGCATGTCTTCCCTCGCTGACGCGACGCCGCCCGTCGCGCTGGGGCCTCTGGACGGTCGCTACCGGGATGCCGTCGCCCCGCTCGTCGACCACCTGTCCGAGCCGGCCCTGAACCGCACGCGGATCCACGTCGAGATCGAGTGGCTCATCCATCTCACCGACCACGGGGTCGTGCCAGGGGTGCGCAGCTTCACCGACGAGGAGAAGCAGAGGCTGCGCGCCGTTGTCGACGACTTCGACAGCGCGACGATCGAGGAGCTGGCCGAGACCGAGCGGGTCACCCAGCACGACGTCAAGGCGGTCGAGTACCTCCTCAAGGACCGGCTGGCCGGGATCACTCCCGACCCCGCCGACGCCGGACTGGCCGAGCTGATCCACTTCTGCTGCACCAGCGAGGACATCAACAACCTCTCGTATGCGCTCATGGTCCAGGGCGCGGTCGCGCAGGTCTGGTTGCCGCGCGCCGAGGAGGTCGTCGCCCAGATCGGCCAGATGGCACGTGACCTGCGAGCGGTCCCCCTCCTCGGGCATACCCACGGGCAGCCGGCGACGCCGACAACCCTGGGCAAGGAGCTCGCTGTCCACGCCTGGCGGTTGTCCCGCCAGCTGCGCCGAATCCGCTCAGCGGAGTTCCTCGGCAAGCTCAACGGGGCAACCGGCACCTTCGGCGCTCACCTCGCGGCCGTCCCCGAGGCGGACTGGCCGACCATCTCGAGGGAGTTCGTCGAGGGTCTGGGGCTGCAGTGGAACCCGCTCACGACCCAGATCGAGAGCCACGACTGGCAGGCCGAGCTGTATGCGGACATGGCCCGGTTCAACCGCATCCTGCACAACCTGTGCACGGACGTATGGAGCTACATCTCCATGGGCTACTTCGCCCAGGTGCGCGGGCAGGGCACGGTCGGCTCGAGCACGATGCCGCACAAGGTCAACCCGATCCGCTTCGAGAACGCCGAGGCCAACCTCGAGGTGTCCAACGCCCTGCTCGACGTGCTCGCCTCGACGCTCGTGTCCTCCCGGCTGCAGCGTGACCTCACCGACTCCTCGATGCAGCGCAACATCGGGATCGCCTTCGGGCACAGCGTGCTCGCTATTGACAACGTGGCGCGGGGACTGCGCGGGCTCGACGCCGTGCCCGAGGCGATGGCGGCCGACCTCGACAACAACTGGGAGGTCCTCGGCGAGCCGGTCCAGTCGGCGATGCGCGCGCTGGCGGCGCAGGGGGTGCCCGGCATGGAGGAGCCGTACGAGCGCCTCAAGGAGCTGACCCGCGGCCGGCGCATCGGTCAGGAGGAGATGGTCGAGTTCATCCGCGGCCTCGGCCTCCCCGCTGAGGTCGAGGAGCGGCTGGTGGCGCTGACCCCGCAGACGTATCTGGGTCTGGCCTCGGAACTGGTCGACTACCTCGACAAGGCGTGAGGGCGCTCGGGCTGAGACCTGAGGGACCGCG
>JAAYCP010000002.1 GCA_012729695.1 Actinomycetales bacterium | reverse complement strand
GGAGGCGGAGCTGAGCGTCGAGGGACGCATCCTCGTCTCGAGCAACGCCGCGCTGCTCGTGAGCCTGCCGGTCGGTGACGAGCGCGTCCACGCCATCTACAAGCCGATCTCCCGCGAGCGACCGCTCTGGGACTATCCCGACGGGACGCTGGCCGGACGGGAGCGCGCAGCCTACCTCATCTCCGAGCTCGGCGGCTTCTCCGTCGTTCCCCCGACGGTGCTCCGGACCACCGGGCCGCTCGGCCCGGGGTCGGCCCAGCTCTGGGTGGAGGGGGACAGCGAGTCGGTGGTCGACGTCGTCGCTCCCGGACAAGCCCCTGACGGCTGGCGGGCGGTGTTCGAGGGCAGCGACCAGCACGGCCGGGCGGTGCTGCTGGTCCACGCGGACGACCCAGGGACGCGGCGGGTCGCTGTGCTCGACCTCGTGCTCAACACCTCGGACCGCAAGGGAAGTCATCTCATCCGGTCGAGGGAGGACCCGGGCCAGGTGTGGGGCGTCGACCACGGCGTGTCGCTGAGCGTCGAGCCGAAGCTGCGGACGGTGCTGTGGGGCTTCGTCGGCGAGCGGCTCACCGCGATGGACCTCGAGCCGGTGCACCGCTTGCGCGCCGCCCTCGAGGGCCCCGCGAGCGACGAGCTCGCGGAGCACCTCACGCAGGACGAGCTCGCGGCCCTGGCCGAGCGCGTCGACGACCTGCTCGAGTCCGGTCGCTTCCCGGCGCCGGGGCAGGACTGGCCGGCGATCCCGTGGCCCGCTCTGTGACGGGTGTGTTCGGTGGCCACTCTCGGGCCGATTAGGCTCTGCACGTGATCTCCTGGCCCACTCCGTTCCTGCCTGCTGTGCCCGGCGAGCGCTTCCAGATCGAGCTCTACGACCTGCGGACGGACAGTCTGCGTCCGCTGCGACCCGGGCCTACCGCACGGACCTACGCCTGCGGCGTCACCCCGTACGACTCGACCCACCTCGGTCATGCGGCGACGTACCTCGCGGGCGACCTGCTGCACCGGGCTCTGCTGGACAACGGCCACGAAGTCGTGTCCGTGCAGAACATCACCGACATCGACGACCCGCTGCTCGAGCGGGCGCACCGTGACGGTGTGGACTGGAAGGACCTCGCCGCGGACTCCATCGCTCTCTTCCGCGACGACATGACGGCGCTGGCCGTCCTCCCTCCGACGCACTACCTCGGCGTCGTCGAGTCGATGGACACGATCACGTCCGCGGTGCGGGCCCTCGTCGCCAAGGGCATGACCTACACCCTCACCGACGAGCGCGGAGGGCCGGACGTCTACCTCGATCTCGGCCAGGTCGACGCCGCACCCGGGGACATCGGTCGCCTGGACCGCGACACCATGCTCGCGCTGTCCGCCGAGCGCGGTGGGGACCCGGACCGAGCGGGCAAACGCGATCCGCTCGACCCGATGCTCTGGCTGGCGGCCCGCCCGGGTGAGCCGTCGTGGGACGGTGGCGACGGCCTGGGCCAGGGTCGGCCGGGGTGGCACATCGAGTGCACTGCCCTGGCCGTCGACCTCCTCGACGTGCCCTTCGACGTCCAGCTCGGTGGGTACGACCTCGTCTTCCCGCACCACGGCATGTCCGCGGCCCAGGCGACGGCGCTCACCGGCGCGGCCACCTACGCCGAGCACTACGTCTACCAGGCGCTCGTCGCCTACCAGGGCGAGAAGATGAGCAAGTCCAGGGGCAACCTCGTCTTCGTGAGCAGGCTCCGCGAGGCAGGGGTGGAGCCCATGGTCATCCGCACCCTCCTGCTCGGTCAGCACTACCGCCGCGAGTGGGAGTACACCGACGAGATGCTCCAGGTTGCGACGGCTCGGCTGACGCGCTGGCGCGAGGCCCTCTCGGTCAACACCGCGCCCGCGGGCGAGGAGACCGTGACCGCCATCCGGGCGGCGCTGGCCCGCGATCTCGACAGCCCCGCAGCCCTCGCCGCGCTCGACGAGTGGGCGACCCGCACGCTCACCGAGGGTGGGGACGACAACGAGGCGCCGGGCCTGGTCTCCCGGGCGATGGACGCCCTGCTGGGGCTGCGGCTGTAGTCCTTCAGCGGCTCACTAGCCCGGCGGGCCGGCGGGGCCGCCGTCCTTCTCCTCGCCGGCCGAGCGGCGTCGCAGGAAGCGCTCGAACTCCCGGGCGATGGCCTCGCCGCTCGCCTCCGGGAGCTCCGCTGTGTCCTGGGCCTCCTCGAGGGCCTCGACGTACTCCGCGACGTCCTCGTCACCGTCCGCGAGCTCGTCCACCCCGCGCTCCCAGGCGCGGGCGTCCTCGTCGAGGTCCAGGTGGTCGATCGGCGCGTCGAGCAGCTCCTCGAGCCGCGTGAGCAGGGCCAGCGTGGCCTTGGGGGACGGGGTGTGCCCCGCATAGTGCGGTACGGCGGCCCAGCACGAGATCGACTCCAGGCCACCCTGGGTCGCGGCGTCCGCGAGCACCCCGACGATGCCGGTGGGCCCCTCGTACCGACTCACCTCGAGGTCGTACCGGCGCACGGTCGCCTCGTCGTCCGACGTCGCGGTGACCGGGATCGGACGCGTGTGGGCGACATCGGCCATGAGCGCGCCGAGGGTGATGACCGTGTTGACGCCCACGGCGTGCGCGAAGTCCATCAGCTCGATGACGAAGCCACGCCAGCGGAACGAAGGCTCCACTCCCTGGATGAGGATGACGTCGCGTCCGAGGGTGGTCCGCTGCGCGAGGAGCAACCGGGTCGTCCGCCAGTGGATGCGGCGCCGGCCCTCGTCGACGACGACCCGGGGCCGGTTGACCTGGAAGTCGTAGTAGTCCTCGGGGTCGAGGGCGGCGATCGGCTCGGCATCCCAGATGACGGCGAGGTGATCGATGAGTGCCGAGGCAGCCTCGCCCGCGTCGTTCCAGCCCTCGAAGGCGGCGATGACGAGCGGGTTGGCCAGCTCGGGGATGTCATCGAGTTCGATCATGCTGCCACCCTATGTCTAGGGTGGGTCGGGTGCTGAGCGCAAAACGCAACCCGGTCGGGTGCCGCCTCCCGGTCACGTCCAGACCTGAGGACCGCAGACCGACGCCGAGTACGGCCCGGGCAGGACGGCGGCCATGACCACTCCCGTCGCGGTCCTCTGGGACATGGACGGCACGATCGTCGACACCGAGCCCTCGTGGGTGCGGGCCGAGCACGCCATCGTCGCCGAGGCCGGCGGCCAGTGGTCCGAGGAGCTCGGCTCTGCTCTCATCGGTCAGGACCTGTATGTGTCGGCCGAGTTCATCCGTGCCAACTCACCGGTGACGGCCGAGCCGGAGGAGATCATCCACGCGCTGCTCGAGCGGGTGGTCGCCGATGTGCGCGACAGCCCACCGTGGCGCCCGGGCGCCCGCGAGCTGCTCCACTCGGTGCACGAGGCGGGCATCCGCTCCGCGCTGGTCACCATGTCCTGGACCGCACTCGTCGAGCCGATCGTCGAGCAGCTGCCCACAGGGGTGTTCTCCGCCATCGCGAGCGGGGACGTCGTCGCCCGGGGCAAGCCCCACCCTGAGCCGTATTTCCATGCGGCGCGGGAGCTCGGGGTCGACCCGGCTGCCTGCCTGGCCATCGAGGACTCGCCGGCGGGGGTGACGTCGGCGACGGGCGCGGGTGTGCCCACCCTGGCAGTGCGGCACCTCATCGACATCCCACCCATGCCGGGCGCCCTCGCGCTCGACTCCCTCGTGGGGGTCACTGCAGCCGATCTCGCAGAGCTGCACGCCCGGGCCGCCGCGTCCTTCTGAACCGAATCCGAGCCCACGAGGGCCTGGGTAGCGGCCTAGTCGTCGGCCGGAACAGCAGCCCCTGAGCGAGCGGGATCGAGGGCCAGTCTCTCTGCATCCAGGGGCAGCGGCGGGGGAGTACCGCCGTACTCAGGGCACAGCGCCTGGAACTCGCACCACGAGCAGAGGGTCGAGGGCCTCGGACGCCAGTCCCCGGTCACCGCAGCCCGCTCGATGGCGGCCCACACGGCCCGCACGTTGCGCTCCACGGCGAGCAGATCGGCCTCGTCGGGCACGTAGCGCACGACCTTGCCGTCGCCGAGGTAGACGAGCTGGAGCATCGCCGGGATGACGCCGCGCAGCCGCCACAGCACGAGCGCGTAGAACTTCATCTGGAACAGGGCCTTGCCCTCGAAGCGCGGGTCCGGGCAGCGACCCGTCTTGTAGTCGACGATGCGCACCGCCCCGGTGGGCGCGATGTCGACCCGGTCGATGTATCCGCGCAGGACGAGGCCGTCGATGTCGGTCTCGACGTAGAGCTCGCGGTCCGCGGGCTCCAGCCGGGTGGGGTCCTCGAGCTCGAACCACCGCTCGACCAGACCCGCGGCCTGGGCGAACCAGGACTCGTCCGTGTCGCCGTTCGAGTCGAGCATGTCGGCCAGCTCGGGCCCGGCCTCGACGAGCGCACGCCACCGCGGCTCGACGAGCTCGAGCGCGCGCTCCGGCGTGCGCTCGTGGGCGGGCAGGTCGAAGAGCGTCTCGAGGACGGCGTGGACGAGCGTGCCGCGGACAGCGGCCGGGCTCGGCGGCCCGGTGAGCTTGTCGACGGCCCGGAACCTGTAGAGCAGCGGGCACTGCTTGAAGTCGGCTGCGCGGCTCGGGGAGAGGGCAGGTGGCATACCGGAGACGCTACGACAGGGCACTGACAGAGCGGTCACCGGTCCGGCGGGCAGGGTGACACGGCTGACTCAGTCGACGGGGTCGTAGCCGAGGTTCGGTGAGAGCCACCGCTCGGCGGTGGACAGGTCCCACCCCTTGCGGGCGGCATACTCCTCCACCTGGTCCCGACCCAGTCGGCCGACGACGAAGTACCCCGACTCCGGGTGCGCGAAGTACCAGCCGGACACCGAGGCACCCGGCCACATCGCCATCGACTCGGTGAGCTCGATGGCGGCGTTCTCCTCGACGTCGAGGAGCGACCACAGCGTCTCCTTCTCGGTGTGGTCCGGGCATGACGGGTACCCCGGAGCGGGCCGCACACCGACATAGCGCTCCGCGACCAGGGCCTCGTGATCGAGCGGCTCGTCCGGCGCATACCCCCAGAACTCGGTGCGCACCTGCCGGTGCAGCCACTCCGCGAAGGCCTCGGCGAGCCGGTCGGCGAGCGCCTCGAGGAGGATCGCCGAGTAGTCGTCATGAGCCGCCTTGAGCTCCATGATCTTCTCGGTGGCGCCGAGACCGGCCGTGACGGCGAAGGCCCCCACCCAGTCGGGTATGCCGGAGCCGGCGGGGGCGATGAAGTCGGCGTTGGCCTTGTTCGGGACACCGTCGCGGTGCTGTCCCTGCTGGCGCAGGGTGTGCAGCGTCGCCTTCACCGTCGTGCGGCTCTCGTCGGTGTAGACGACGATGTCGTCACCGACGGCCGCGGCCGGGAAGATCCCGAACACGGCGTTGGCGGTGAGCCAGCCCTCGGCGATGATCCGGTCGAGCATCTCCTGGGCGTCCTCGTAGAGCCGCCGGGCGGCCTCGCCGCTCACAGGATCGTCGAGGATGTCCGGGAAGCGGCCCTTCATCTCCCAGGCCAGGAAGAACGGTCCCCAGTCGATGTACTCGCGCAGCACGGAGAGGTCCTGCGCGGTGATGACGTGGACCCCGGCCTTGCGCGGTTCCACCGGAGGCTGCGCGACGAAGTCGATCCGGGGCGCCCTCGCCCGGGCCTGCTCGAGGCTGATCAGCGGTCGCTCGGTCGACTTGGCCGCATGCCGGGCCCGCAGCGCGTCGTAGTCCCGCTTCACCTCGTCGAGCAGCCCGTCGCGACGGGTCGAGGACAGGAGCGAGGAGACCACCGGCACCGAGCGGGACGCGTCCTTGACCCAGATGACCGGGCCGGAGTAGCGCGGGTCGACCTTGACGGCGGTGTGCGCCCGAGAGGTCGTCGCGCCGCCGATGAGGAGCGGGATGTCCCAGCCCAGGCGCTCCATCTCCCCGGCGACGTTGACCATCTCGTCGAGCGAGGGGGTGATGAGGCCGGACAGCCCGATCATGTCGGCACCGTGCTCCCGCGCGGTGTCGAGGATCTTCTGCGCGGGCACCATGACCCCGAGGTCGATGACCTCGTAGTTGTTGCACTGGAGCACGACGCCGACGATGTTCTTGCCGATGTCGTGCACGTCTCCCTTGACCGTGGCCATGACGATGGTGCCCTTGGCGTCGGCCCCGGCGGTCTCGGGGTTCGCGAGCTTCTCCGCCTCGATGTAGGGGATGAGGTGGGCGACGGCCTTCTTCATGACCCGTGCGCTCTTGACGACCTGAGGGAGGAACATCTTGCCGGCGCCGAAGAGGTCGCCGACGACGCCCATACCGGTCATGAGCGGGCCCTCGATGACCTCGATCGGCGCTCCACCGCGCTCGGCGACCGCGAGCCGCAGCTCCTCGGTGTCGGCCTCGACGTGCGCGTCGATCCCGTGGACGAGCGCGTGCGTGATGCGCTCCTCGATCGGCAGGTCGCGCCAGGCCTCGTTCGCGGCCGGGTCCTCGGCAGCCCCGCCGGTGTTGAACCGTGGCGCGATCTCCACGAGTCGCTCGGTGGAGTCGGGCCGGCGGTCCAGGATGACGTCCTCGATCACCTCGCGCAGCTCACGGTCGATGTCGTCATAGTTCACGAGCGCACCGGCGTTGACGATGGCCATGTCGAGGCCGGCGCGGATGGCATGGAAGAGGAACACCGCGTGGATCGCCTCGCGCACCGGGTTGTTGCCGCGGAACGAGAACGAGACGTTGGAGACGCCACCGCTCACGCGTGCGTGCGGGAGGTTCTCCTTGATCCAGCGGGTGGCCTCGATGAAGTCCAGGCCGTAGCGCGCGTGCTCCTCGATGCCGGTCGCCACCGCGAAGATGTTGGGGTCGATGATGATGTCCTCGGCCGGGAAGCCCACCTCCTCGGTGAGGATCCGGTAGGCCTCGGCGCTGATCTCCTTGCGTCGCTGCAGGGTGTCGGCCTGGCCGTCCTCGTCGAAGGCCATGACGACGACCGCGGCGCCGTACCGCCGGCACAGCTTCGCCTGCTCGATGAAGGGACCGACGCCCTCCTTCATGGAGATCGAGTTGACGATCGGCTTGCCCTGCACGCACTGCAGGCCCGCCTCGATGACCTCCCACTTCGAGGAGTCGATCATGACCGGCACGCGGCTGATGTCCGGCTCGCTCGCCGCCAGGGTGAGGAAGCGCCGCATCGCCGCGACACCGTCGATCATGCCCTCGTCCATGTTGACGTCGATGACCTGGGCGCCGCTCTCGACCTGCTGGCGCGCGACCGACAGGGCGGTGTCGTAGTCGTCGGCCTCGATGAGCTTGCGGAAGCGGGCGGAGCCGGTGATGTTGGTCCGCTCGCCGATGTTGACGAAGAGCGAGTCGTCGTCGATGGTCACCGGCTCCAGGCCGGCCAGCCGCAGAGCCGGGTATGCGGTGGGCACCTCCCGCGCCCGCCCAGCCCGGGCGCGCTCCGCGATGGCCTCGATGTGCTCCGGCGTCGTGCCGCAGCACCCGCCGACGAGGTTCACGAGCCCGGACTCGACGAACTCACCCACCACCTCGGCCATGTGCTCGGGCGACTCGTCGTACTCACCGAACTCGTTGGGCAGGCCGGCGTTCGGGTGGCAGCTCACGTGGGTGTCCGCGACCCGGGCCAGGTC
Source organism: Actinomycetales bacterium (assembly GCA_012729695.1). Classification (GTDB taxonomy): domain Bacteria; phylum Actinomycetota; class Actinomycetes; order Actinomycetales; family Dermatophilaceae; genus F2B08. The sequence goes on along the minus strand of JAAYCP010000002.1, from coordinate 17,016 downwards.
CGAGAGGTAGGGGCGGATCTCCGCAGCGCCCAGCGCGCAGTTCAGCCCGATCGCAAGCGGCTGCGCATGGCGCACGGAGTACCAGAAGGCCTCGGTGACCTGCCCGGAGAGGGTGCGCCCGGAGGCGTCGGTGATCGTGCCGGAGATGACGACCGGCCAGCGACGGCCGTACTCCTCGAAGAGCGTCTCCAGGGCGAAGATCGCCGCCTTGGCGTTGAGGGTGTCGAAGACCGTCTCGATGAGGAGCACGTCGACGCCCCCGTCGATGAGCCCGCGCGCTTGCTCGAGGTAGGCCTCCACGAGCTCGGTATAGGTGACGTTGCGCGCACCGGGATCGGAGACGTCGGGGGAGATGGAGGCCGTCCGGTTCGTCGGCCCCAGGGCGCCCATGACGTAGCGCGGCCACTCCGGCGTCGACGCCGCGTCGGCAGCCCTGCGGGCGACCTGTGCCGCGGCGACGTTCATCTCGTAGGCCAGGTCCTGCATACCGTAGTCGGCCAGCGAGATCCGTTGCGCGTTGAAGGTGTTCGTCGTCGCGAGGTCAGCGCCCGCCTCGAAGTAGCGCGTGTGGATCTGCTCGATCGCCTCGGGCTGGGTGAGGGAGAGCAAGTCGTTGTTGCCCTTGAGGTCCTGTGCCCAGTCGGCGAAACGCTCACCGCGGAAGTCCGACTCGCCGAGGCCGAGACCCTGGATGAGCGTGCCCATCGCCCCGTCGATGACGAGGATGCGGTCGCGGAGGGCAGCAGTCAGGGCTGCCGTGGCATCGGGGCGTAGGTCGGGCACAACAGTCAAGTATGACGAGCGGGCCCGATATCGCCACCTAGTCTTGCGGTATGGCATCGGATCGGACGAGCGGCGAGTACCCGTCGGGCATGCGGATCGGGTCGTTCCTCGGCGTGCCTGTGTACATCGGCTGGACCTGGCTGCTCCTGGCCGCCTTCATCACGTGGAGCAGCGGCTCCACCTACCTGCGGATCGATCCGGAGCTGGGGACCACCGCATACGTGGTCGGCGCGGTGGTGGCCCTTGGCCTACTCCTATCGGTGCTCGTCCACGAGGGCGCGCACGCCATGAGCGCCCGTGCCTTCGGAATGAAGGTGCGGCGCATTGTGGCCGATCTCATGGGCGGGCACACCGCATTCGAGGGCCGCAGCACGCCGTGGTCCCAGGGCGTCACGGGCCTGTCCGGGCCGCTCGCCAACCTCCTGCTGGCCGGCGTCCTGTATGCGGTCGCGTCCGTCGTCGGTGACGGTCTCGCGGGCGCCGTGCTGGGCCGGCTCGCGTTCATCAACCTTCTGCTCGCGGTGTTCAACCTCCTTCCCGGCCTCCCGCTCGACGGCGGGCAGGTGCTCATGGCGGCGGTCTGGCGGCTGACCGGCTCACCGCATACCGCCTCGGTCGTCGCCGGCTGGAGCGGACGGGTCGTGGCGGTCCTCACCGTCGCCGTCTTCGTCGGCCTGCCGCTGGCCATGGGCGCGACGCCCGGCCTGCTCATCCTCGTCTTCGCGATGCTCATCTCAGGGTTCCTCTGGACCGGGGCGTCGCAGTCCATCGCCATCGGTCGCGCGCGGCAGCGGATCAGCACGACGCCGCTCGAGCAGATCATGCGCCCCGCTGTCCTCGTGCCCGCGGGGGCGCCCATCGCCACCTGGTGGGCCGGTGACCACCAGGTCTACGTCACCGTCGACCCGAGGGACGGGCACCCGAACGGCATCGTTCGCGCCGACGCGGTCGCGTCCGTCCCGCTGCCGATGCGCGCGAGCGTCCCCGCGAGCGCGGTCTCCGTCGCGGCCCCGCCGCACTGGGTGTACGAGTTCGACGGCCGGCCGACCGTCGAGCAGGTCTTCGGCGTGATGGCCCAGGGGAGGCAGGACGTCCTGCTCGTCGTCGCGAATGGCCAGGTCCAGGGAATCGTCTTCGGTGCCGACGCGATGCGGCTCGTGAAGTAGGTTCTGGCGTTGTGACTGACCATCCGGACCAGATCCCCACCCCGAAGCCGCCGACGGGAGCGCATCTGCGGCGCGGTCCCTTCAAGCCGGGGGAGCGGATCCAGTTGACCGACCCCAAGGGCCGGCTGCACACGATCACGCTCGAGCCGGGCAAGCAGTTCCACACCCACCGTGGCTACCTCTCCCACGACGACCTCATCGGGCGCCCCGACGGCATCACGGTGCGCAACACCGCCGGGACCGAGTACCTCGCACTCCGGCCGTTGCTGAGCGACTACGTCATGTCCATGCCGCGCGGCGCTGCGGTGGTCTATCCCAAGGACGCCGGACAGATCGTCACGATGGGCGACATCTTCCCGGGGGCGGTCGTCGTCGAGGCCGGGGTCGGATCCGGTGCGCTGTCCATGTCGCTGCTGCGGGCGGTGGGAGAGGGTGGCCGGCTGCTGTCCTTCGAGCGACGCGCCGACTTCGCCGACATCGCGCAGGCCAACGCACGGGCGTTCTTCGGGGAGGACCACCCCGCGTGGACCGTCACGGTGGGCGACCTCGTCGAGGAGCTGCCCTCGGCCGTCGAGCCCGGTTCGGTCGACCGCGTCGTGCTCGACATGCTCGCGCCCTGGGAGTGCCTCGAGGTCGTCGCCGACTCGCTCGTGCCCGGTGGACTGGTCATCTGCTACGTCGCCACGACGACCCAGCTCTCCCGGGTCGGCGAGGCGATGCGCGACCTCGGCTGCTTCACCGAGCCCAACGCGTGGGAGTCGCTCGTGCGCGGCTGGCACCTCGAGGGGCTGGCCGTGCGGCCTCAGCACCGGATGCACGGCCACACCGGCTTCCTCATCACGAGCCGGCGACTTGCCCCCGGCGTCACCCCGCCGCTGCGCAAGCGCCGTCCCTCGGGCGGCTTCGAGGCCGCGGAGGCCGAGCGCGCGGAACGGGAGGGGGACAGCGCAGAGGCCTACGGCGAGCGGGTCACCTCCCCGAAGCGCGCCCGCAAGCTGCGTCGCTCCATCCCCGAGCCCTGACAGGCCCTGGTCGGTCCGGCTCCCTTCCTCTCCCTCGGAGAGAAGGGTCGACTTCGCACCAGTTCCTTGGGTGTGCGATGTCCTACCTATCCTTGCGAAGTCGGGCAGACGCGTGCTCACCATGCGGATGTCGCGGCGAACGTGCGAGACATCCGAGGGGGACACAGTTAGTGTCGATTCATGAGTGGGCTCCCGGACTACCAGCGCGACCGTGACCTCGAGGCACGCATCTCGCAGCTGCAGTCGAACCTGTCGACGGTCTCGTCCCAGAACGAGCGCCTCGTGCGCACGCTCAAGGACGCCCGTGAGCAGATCGTCGCGCTCAAGGCCGAGGTGGACCGGCTCGCCCAGCCACCCGCCGCATACGGAGTCGTGCTGGAGACGTTCGAGGACGGCACGGTTGACATCCTCACCGGTGGCCGCAAGATGCACGTCGCCGTGAGCCCGAACGTCGACATCTCGAACCTCGGGATCGGCCGAGAGGTCATGCTCAACGAGGCGATGAACGTCGTCGCCGTCCACGGATTCGAGACCGTCGGCGAGGTGGTGACGGTCAAGGAGGTGCTCGACGAGCACCGTGTCCTCGTCGTCGCACGGGCCGACGAGGAGCGGGTCTGCCGGACCGCCGACTCGCTCTCCGACACCAAGATCCGCGCCGGGGACTCGCTCATGCTCGAGTCCCGCTCGAACCTCGTCTACGAGAAGATCGCCAAGATCGAGGTCGCCGAGCTCGTGCTCGAGGAGGTGCCGGACATCGCCTACGAGGACATCGGGGGACTGGGCCGCCAGATCGACGCGATCCGCGACGCCGTCGAGCTGCCCTACCTGCACCCGGACCTCTTCAGCGAGCACCACCTCAAGCCGCCCAAGGGCGTCCTCCTCTACGGTCCGCCCGGCTGTGGCAAGACGATGATCGCCAAGGCCGTGGCCGCCTCGCTGGCCCGGAAGGTCGCCGAGAAGGAGGGCAAGGAGCTCACCAAGTCCTACTTCCTCAACATCAAGGGCCCGGAGCTGCTCAACAAGTACGTAGGGGAGACCGAGCGGCACATCCGCCTCATCTTCCAGCGGGCCCGGGAGAAGGCCTCCGACGGCACCCCCGTGGTCGTCTTCTTCGACGAGATGGACTCGCTCTTCCGCACCCGCGGCTCCGGTGTCTCCAGCGACGTCGAGACCACGATCGTCCCGCAGCTGCTCTCCGAGATCGACGGAGTCGAGCGGCTCGAGAACGTCATCGTCATCGGCGCCTCGAACCGGGAGGACATGATCGACCCGGCGATCCTGCGCCCGGGTCGCCTCGACGTGAAGATCAAGATCGAGCGCCCCGACGCCGAGGCCGCGAAGGACATCTTCAGCAAGTACCTCACCACGGAGCTCCCCGTCCACGCTGACGACCTGGCTGAGCACGGCGGCTCCGAGGAGGCGACCATCGAGGCGATGATCCACGCCGTCGTCGACCGCATGTACTCCGAGATCGACGAGAACCGCTTCCTCGAGGTCACCTACGCCGGTGGCGACAAGGAGGTCCTCTACTTCAAGGACTTCAACTCCGGCGCGATGATGCAGAACATCGTCGACCGGGCGAAGAAGCTCGCGATCAAGGACTTCCTCGAGACCGGGCAGCGTGGTCTGCGGGTCGAGCACCTGCTGCAGTCGTGCCAGGACGAGTTCAAGGAGAACGAGGACCTGCCCAACACGACCAACCCCGACGACTGGGCACGGATCTCGGGCAAGAAGGGCGAACGGATCGTCTACATCCGCACCCTCATCAGCGGCAAGTCCGGCTCCGAGCCCGGCCGGGCGATCGACTCGGTCAACGGCACAGGCCAGTACCTCTAGCCGCTGTACCTCTAGCCGCGCCAGGAGCCGTCCGGTCGGTCCTATGCTGCCCGCCGCGACGGCACGCGTGGGGCCGGCAGGAGGTATGCGACGATCGCCCGCCAGCACACGAGGAACAGGATGAGGAAGGCCAGTGCGACGCCCATGAAGGCGAGCAGGCCGACGATGCCGTTCCCGACCGACTGTCCCATCAGGACGCGCACGATCATGCCGACCGCGACGGTGACGACCGCCAGTGTGATGCCGTGGAGGACGCGCTGCGGCCAGGCTCCGCTGAGCCAGCGGATCACGGCCCAGCCGGCGACCAGCCCGATGACGAACGGGAGGACGGCGAGCAGCAGGTCCGGCAGGGCGTAGCCGTTCTCGTGGCTGCGTCGACCGATGACGACGAAGAGGACGACGAAGAGCAGGTCAAGCGGGAACGACCAGAGGACCGGGATCCGGGTGCGGAGCAGACGATCCAAGACGGGGCCTCCTGGTCGGGACGCGTGGGTCGGTCGGGACGCGTGGGTCGGTGAGCGAAGGGCAGTCAGCGAAGGGCGTCGAAGAGGGAGCGTTGGGGAGGTGCGTAGGTGGGGTCCACGCCGTCGAAGAGGCTGCTCACCGACTCGCCGGCGTGGATGCGCTGGATCGCCTCGGCGAAGAGCCCGGCGACGGAACGGACCTGGAGCTCGGGCCAGCCCTGTGGAGCGGGCACCGTGTCGGTGGTGACGACCTGGCTGATCATCGGGTGACCCCGCAGCCGGGCGACGGCGTTGCCGGCGAACAGACCGTGGGTGCAGGCGACTGCCGCCTCGGTGCACCCTGTCTCGGCGAGCTTGTCGAGCAGCTCGACAATCGAGCCGCCGGTCGCGATCTCGTCGTCGAGGATGATCGCCCGCTTGCCGGTGACGTCCCCCACGATCGAGTCGATGACGACCCGGTCGTCGGCGAGGCGGCGCTTGGACCCGGCGGCGACCGGCAGGCCGAGGAGGCGCGAGAACTGCGTGGCGTCCTTGGCGTTGCCCAGGTCGGGGGAGACGACGATCGAGTCGGTCAGATCCGTTCCGCGGAAGTGGTCGGCGAGCACCCCGAGGGCGGTCAGGTGGTCGACCGGCACGCTGAAGAAGCCGTGCACCTGCGGCGCGTGGAGCGTCATCGTGAGGACCCGATGCGCGCCCGCGGTCGAGAGCAGGTCGGCGACAAGCCTCCCGCCCAGGCTGAGACGCGAGGCGTCCTTCTTGTCCGAGCGGGCGTAGGCGTAGTGCGGGATGACGGCCGTGATCTGCGCCGCCGAGGCGCCCCGGGCGGCGTCGATCATGAGGAGGAGCTCCATGAGGGAGTCCTGCGTCGGTGGCACGAGCGGCTGGACGATGTAGACGTCCCGCTGACGGCAGTTGGCCAGGAGCTGGGCCTGGAGGCAGTCGTTGGAGAAGCGGGTGATCGACGCGGGCGAGACCTCGATGCCGAGCTCGTCGCAGATACGCTCGGCGAGCCCGCGGTGGGCCGAACCCGAGAAGACGACGATCTCCCGCACGAGGACCACTCTAGTCAGACCGGTTGCAGGAATCGGCGGAGCTCGGTCACGATCTCGGCGCGGTGCTGCCGCGCGGCAGGATAGGCGCCTGGCACCGTGGCGAACCCGTGTGGCGCACCGACGTAGTTCGTGAGCCGGACCTCGACGCCGGCCTCCCGCAGCGCGGCTGCGTAGCGGATCCCGTCGTCCCGGATCGGATCGAGGTCGGCGGTCTGGATGAGTGCCGGGGGCAGGCCCTGGAGGTCGCCGAACAGCGGGGAGACGACCGGGTCGGTTCGGTCCTCGACTCGAGGGACGTAGTGGTCCGCGAAGGCGTCCATCGACCGCTTCGTGAGGATCGGTCCCTCGGAGTGTTCGGCGATCGAGGGCGAGGACATCGTCAAATCGGTGGCGGGGTAGATGAGGCACTGGTGGACGATGGCGTCCACACCCTCGTCCCGGAAGACCTGCGCCACGACTGCGGCGAGATTGCCGCCCGCGCTGTCACCGCATACCGCGATCCGGGTGGAGTCCGCCCCGAGCGCCTCCTCGTCAGCAATCACCCACCTGGTCGCGTCCACGCAGTCGTGCACGGCCATGGGAGCGGGGTGCTCAGGCGCCATCCGGTAGTCGACCGAGAGGACCAGGGCACCGAGCTCGTCACTGAGGAAGCTGCAGAAGGGGTCGTAGTTGACGACGTTCCCGTAGACCCAGCCCCCACCGTGGAAGTAGACGATCACCGGCAGCACACCCTGCCCGCGGGCGCCCCGGGGCCGGTAGGTCCGGACGGGTATGCGGTGGCCGTCCCGGGCGGGCGCCGTTGCCGTGCCGATGGTGACGTCGGGGCTGATCGGTCCGAGCAGGAGTGAGGAGAGACGGTTCCGGGGGTAGGCCTGGGTCCGGGCCGCGCGGATGTCCGCGTCGTCCATCGTCCAGATCGGCTTGCGGACCACCCGGTCCAGGAGCGTGGTGACGAGGCGGGTGCGCAGGGCCATCGCGCGAGGGGTTCGAGGCATATGCATAGGCTGCCACCATGACGGTGCGACGGGTGATGGGGATCGAGACCGAGTACGGAATCTCCGTGCCCGGCGACCCGCAGGCCAATCCGATGGTGCTCTCGGGTCATGTCGTGCACGCCTATGCCTCGAGCCAGGGTCTGCCGGCGGCGCGGGCGAGCTGGGACTACGCGGACGAGGACCCGCTACGGGACGCGCGGGGGTGGCAGATGAGCCGGGGGGCGGCGCACCCGAGCCAGCTCACCGACGTCGAGGACCCGACGATGGCCAACGTCGTGCTCACGAACGGCGCCCGGCTCTACGTCGACCACGCCCACCCGGAGTACAGCTCGCCGGAGGTGACGACCCCACGGGCCGCGGTCACCTGGGACCGGGCGGGGGAGCTCATCATGCGCGAGGCGGTCCAACGCATCCAGTCGGTGCCCGCGGTGGCCGGGATCCCGGTGAACCTGTACAAGAACAACACCGACGGCAAGGGCGCGTCCTACGGGACGCACGAGAACTACCTCATGCGACGCGAGACGCCGTTCCTGCGCATCGTCGCCCAGCTGACCCCGTTCTTCGTCGCGCGTCAGGTCATGTGCGGCAGTGGCCGGGTCGGGATCGGGGTGGACTCCAAGATCCCCGGCTACCAGATCGCCCAGCGCAGTGACTTCTTCGAGGCCGAGGTCGGACTCGAGACCACGCTCAAACGACCCATCATCAACACCCGCGACGAGCCGCACGCCCTCGCCGACCTCTACCGCCGGCTGCACGTGATCATCGGCGACGCCAACCACTGCGACGTCGCCGGCCTGCTCAAGATGGGCACCACCTCGCTCGTGCTGGCCATGATCGAGGACGGGACGATCACCCGGGACCTCTCGGTCCGCAATCCCGTGCAGACCCTTCACGCGGTCTCCCACGACATCGAGCTGCGCGAGACGATCGAGCTCACGAGCGGTGAGCGGATCCTCCCCATCGAGCTGCTCTGGGCCTACTTCGAGATGGCGCAGGAGTATCTCGAGGAGCGGGGTGGGATGTCCGACGACGACACTGCCGAGGTCATGCACTGGTGGGAGCGGGTCCTCACCCTCCTGCAGACCGACCGCGACGCCGCCGCCCCCTACGTGGACTGGGTCGGCAAGCTCCGGGTCCTGGAGCGGTACCGCGACCGCGGACAGCTGTCGTGGGAGTCGCCGCAGCTGCGCGCCATCGACATCCAGTGGTCGGATGTGCGGCTCGAGAAGGGCCTCTTCAACCGGATGGCGCTCGCCGGACAGTTCCACGAGCTCGTCCCCGCCGAGGAGGTGAAAGCAGCCGTGACCGAGCCGCCGGAGGATACCCGCGCATACTTCCGCGGCACGTGCATCTCGCGCTTCCCTGACAACGTCGTCGCCGCCTCCTGGGACTCGGTCATCTTCGACGTGCCCGAGAGCCGGGCGCTGCAGCGGGTCCCGATGCTCGAGCCGCTGCGGGGGACACGGGCGGCGGTCGGTGAGCTCATGGAGACCAGTCCGGATGCCGGAACCATGCTGCGGCGCCTGAGCGCCGCCGCCGAGCCCGGTCCGGCCCGGGGGTAGGTTGGACCCATGGCTGGACAAGAGCAGACGCGCCCGCAGCGCAAGGACAACGACCCGGACGACCTGCCCGAGGCTCCTCCGGCCGCTCCGGGGGCGAACAAGGCGGCGCTCGACGCCGACATCGACTCGGTCCTCGACGAGATCGACACCGTCCTGGAGTCCAACGCCGAGGAGTTCGTCCGCGGTTTCGTGCAGAAGGGTGGCCAGTGAGCGAACGGCTCTCTGCTGCCTTCTTCAGCTCGGGGGGCTCGTCCTTCACCGAGTTCCTGGCAGCGCATGACCCGGGGCTCCTCCCGAGCGGCCGGACTGTGCCGGAGGGGGTGGTCGAGGCACCCCACGGGACGACGATCGTGACCGTCATCTACGACGGTGGCGTCCTCATGGCCGGTGACCGCCGCGCCACGATGGGGAACTTCATCGCCAACCGGGAGATGGAGAAGGTCTTCGTGACCGACGACTACTCCGTCGCGGGCATCGCCGGCACGGCCGGGCTCGCGATCGAGGTCGTGCGGCTCTTCCAGGTCGAGCTGGAGCACTACGAGAAGATCGAGGGCACCCTGATGTCCCTCGAGGGCAAGGCCAACAGACTTGCCTCGATGATCCGGGGCAACCTCGGGCTCGCGATGCGGGGCCTCGCGGTGGTTCCGCTGTTCGCCGGGTACGACATCGACACCGGCAAGGGGCGGATCTTCTCCTACGACGTGACCGGCGGCTGCTACGAGGAGCAGCACCACCACGCGGTCGGGTCGGGTTCGCTCTTCGCCCGCGGTGCCCTCAAGAAGCTGTGGCGGACCGGCCTGAGCCGTTCGGAGGCGGTCCGGATCGCCATCGAGGCACTCTACGACGCAGCCGACGACGACTCAGCGACGGGCGGACCGGACCTCAGCCGCCGGATCTGGCCCACCATCGCCACTGTCGACATCGAGGGTGCCCAGTTCCTCGACTCCGAGGTCGTCGCGCAGGTCGTGGCCACCGTCGTCGCCGACCGGCAGGACAACCCAGGGGGTGCGCGATGACGCAGATGCCGTTCTACGTCTCGCCCGAGCAGCTGATGAAGGACCGGGCGGACTTCGCCCGCAAGGGCATCGCCCGGGGCCGGTCCGTCGTCGTGCTCAGCTACGACAAGGGCATTCTCTTCGTCGCCGAGAACCACTCGCGGGCGCTGCACAAGATCTCGGAGATCTATGACCGGATCGCCTTCGCGGCGGTTGGGAAGTACAACGAGTTCGAGAACCTCCGGGTCGCCGGCATCAGGTATGCGGATCTGCGCGGCTACTCCTACGACCGGTCCGACGTCACCGCGCGCGGGCTCGCCAACGCCTATGCGCAGACCCTTGGCGCCGTCTTCACCCAGGACGCCAAGCCCTTCGAGGTCGAGATCGTCGTCGCCGAGGTGGGGGAGGACTCGGACGGGGACCAGATCTACCGCCTCACGTACGACGGCTCGGTCGCGGACGAGCACGGCTTCGTCGTCATGGGTGGCACGACCGAGCCGATCGAGCAGGCCCTGCGGAGTCGCTACACACCGCACCAGTCACTCGGTGAGGCACTGGCGATGGCCGTCAGCGCGTTGTCCGCAGACCCCAGTGCAGGAGAGGCAGGCGAGTCCGGGTCGGCACGGCTCGGCCCCGGGCAGCTCGAGGTCGCGATCCTGGACAGGGGTCGCCCGCGGCGCAAGTTCCGTCGGATCGTGGGCCCGCTCCTGGAGCGACTGCTCAACGAGTCCGACCCGATCCACGACGTGCCGGACACCGACGACCCTGTCCCCGGACCTCATGACACGCTCAGTCACGACACGGTCAATCACGACTCCAACCACCACGACGAGTCCAACCACCACGACACGGGCGAGCAGGGTGACGTCACCCAGGACAGCGCCGGCGCCGGTGACTCACCTCGGCACGAGTCGACGAACCCGCAGACCCAGCGGCCACGGACCGAGGGCGAGGTCGACGGGGGAGAGTCCACGCAGGGCTGAGGCCAGGCTGCCAGAGTCGTCGGTGGCCCTGACCGAGCCGCCTCAGGCGGTGGCCTCCTGCGCTGCGGAGACGTCCTCGGACTCGTTCTCGCCGCCCGCGGCGCTGTCATCGTCCTGCGACCCGGCGGCGTCAGCCTCGTCGCCTGCCGCCACGGTGGCGCCGTCCTCAGCGACAACATCGCCGTCCTCGGCGACAGGCGCCTCGGCACCCTCCCCGGTAGCGCCGTCATCGCCGGGCGACGCCTCCTCGCCACTGTCGTCCATGGCAGCGGCCATGAGCGACCCACCGAGGACGGACCCGCCACCCACGGTGGCGAGCATGGTCCGGACGTTGCCGAGCTGTGCCGTGATGGCGTCCCGGCGGGCGGTGACGGCTGCGAGCTCGCGCTCGGAGTCGCGACGGATACGCTCGGCGTGCTCCCGCGCGGCCGAGACGAGCTCCTCGGCCTCCGCGCGGGCCCGGGACAGCAGACCCTCGGACTCCTCGCGCGCCTTGCGGCGGTCGGCCTCGGCATCGGCGATGAGCGCGCGGGAGCGCTCCTGCGCCTCGTCGAGGATCCGCTCCTGCTCCTCCATCTGCGCGGCGAACTCGGCCGCCGCCTTCTCGCGCCGCTCGCCGAGCGTGGCCTCGAAGTCCGCGGCAGCGGCGGAGGCGCGGGCGCGCTGGCTCTCGAAGTAGGCCTCGGCCTCCTCGCGCCGGGCCGTCGCCTCGCGGACCGCCTCGTCGAGGATCGCGTCGGCCTGCTGGCGCGCCTTCTCCACGAGGAGGCTCGCCTCGGTCTCGGCAGCAGATCGGGTCTCGCTCGCATACCGCTCGGCGTCGACCCGGATCTCATCCGCCTCGCTCTTGGCAGAGGCGCGCAGCTCCTGGGCCTCGGAGTCGGCCGTCTCACGCAGGGCGGTGGCCTCCTCGTCGGCGAGGTTCAGCATCGAGCCGATCCGCGCGCCGAGTGCCTCGAAGGTCGGCGTGCCGACCCGCTTGGCCTCCTCCTCGAGCTCGGCGATCCGCGCCTTGAGCTGGCGGATCTCGTCTCCGAGGCGCTCGTGGGAGTTGCTCAGCTGGGTGACCTCGACGGTCCGGTCGGCAGCCTCCTTGCGGGCCTGCTCCAGGGCCACTCGCCACTCCTCCAGCCTGCGGTCGACCTCGGCGGGGTCGTAGCCGCGCAGAACGGTGCGGAAGCCTTGCTGCTGAGTCATCGTCGTCCTTCGGTGTCAATCGTGGTGATTCGGTGGGGAAGTGTGTACGGATCAGAGTCGTCCGGGGCGACCTGCTCCGGATCGAGCTCATCTCGAGTGAACGGAGCCGGAGCGAGCTGGTCCGGATCGTGCACCGGCCCGGCCTCGTGCTGAGAGCTCTGGGCGAGGTCCTCCTCCGCCCGCTCAGCAGGTCCGTCGACCGCGTCGACCCACGAGGCGTCGTGGTGGCCGTCGGACGGTTGCCCGTCCCGGGCCTGGTCCTCCGGCACGGCGAGCGCGTCAATGACACCCGAGAGCTGAGCCAGCTGGGCGGTGATGTCGTCCCGGCGCTGAGCCAGGACCGCGACCTCGGCCCGTGCCTCCTCGAGGAGCCGGGTGGCCTCCGCGCGGGCCCGGTCGGCATCGGACCGGGCCGCCTGGGTCATCGCGATGAGCTCCTCGCGCTGGAGCTGGTGGCGCTCCAGGCTCTCACGCTGCAGCCGCTCCAGCTCAGCGGTCGTCTGCTCGCGCAGGGTGCGGGTCTCGTCATCCGCCTCGCGCGCTCGGCGCTCTGCGCGCTCGATGAGCGCGGCAGCCTCCTCCTCGGCCGTCGCGAGACTCCGCTGCGCGGACTCCTCGGCGCGCTCCGTAATGCGGGCCGCCGCCTCCTCAGCTGCGGCCAGCACAGCGGCTGCCTGTTCCCGCAGGTTCTCGCTGTGCGTCTCGGCGTCCCGGATGGCGATCCGGACCCGGTGCGTGCTGCGCGCGAGGATCCGCTGCAGTGCCACGCGTCGGGCGTGGATGTGGTCGGCCATCGCCCGGTGAGTGGCCTGCTGCTCGCGCGCAGCCTGCTCCCGGGCGCCCGCGAGGATCTGCTCGGCCGTGGCGTGGCTCCAGTCGAGGTGGTCCTGGGCCTCCTGCAGCAGCTTGGCCACATCGGCGTCAGCGGTAGCGCGCTGCTCGACGATGTCCTGGCGTGCGACCTCGCGGATGCCGGTGGCGTGCTCACGCGCCGCCTCGAGGTGCGCGCGGGCCTCCGCACGCACCCGATCGGCCTCCGCCTCGGCCTCCGCGCGCATCCGATCGGCCTCCGCCTGAGCAGCGGCCGACCTCTCCTCGATCTCGGCCTCGAGCTCCGCCCGCGCCCGGTCCAGGTCGGCATGAGCCTGACGGACCCAGTCCTCGTTCTGGGCGTCGCGCTCGGCGACGTGGGCCGCATACCGGGCCATCGCCTCGGCGTGCTCGCGCTGGGCCTCGGCACGGATCCGCGCGGCCTCCTCGGCCGCGGCTGCGAGCTGCTCCTGAGCGGACCGGAGGGCGTCGGTGACGGCCTCGTCAGCCTGGCTGGAAGCGCGCGCGGTCAGCTCGGTGGCCTGCCTGGCGGCGGCAGACAGGAGGTCGCGGGCCTCCGACTCGGCGGACTCGACGACCTCGCGGGCCCGACGATGGCTGGGCTCGACCTCGGCCCGCATGCGCTCGGCGTCCGCCAGGACGGCGCCGGCCTCGGTCTGGATCCGGGATGCCTCGGCACGGGCCTGCCTGAGGACCTCGTCGGCCTCGGCGCGCACGGCATCCGCGTGCTCCTGCGCGCGCTCGAGGATGGAGGCCGTGTGGCGCGCAACATCGGATGCACCAGGGGTCACGGTCTCGGACATGCCCATATGGTCGCACGCCCTCCGAGATGGTCGCACGGCGTCGACGAGGCGTGACATAGGGTCATGGACGTGGACCGGCGGATCTTCGGCATCGAGACGGAGTACGGGATCACGTGCGTCTCGGAGGGCCAGCGGACCCTCACCCCGGACGAGGTGGCCCGATACCTCTTCCGCAAGGTCGTGTCCTGGGGGCGCTCCAGCAATGTCTTCCTGGGCAACGGATCCCGGCTCTACCTGGACGTCGGCTCACACCCGGAGTACGCCACTCCCGAGTGTGACGACGTCGGCCAGCTCGTCATCCACGACAAGGCGGGGGAGCGGATCGTCGGGGACCTGGTGCACGACGCCCAGGAGCGGCTCGCCCAGGAAGGGCTGACCGGGACCATCTACGTCTTCAAGAACAACACCGACTCAGCCGGGAACTCCTACGGGTGCCACGAGAACTACCTGCTCGCGCGCACCGGGGACTTCCAGGACATGTCCGACACGCTGCTGCCCTTCCTCGTCTCGCGCCAGCTCATCTGCGGCGCCGGCAAGGTGGTCACCTCGACCCGGGGGGCCAAGTATGCGGTGAGCCAGCGGGCGGAGCACATCTGGGAAGGCGTCTCGTCGGCGACGACCCGCAGCCGACCCATCATCAACACCCGTGACGAGCCGCACGCAGATGCCGAGCGCTTCCGGCGACTCCATGTCATCGTCGGCGACTCGAACATGAGTGAGACGACGACGATGCTCAAGGTCGGGTCGGCGGACCTCGTCCTGCGGATGATCGAGTCGGGTGTGGTCATGCGCGATCTCACTCTGGAGAACCCGATCCGCTCGATCCGTGAGATGAGCTACGACATCACCGGACGCCGTCGGGTGCGGCTCGCGAACGGCCGCGAGCTCTCCGCACTCGACCTCCAGGAGACCTATCTCGAAGCGGCGCAGGCCTTCGCCGAGCGGGAAGGACTGCTCGCGAACCCGGTCCACGCGCGGGTCCTGGACCTGTGGGCGCGCACCGTGGCGGCGGTGCGGGGCGGGGACCTGTCGGCGGTCGAGACGGAGATCGACTGGGTGATCAAGCGCCGGCTCCTGCTGCGGTACATCGACAAGCACGGGCTGGCCCTGGACGATCCGCGGATCGCCCAGCTCGACCTCGCCTATCACGACATCGACCGCCGACGCGGGCTCTTCTACGCTGCGCAGCGGGCAGGCCTGGCCGCGCGCACGACGGATGACGAGACGATCGAGGCGGCGATGACCACGCCGCCGCAGACGACGCGGGCCCGACTGAGGGGCGACTTCGTGCGGGCGGCGCAGGAGAACCGCAGGGACTTCACGGTCGACTGGGTGCACCTGAAGCTCAACGACCAGTCCCAGCGCACCGTGCTCTGCAAGGACCCCTTCACATCGGTCGACCCGCGCGTGGACCGGCTCATCGACGGTATGAGGAACGCCTCAGGGAACGCGCATCCCGCGACACCCGTTTAGACTTGACGCTTGGCTTCTCACCGGGTGCCTGCACCGCCGCTCTCCCGGCCGATCGTTGCACCCGGCCCGATCCTCAGAACTGATCCGCCAGAACCTGGACCTCTAGAACCCGGTCCTCCAGAACCCCAGCCCGACAAACTTAGGTTGTTCTCTGTGTCTACACCCCGTTTCACCCGCCTGGCCGCGGCCCTTGCTGCAGCTGCTCTCATGCTCACCGCCTGCAGCGGCGACTCCTCCGACTCCGCTCCCACTGCGACCAGCGCCGCCCTCGAGCAGGTCACGGTGACCGATGCCGAGGACGACACCAGCGCCCCGCAGGTGACCTTCGAGCCCGGCTCGGTCGACGTCGAGGAGACCGAGACCCGCGTCATCACCGCAGGCGACGGGGCCGAGCTGGCCGGGACCGAGCTGCTCAGCTTCGACTATGCGACTTTCTCCGGCGCCACCGCCCAGGAGGTCGGCAACAGCTACGCCGGCGAGCCGGTCGGTCTGGATCTGGGCGACGAGTCCGTGCTCGTCGGCCTGCGCTCCGGCCTGAAGGGCCAGAAGATCGGGTCGCGCGTCCTTATCGCGATCCCGCCCAAGGACGCCTTCGGTGAGACGGGCAACCCGAACCTCGGCATCGGGGCGGAGGACACGATCCTCTTCCTCATCGACATCATCTCCGCGACCACTCCTCTTGAGGAGGCGACCGGTGCCGCCGTCGCGCCGGCAGAGGGTCTCCCGACCGCTGAGGTGACCGCAGGTGAGCCTGCGACCATCACGATCCCCGAGGGCTACGCCGCTCCGGCCGAGACCGTCGTCCAGCCGCTCATCGAGGGCGAAGGCCCCGCGGTCGCGGCCGGCCAGACGGTCCGCGTCACCTACACCGGCGTGACCACCCGCACGGGAGAGGTCTTCGACTCCTCCGCCAACTCGCAGGCCGGCTTCGCCGAGTTCCAGATCGGCGTCGGCCGGGTCATCCAGGGCTGGGACAAGGGCCTGGTCGGCCAGAAGGTCGGCAGCCGCGTGCTCCTCGTCATCCCTGCCGCCGAGGGCTACGGTGAGGAGGGGAACCCGCCGAGCATCGAGGGTGGCGACACCTTGGTGTTCGTCGTCGACATCCTCGCGGCTTACTGATCGTTCCGGCGGCCGCCGTTCGGCCGCCTGTCCGTCGCCGCGCACGCCAACGTCACTGCACCGTCCATCTCACCAAGGAGTCAGTCTGTGAGCACTGCCAGCTTCGACCGCGAGAAGCCTGAGGTCGACTTCCCGGGTGGCGAGCCCCCGACCGAGCTCGTCATCGAGGACCTCATCGTCGGGGAGGGGAGGACCGCCAAGAGCGGCAGCACCGTCTCGGCGCACTACGTCGGGGTCGCCTTCTCCACCGGCGAGGAGTTCGACGCGTCGTGGAACCGCGGAGGCCCGCTGGACTTCCGGCTCGGCGTCGGGCAGGTCATCCGTGGCTGGGACGAGGGGATCGAGGGGATGCAGGTCGGCGGCCGCCGCAAGCTCATCATCCCGCCGCACCTCGCGTACGGCGACCGCGGCGCGGGCAGCGCGATCGCGCCGGGGGAGACGCTCATCTTCGTCGTCGACCTCGTCGACGTGCACTGACTCGTCCGCAGACTGATCGCTGAGGCCCTGATCAGGGGCATTGGGGCACACCCCCAGTGTCCGGTCAGGGCCTCAGCCCGTTCCGACCCAGGGCGGGGTCGCTCGGACCTTCTCTCCCCCGGAGGGAAAGTGGCTCTTCACAATGCAGGGTGTAGTCGTGGTCTGAATCCGCCTGCCTCCAGGAGGGATCGGGCGATGTAGTTGGTGAGGTTGCGGAATCCGAGGGCTGAGCCGCGCAGGTGTTCGAGTCGGCCGTTG
>JAAYCP010000107.1 GCA_012729695.1 Actinomycetales bacterium | reverse complement strand
GTTCAGCCGGGCGCGGGTCTGGCAGACCTGGCCGTATGTGGTGGTCATCGTGGTCCTCTGGCTCGCCACGGTCGCGTCGGGACTGCACGCCTCGGTCGCCGGGATGCTCGCCGGGCTGCTCGTCCCTGCCTTCACCCCGCCGCGTGACGCCGTCGACAGCGCGTCCCGCTACCTCCACGCCTTCCGCCAGTCGCCCATGGCCCAGGTGGGTCGGTCGGCCAGCCAGGCCCTGCGCCAGGCGGTGTCGGTCAACGAGCGGATGCAGCTGCTCCTGCACCCGTGGAGCGGCTATGTCATCGTTCCGGTCTTCGCGCTCGCCAACGCCGGGGTGGATCTGCGCGGTGGTCTTCTCGCCGAGTCCCTGCGTTCTCCGGTCGTCTGGGGCATCGTCGCCGGCCTCGTGCTCGGCAAGCTCGTCGGCATCGGTGGCAGCGCCCTCGTGGCCGCGCGTCTCGGAGCAGGCCGACTGCCGCAGGGTGTGGGTCCCGGTCAGGTGCTCGGCGGGGCAGCGCTCTCGGGCATCGGCTTCACCGTCTCCCTCCTCATCGCCCACCTCGCGTTCGGTCCGGAGCTGCGGGAGCAGGCCACCGTCGGGGTGCTCATCTCGCTCGTCCTCGCGACGGGTCTGGGCTGGCTCGTGTTCGGGCTCGCGGCCCGCTTCCTCGGGGAGACGTCGGCCGGACTGCCGATGATCCTCGCCGACCCGGTCGATCCCGAGCGCGACCACATCCTCGGTCCGGTCGACGCACCGCTCACCCTCGTCGAGTACGCCGACTACGAGTGCCCCTTCTGTGCCCAGGTGACCGGGGTGATCGAGGAGGTCCGGGCCTACTTCGGCGACGACCTGCGCTATGTGTGGCGTCACCTGCCGCTGCCCGACGTGCACCCGCACGCCGAGCTGGCCGGCGCCGCTGCCGAGGCCGCCGCCGCCCAGGGTCGCTACTGGGAGATGTCCGAGCTGCTCTACACCCACCAGGACGAGCTCGAGCCGGCCGACCTCACGGGGTATGCCGCTGAGCTCGGCCTCGACGTCGAGCGCTTCATCCGCGACCTCGAGGAGGGCATCTACACCGAGCGCGTCCGCCGGGACGCAGAAGGCGCGGAGGCGAGCGGGGCACGCGGGACACCCACGTTCTTCATCGGGACGCGACGCCATGTCGGCCCCTACGACGCGCGAAGCCTCATCGCTGCGCTCGAGGCCTCGAGGGCGCGCACCTAGGCGCAAGGGCCCGCGCCTGGGGTGTCCGCTGTGAGCGGACAAGAGCCTCAGACCCCCGAATTGCCTGTTTCATTGTCAGGGAGGGCGCCGATGGACAGGTACCGTCGAGACAGCCAGGGCACACGACTGGCGACGCTGAGGAGAGGACGAACGCGCGATGGCACGCATGGGTGAGAGCAGCGACCTGCTCAAGTGCTCGTTCTGCGGCAAGTCGCAGAAGCAGGTCAAGAAGCTCATCGCCGGCCCGGGGGTCTACATCTGCGACGAGTGCATCGACCTCTGCAACGAGATCATCGAGGAGGAGCTCGCCGAGGGCAGCGAGTTCAGCCTGGACGAGCTTCCCAAGCCTCGCGAGATCTACGACTTCCTCGAGAAGTATGTGGTGGGCCAGGACCGCGCCAAGCGGGCTCTGTCGGTGGCTGTCTACAACCACTACAAGCGGATCCAGGCCGAGGAGAACAGCCTCGGCAAGCGCGACGCCGACCACGTCGAGATCGCCAAGTCCAACATCCTTCTCGTCGGACCGACGGGTTGCGGCAAGACCTACCTCGCGCAGACCCTGGCCCGCCGGCTCAACGTGCCGTTCGCGATGGCCGACGCCACCGCGCTCACTGAGGCCGGCTACGTCGGTGAGGATGTCGAGAACATCCTCCTCAAGCTCATCCAGGCCGCGGACTACGACGTGAAGAAGGCCGAGACCGGGATCGTCTACATCGACGAGATCGACAAGATCGCCCGCAAGAGCGAGAACCCCTCCATCACCCGCGACGTCTCGGGTGAGGGCGTGCAGCAGGCGCTGCTCAAGATCCTCGAGGGCACGACCGCGTCGGTGCCGCCGCGGGGCGGGCGCAAGCACCCGCACCAGGAGTTCATCCAGATCGACACGAGCAACGTGCTCTTCATCGTCGGGGGCGCCTTCGCCGGTCTCGAGCGGATCATCGAGTCGCGCACCGGCAAGAAGGGCCTGGGCTTCGGCTCCGAGCTGCACCTGCCCAAGGACATCGGCGACAGCTTCGAGGAGATCCAGCC
>JAAYCP010000106.1 GCA_012729695.1 Actinomycetales bacterium | reverse complement strand
TCTGGGATTTCGCCGGGTGGCCGGGGGCCGGTTAGCGTCGAAGGGTGACTGTCCGCCGGTATGCCGCTCTCGCCTGCCTCTGCGCTCTCACCGTCGCGGGGTGCGGCGGGGGCAGCGATCCCGAGCCGACGCCCGAGGCGAGCGGCCCGGCGACGGAGGCGACGCATACCGAGTCGGCGGAGGCCACGGCCAGCGCCACGCCCAGCGAGCCCCCGCAGTCCTGTGTCGACACCGTGGCGGCGAGCCTCACCCCGGAGCAGCGCCTCGGGCAGCTGCTCATGATCGGCTTCGACACCAACGCAGGGCAGACGGCTCTCGATGCGTATGTGCGGGACCAGCACGTGGGAAGCGTCGTCTACCTCGGTGGCTGGGAGGGCTACGAGAAGGTCCGCTCGACGTCGGCCCACCTCCAGTCGCTCGTGTCGACCTCCTCGACCGGCGACATCGGCCTCATCATCGCCGCCGACCAGGAGGGCGGCATCGTCCACCAGCTGCGGGGCGACGGCTTCACCCGACCGCCGAAGGCACTGGAGCAGGCCCAGAGCTCACCGGCCGAGCTCACAGCGCTGGCGAACGGCTGGGGCCAGGAGATCATCGGCGCCGGCGTCAACGTCAACCTTGCGCCCGTCGCCGACACCGTGCCCGCCGAGGTCGGTCAGGCCAACGAGCCCATCGGCAAGTGGGGCCGGCAGTTCGGGTCGGACCCGCAGGTGGTGGGTGAGTACGTCGCTGCATTCCTCGACGGGATGGCCGAGGCCGGGGTGACCGGCGTCGTCAAGCACTTCCCCGGGCTGGGACGCGTCACGGGCAACACCGACTTCACGGCGGAGGGGATCGAGGACGCCGTCGCGAACGTGGACGACCCGTTCCTCCAGCCGTTCCAGGCCGGGATGGACGCGGGCGCCGGCATGGTGATGATGTCCTCGGCGTCCTACCCGAAGATCGACCCGGACAACCAGGCGGTGTACTCCTCCGCCGTCATCACCGGCCTGCTGCGTGAGCGGATGGGCTGGGACGGGGTCGTCATCACCGACGACGTCAACGCGGCGGCTCTGGCGGACCTGCCCGCTGGTGAGCGTGCCGTGCGGTTCATCTCCGCCGGTGGCGACATCGTCCTCAACGGTGACCCCCGGGCGACGGGCGAGATGCTCGACGCGATCGCGGCCACGGCAGAGGCGGACCCGACGTTCGCCCAGCAGGTGGAGGACGCCGTCGAGCGGGTGCTCGCCCTCAAGGACGAGATGGGTCTGCTGCCCTGTAGCTGAGGGTGGCGGGTGGTCTTCCGCGCTGATGAGCGCACGCGGCACCACCCACAGGTACAGCCCCACGACAACGGGTGCAGATGCGCGCGCAGCAACGCACGCAGCACCACCCAACAACGAGGGCTCACGACAACGGGTGCAGAAGCGCGCACTATCACGCACGCATCACCACCCACAGGCGAACCCCCGCACCAACGGGCACCTCACCGTGCGGTCAGGCAAGCACCTCAGTGACCGGCATGGACGAGTCAGCCGGGATCGAAAGATCAGAGGGTGTCCGGCCACGCAGCACCATCTGGGCGCCGAGCGCAGCCACCATTGCGCCGTTGTCCGTGCACAGGCCAGGCCGCGGCACGCGGAGCTCGATGCCCGCCGCGTCGCACCTTTCCTGTGCGAGCGCCCGCAGCCGCGAGTTCGCCGCAACCCCGCCGCCGATCTGGAGGTGCTCGACTCCCTGGGCACGGCAGGCAGCGACCGCCTTCTTCGTGAGGACGTCGACCACCGCCTCCTGGAACGACGCGGCGACGTCGGCTACGGGGACCTCCTCGCCCGAGCGCTGCCGTAGCTCGACCCACCGGTTGACCGCGGTCTTCAGCCCGGAGAAGGAGAAGTCGAAGCGGTGTCTCTCGAGGTCCCGGCCCTGCGTCAGACCCCGGGGGAAGTCGATGGTCACCTCGCCCTGGGACGCCATCCGGTCGATGTGCGGCCCGCCGGGGAACGGCAGTCCGAGCACCCTGGCCACCTTGTCGAAGGCCTCCCCTGCAGCGTCGTCGATCGTCGACCCGAGGCTCGCGATGTCTGCGGTGACGTCCGGCACGAGGAGGAGGGACGAGTGCCCACCGGAGACGAGGAGTGCCATGGTCGGCTCGGGAAGAGGACCGTGCTCGACGATGTCGACGGCGACGTGAGCAGCCAGGTGGTTGACGCCGTAGATAGGGACACCGAGCGCCACCGCGAGCGACTTCGCAGCAGCCACGCCAACCATGAGCGCTCCGGCCAGACCCGGCCCGGCGGTCACGGAGACCGCATCGACATCGCTCAGTCGCACGCCCGCGGTGGTGCATGCCCGCTCGAGCGTCGGGATCATCGCCTCCAGGTGAGCGCGGCTGGCCACCTCGGGCACGACGCCGCCGAATCGCGCGTGCTCGTCCACGCTGCTCGCGATCGCGTCGGCGAGCAGCGTCTCGCCGCGCACAATGCCGATCCCGGTCTCGTCACACGAGGTCTCGATGCCGAGCACCAACGGCTGGTGCGTCATGCTTCGTCCCCTCCCCCGTCGAGCCTCTTGCGCATCACGAGGGCATCGACGTCCCCCGGCTGGTAGTAGCGCCGCCGCACTCTGAGCACCTCGAATCCCGCTCTGCCATAGAGCGATTTGGCCGGCTCGTTGTCGTCGCGCACCTCGAGCAGGAGGTATGCGGCGCCCGCCTCTCTCGCGCGCCTCTCGAGGATCTCGAGGAGACCAAGGCCCAGGCCGCGCCCCTGCGCGCGGGGGGACACCGCGACTGTCATGACGTCGGCGACCTCCCCACCGAGGTCCAGACCTCCGTAGCCGAGGATCCCGTCGTCCTCGGTGACCACCACATAGTCACGGCGGGGTCGGGCAGCGAGCTCCGCCCACCATGTCGTCTCGCTCCAGGCATCGTCGGCGAACAGCTCCTGCTCGAGCTCCACCAGTGCCGGGATATCCGTCCAGGAGGCCGCCCGCGCCACCAGGGTCCCTTGAGTGGCCATCATCGCTTCGCCCCGCGCGGTGCCATGACCGTCGACTTGGAGACGGCCGAGGGCGTGGCATCCGGTCGACGCAGGTAGAGCGCGTCGAGACCGACCTCCACCCCGGCGGCGACCTGGGCGACGGCCACCTCGGCGAGCGCGCCGGCACTCACGTCGAGAGGTCCCACCCGGGTGGGGAACGTCTCGGGGTAGAGCACGGCACCGCGCCCGACTGCCGGGAGGGCACGGAAGGTCTCCGGGACGTCCGCGGGATACGTGACGGCTGGCTCGGTGATGCGCAGGACCGCGCCGCTCGCGACGGCGTACCGCGCGACGTAGACCTCCTTGCGCCGGGCATCCGTCGCGACGACCAGCTCGTCCCCGTCATCGAGGCGCTCCGAGCTCATCGCCTCATGGGCGAGGGCATCGAGCGAGACGACGCCGTGCACCGGGATGTCCAGCGCATGCGCGAACGTCCGCGCGGTGACGAGCCCCACCCGCAGGCCGGTGAACGGGCCGGGCCCCACACCCACCGCCACGTCCGTCAGGTCGCCGGGTGCAAGACCAGCCTCAGAGAGGATCTGAGTGATGAGGGGCGCCAGGTGCTCGGTGTGGGCACGCGCGTCGATCACGCTGCGCTCGGCCAGGACGACCGTGCCGTCGTGGATCGCGACGGTGATCGCGGACGTCGAGGTGTCCATCGCCAGAAGCTTCATGAGCCGGCCTCCGCCGCAGTGCCGGCACCCTCGGCATCACGGGCTGCCCCCTCCGTGCTGCCACTCTGTGCATCGACAGGTCCATCGACCGATGCATCGAGCGACCCGTCGAGGTGCGCCCCGAGACCGCCCAGCTCCTCCTGGGCCTCAGCCGTCGCCCACCGCGAACCCCACGCGGTGACCGTGGCGGTGCGCACCGACTCCCCCTCGAGAGTCACCTCAAGTCCGTCACTCGCCAGGTCCTCAGCCAGGCCGTGCCCCCACTCGACGACAGTGACTGCCCGATCGAGGTCGGCGTCGAGGTCGAGGTCGTCCAGCTCGGCGAGGCCGCCGAGCCGATAGGCGTCGACGTGGACGAGGACGGGCCCACCCGACACGGACGGGTGTACCCGTGAGATGACGAACGTCGGTGAGGTGATGGGACCTCGGACACCGAGACCCTCGGCGATCCCCTGCGTGAGCGTCGTTTTCCCTGCCCCGAGACCCCCGGTGAGGATGACGAGGTCGCCGGCGCGGAGCATACGTCCGAGTCGTCGACCCCAGGCGCGGGTCGCGTCGGCGTCGACCAGCGGCGGACTGACCGTCACTCGGCGACCTTGTCGAGGAACTCGAGGAGTTCCTCGTTGATGAAGTCCGCATGCTCGAGCATGACCATGTGGCCGGAGCTGCGGACGATCACGCTCTCCGCGCCAGGGATGGACCTCGCGATGACCGCACCGTGGTCGGCAGGGGTGAGACGGTCGTCCGCAGCGGTGATGACGAGCGTCGGCACGGCGCCCCAGACCTTGAGCGAACCCCGGCGGTCGTGGTCGTTGAAGGTGCTGATGAACCCGGAGAGCGTCGCGAAAGGGGTCTCGAAGGCGAGGTCCCCGGTGTAGCGGAGCAGAGTCCTGGAGATCCGGGACGAGAACGAGTAGTGGTAGACGAAGTAGTCCTCCACGTCGCGGCCGAACCTGCGCAGTGAGCGCAGGAACCGCTCCTGGCGGCTGAGCCGACCCAGAGCACCTGGACCGTAGTTCGCGATGAGCCGGCCGACCATCGCGCCGTAGCCGAGGGAGATGAGCTGCCCCTCGCCGCCCGCGCTCGTGGCCATGAAGACGGCGCCCACGACCCGGGTGCCGATGAGGTCGGCCGACGTCTCGCCGAAGGCCATCATCGTCATCCCACCCATCGAGTGTCCGACGAGGACGAGCGGACCCTCGGGGGCGATCTGGTCGATCACGCGGCGCAGGTCCCGGCCGAGCTGAGCGATCGTCGCGTGCTCCGCGTCGCCCGACCCCGACCGGCCGTGGCCGCGGTGGTCGTAGGTGAGTACCCGGTAGCCGGCCTGGGTCAGCGCCCGACGCTGGAATACCCAGGCCCGCCGCGAGATGGTGAAGCCGTGAAGGAGGACGACCGTCGGCGCACCGGCCCGGGGCGTGCTCGGCTCATCGATCTCCACGTGGAGGGTGACGCCGTCCTCGGTGCGCACCGCCGTCTCGGTCGTCGGCGTCCACTCGAGGCTGCCGGTGAGCGTCTTCCCCGGCACCTCGACCCGCTCATCGCGGTGGCGGCGCAGCGCCTCGGCCGCGCCCGCACCCGCAGCGACGAGGGCTACCCCCGCGCCGGCCGCGGCGATCTGCTTCTTCCGGCTCATCGCACCCCTTCCCCAGCACGTTCGTCGGCCCGCTGCGCGCGACCATCGATCGGCGGCTGCCCATCCGTGCCCGCCCCCGCCCCGACGTAACGTCTGGGGACTCGCGGCGCCATCCGCGTGACGATCTCGTAGTTGATCGTGCCCACCGCCTCGGCCCAGTCCTGGGCGGTCGGCTCCCCGTCGGCACCCCGGCCGATGATGGTCACCTCGTCGCCGGCGGAGCCGGCGAAGTCCGGGCCGAGGTCGATCACCATCTGGTCCATGCAGACCCTCCCCGCGATGGTGGTATGCGGTGCTCGCCCGACCTGCACAGGTCCCAGATTCCCTCCGGCACGGGGGATCCCGTCGGCGTAGCCCATCGGGATGAGCCCGACGACCGTGTCCCTGGGCGCGTGCCACGTGTGGCCGTAGGAGACGCCCTGCCCCTCCTTGACCCGCTTGACGAGGGCGAGGCGGGCGGTGACCCGCATGGCCTCGCGCAGGCCGAAGTCCTCGGGCCTGCCGAGGTCGGGCACCGGCGACAGTCCGTAGACGGCCAGCCCCGGACGGACCATGTCGAGGTAGGCCGAGGGATTGGTGAGGGTGGCCGCCGAGTTGGCGATGTGCCGCACGCCAGGGTTCAGGCCGCCACGCTCGGCGATGGCGACCGCCTCGTGGAAGACCTGCTGCTGACTGCGGACCGTGGCGTGGTCGGGCGCGTCCGCATAGACGAAGTGCGTCCAGGTCCCGCGCACCTCGACGACCCCCTCTGCCGCGAGCGGGGCAACGGCGGCGACGAGCTCGTGCCACGCGCTCTCCCCTCCGTCCAGGAGCGCACCGCCCCGGGCCAGCCCGGTGTCGACCTTGAGGTGAATGCGGGCAGTCCGGCCGGACGCACGCGCTGCGTGCTCGACGGCCTGGAGTTGCCAGAGACTGCTGACCGTCACCTCGATCCCGCGGTCGAGAGCTCCCGCGACGTCGGCGCCCGGCGCATACAGCCAGGTGAGCAGGGTTGCGTCGATGCCCGCGTCGCGGGCGGCGATGGCCTCGGTGAGCTGCGCGATCCCCAGTGCGGCGGCCCCGCCGCGCAGCGCCGCCCTGGCGGCCGGGACCACTCCGTGACCGTAGGCATCGGCCTTGACCACAGCCATCACCTGCGCCGGACCGACCCTCGTGCGCAGCGCCGCAACGTTGGCGGCGATCGCGTCTAGGTCGACCTCGACGGAGTAGGAAGCGCCCGGATCCGGGGAGCTGGTCGTGAGGCTGCTCATCGCGCTCAGTCTAGGCGGGTGTGCCCGGGGTGGAGGTCGTCGATCGGCTCATGCCTCGGGCCTCGCAACGTGCTCACGACGCAGCCGGATCGAGAGGCTGCCCTCGAGCACGACCGTCCCGTCGGCCTCCTGGCGGGGTCTCAGGTCCGCCTCGACGTGCGCGTCGTGCAGAGGCACCCCGTCGAGCGTCACCGCGGCGTCCACGCGAGTCGGCACCGCGGCTCCCGTCAGCGCCGCAGGGTGGGCGCCGGTGAGCTCGGCCTGCGGCTGGCCGTCCACCCCGGCCGGCTCGGCACGTGCATCCACCCCGGCCGGCGCGGGCTCCACCACGACCACCTCGCCCTGTCTCGGCACGACGGCGACGAGACCGAGCCGGTCGGTGATGCGCCGGGCGAGGGCGGCAGCGGGCTCGGGCTCACCGTGGGTGCAGTACACGATCCCCGGAGCGGGATCGAGCGCAGCCACCCAGTCGAGCAGCTCGGAGGCATCCGCGTGGACGGAGAACTCCTCGTCGTAGACGATCTCCGCCTTCACTCCGACGTAGCGGCCGTGCATCTTCAGCCGGGTGGCGCCCTCGAGCAGCGCGCGACCGCGGGTGCCCGCGGCCTGGTAGCCGGTGAGCACGATCGCATTGCGCGGGTCGGGCAGCATGCGTTCGAGGTGGTGCAGGACGCGTCCGCCGGTCGCCATGCCGGAGGAGCTGATGATGATGCTCGGTCCGTGCCCGCCCTCGGTCAGCTCCCGGGACTCGTCCGAGGTGCGCACCTCGCGCAGGTCGGCCATGACGTCGGAGAGGTCGAGCCCGTCCTTCATCTCCGCGGCGCCGGCCTTGTAGACGTCGAGCGCCGCGGCAGCCATCGGTGAGTTGACGTAGACGGGGGTCCGCGGGATGCGGCCGTCGGTGCGCATCTGCGAGAGCTCCTTGAGGACGATCTCGGTGCGGTCGACGGCGAAGGCGGGGATGAGCACCGACCCACCCCGGTTGATCGTCCGGCGGATCACGTCGGCGAGCGGCTCGTGCGGCAGGTTGACCGGCTCGAAGTGCTCCCGGTCGCCGTAGGTGGACTCCACGAGCACCACGTCGGCCCCGTCCGGGATCTCCCGCGGCTTCAGGACCGGGTGCTCCTTGCGGCCGAGATCGCCTGAGAACAGGACGGATCCGTGCGGCGTCTCGACCCGGATCGAGGCGCTGCCGAGGATGTGTCCGGCCCGCGTCCACCTCGCGGTGATGCCGTCGCCCAGGATGAGGTCACGGTCCCAGTCGACGGGAGTGAGCAGCGGCAGAGTGCGCTCGACGTCCTCGGAGTCGTAGAGCGGCTCCGGATACGCGTGCTTGGACCAGCCGCCGAGCCTGGCCTCCTCCGCGTCGCGCTCCTGGAGGTAGCCGGCGTCGCGCAGCACGATGAAGGCGAGGTCGCGGGTGTGCTCGGTGCACCAGATCGGCCCGTGGAAGCCCTGCTTGACCAAGAGCGGCAGGTAGCCGACATGGTCGAGGTGCGCATGCGTGATGAGGATGTCGGTGATGGTGTCCGGCGGCACCGGGAAGTCCTCCCAGTTGAGCCGACGCAACGCCTTCTCCCCCTGGAACATGCCCGCGTCGACGAGGATGCGTCGCTCGTCGACGGTGAGCAGGTACTTCGATCCGGTCACAGTGCCGGCGGCCCCGAGGAAGGTCAGCGTCGCTGCCATGACCTCACTGTGTCACAGCGGTGTCCGGGTCACGCCACGAGGGTGAAGAGCGATCCGCTCAGAGCCGGGCGGCGAGCTCCGTTCCCTGCCGGATGGCGCGCTTGGCGTCGAGCTCCGCGGCGACGTCCGCCCCACCGATGACATGAGTCCGTATGCCTCGCGCACCCAGGTCGTCCGCCAGCCCCCGGACCGACTCCTGGCCGGCGCAGAGCACCACCGTGTCGACCCGCAGCGTGACCTGCTCGACCTTCGCCACCTCCTGCGGCACCTTGGTGAGCGAGGCAGGGAGCACCTGGCGCACGAGGCCCGGCAGACGGGACGTCACCTTCTGGACCCCCTGCGGTGTCCCACGGCGCATGGTCGTCACGGTCAGGTGCAGGCCGTCGTCGTCGATCCGGTCGTAGGTGGCGCCGGTGACGAGGTGGACCCCCTTGGCGCGGAGGGCTGCGCGGTGGACCCAGCCCGTGGTCTTCCCGAGCCCCCGACCGATCGAGGAGGTCTTGCGCTGGATGAGGTAGACCTCACGCGGTGACGGCTCCGGCTTCGGGTCGTTGAGCCCGCCCCGTGTCTCGGCTGGGTCACCGACGCCCCACTCCTGCTGCCACGCCTCCAGGTCGAGGGTCGGGCTGTCGAGGTGGGTCAGGAACTCGCTGACGTCGACACCGATGCCCCCGGCCCCCACGACGGCCACCCGGTCGCCTGCCCGTCGCCGGCCGAGGACGAGGTCGGCGTAGGTGATCACGCTGGGGTGGTCGATGCCCTCGATCTGGGGGATGCGCGGCTCGACGCCCGTCGCCACGACCACCTCGTCGAAGCCGCCGCCGGAGATGGACTCAGCCGTCGCATACGTGGAGAGGTTGACGCGCACCCCGAGCCTGTCGAGGAGGGTGGAGTAGTAGCGGATGGTCTCGGCGAACTCCTCCTTGCCGGGGATGCGCTGGGCGATCGCGAACTGACCGCCGATCGAGTCGCCGGCCTCGAAGAGCTCGACGACGTGGCCGCGCTCGGCGAGCGAGGTCGCGCAGGCGAGGCCGGCCGGTCCGGCGCCGATGACGGCGACCCGCTTCGGGCGGCTCACCGGGGTGAGGACGAGCTGGGTCTCGTACCCGGCGCGGGGGTTGACGAGGCAGGTCGCGCGGGCACGGGTGAACGTGTGGTCGAGGCAGGCCTGGTTGCAGGCGATGCAGGTGTTGATCTCGTCGTCGGCGTCGCGCTCCGCCTTGACCACCCAGTCCGGGTCGGCGAGCAGCGGACGGGCCATCGAGACCAGATCACCGTCGCCGCGGGCGAGGATGCCCTCGGCGATCTCCGGCATGTTGATGCGGTTCGTCGCGATGACGGGCAGCGAGGTGTCCTTCTTGAGCCGGCCGGCGAAGGCGGCGAACGCGGCCCGCGGCACCGAGGTGACGATCGTCGGGACGCGGGCCTCGTGCCAGCCGATGCCGAGGTTGAGCATGGTCGCTCCGGCGGCCTCGACCTCGCGCGCCAGGTCGATGACCTCGTCCCAGGTCTGACCCTCCTCGACGAGGTCGAGCACGGAGATGCGGTAGACGATGATGAAGTCGTGCCCCACGGCCTCGCGGACGGCGCGCACGACCTCGACGGCCAGACGCCGCCGGTTCTCGGGAGAACCGCCCCACTCATCGGTCCGCTTGTTCGTCCGGGGCGCCAGGAACTGGTTGATGAGGTAGCCCTCGGAGCCCATGATCTCGACGCCGTCGTAGCCGGCCTCCCTGGCCAGCCGGGCCGTGTTCGCGAACCCTGCGATCGTCCGCCGGATCCCCTTCTGCGACAGCGCCCGGGGCTTGAAGGGGGTGATCGGCGACTTGATCGCCGAGGCGGACACCGACCACGGCTGGTAGGCGTAGCGTCCGGCGTGGAGGATCTGCAGCGCGATCTTGCCGCCCTCACGGTGGACCGCGTCGGTCACCTGCCGGTGCCGGGCCACCTCGTGCTTCGAGGTCAGCTTCGATGCCAGGGGGTAGAGCGTGCCCTCGATCGTCGGCGCGAACCCGCCGGTGATGATGAGCGCCACGCCTCCCTTGGCGCGCGCGCCGTAGAACGCCGCGAGCTCACCGAAGTACTTGGGCCGGTCCTCCATGCCGGTGTGCATCGAGCCCATGACGACGCGGTTGCGCAACGTCGTGAAGCCGAGGTCGAGCGGTTCGAGCAGGAAGGGGTATGCGCTGGTCACTTGTACAGTGTGGCCCGCCGGCGTCAGGCGGGCAGGCCCTCCGGATGTGACGCGCCTCGCACTCAGGGTCGCCGGGAGCGCCAGGGACGCCACCACCGGCGCCGGCTGGCTCCCGCCGAGGGGGTATGCCCTGGCTGGGTGGTCTCGCTCTCCTCGGCTTCGGGGCGGCTCGCCTCGGCTGCCTTCAGGTCGCGCCACTTCGCCACGAGCGCCTCCACGTCGACGGTCGGGGCGAGGACCTGCGGCAGTCCTGGCTCCGGGAGGCGGAGTCGATCGCGCCGCACGCGTGTGTTGAAGTCCTCGAGCACCGTGCGGACGCTCTCCTCCGAGCGCAGGTCCAGCAGCGACTCGGGGAAGCCGGCCGCCTCCTTGCGCAGAGCAATCGCCGGTGGGAGCGCACCGGTGAAGTCGAGCTGCTCACGGTCGGCGAGTCCGCGGACCCACCACAGGGGGTCGTTCGGGTCTCCGAGCGGCGGCAGGGGCTTGCCACTGCCGGGCAGGTCGTCGAACTCGCCACGCTCCATCGCTTCACGGATGGCCCGGTCCGCGGGTGTCTCGTAGACAGGTGCGGTGGGGCGGCTGCGGGGTGGAGTGGCACGAGACTCTTCGGCCCCCACCTGGCGGGGATCGCGCTCGTTGCTCATGTCGGGTCCTCGAGCGTGGCCCGGATCGATTCGATGGCGGAGGAGCGCGGCCGCCAGCCCAGCTCGGTGCGGGCCTTCGTCGTGTCCATGATCGCCGGGTGTGTGAGGACCTCGACCCACTGTGCCAGCCTGGGGAGGGCGGGGAGCCGGCTGACCTGCCGTGCCATTGCCGCGACGGGTCGCGTGGGGAGCGTGAGCGGGCGCAGTCCGAGCTCACGCGCGATCCCGGCCAGCGTGACGACGTCGTCGGCCGCGATGTTGTAGGCCCCGGGAGGCCCGGCACCCACGATGCACAGCCGCAGTGCCTCGGCGACGTCGTCCTGGTGGATGAGCTGAAGGGGCAGGTCGGGCATCAGGGTCGGCAGGCCGGGCAGGTGCCGGACGAGTGCCCCGGCGCCCCGGGCGACCGGCTCGAGGAGCGGCGGGATGGCGACTTTCGCTCCCACGGCGTCCGGCCCGAGCACGATCGGCGGGCGGAGCAGATAGAGCTCGATCTCGGGGTGGTCGGCTGCCTCGGCCCGCAGCAGCTGCTCCAGCTCGGCCTTGTCCTGGGCGTAGGTGAGCCGCCGGGCCGGTCGGGTGGCCCAGTCCTCGGGGATCGGGGTCGGGTTGTCGTCATGGAAGCCGTAGGCCGCGACGGACGAGGCGTAGACGAATCGCTTGGCCCCCACGTCGACGGCGGCCCGGAACGCGTTGAGCGTGCCCTCGACGTTGATCGCGTGGGTGGTGTCGCGGGCCCCGGCGAGGATGAGGAACGCGAGGTGCACGACGACATCCGCACCCTCGAACGCGCGGCGTAGCGCATCGACGTCCCGGACATCGCCGCGGCGGTAGTCCAGCTTCGTCCAACCCCGGTCCGCAGGGTCGAACGGCCGGCGCGCGATACCGATGACCTGCTCGATCCGGTCATCGGTCTCGAGCAGCGGCATCAGAGCGAGCCCGAACGTCCCCGTCGGGCCCGTCACCGCCACCGTCAGTCCTGCAGCCTCCGACATCTGTTCAGGCTATCCGGGGATCCAGCCTCCCTCAGCGCGACCGGACTCCTGCCCCGTCGCTCGACCCTTGCTCCGTGGGGCGACCGTTGCTCCGTGGAGCGACGGTTGCTCCGTGGGGCGACGGTTGCTCCGTGGGGC
>JAAYCP010000012.1 GCA_012729695.1 Actinomycetales bacterium | reverse complement strand
GGCTACTGCCGAGTTGGTGGTGCCGAGGTCGATACCGACTGCACGTGCCATGGTCCTGGTCTCCTTGTGAAGTTGAGTTGGCTGCACTCAAGTTAGTCCTGGGCGGGTTGCACCGCAACTTCGCCGCGTCAAACTTGCGTCTGCACGACTCAACCTTGTTCCCCGCGTGGGTATTCCCGGTCGGAAGGGAGACCTCAACTGCCTCTACCCCCCGAGGACCCGGGCGTATCGTGACGGTGTGCGGAGCCCGGGTCCCGGGCCGGAGCAAGGTCAGGACATCTCATGAGCACAGTCCCCGGCCACCTCTTCGTGGCCCACGGCGATCTCACGAGGCTGTCGTGCGACGGCCTCCTCATCCCGTGCGACGCCGACCGGGCCGTGAGCCGGCACTGGCACCGGGCGTTCGGCTGGTCGACCGGGGCCGAGCTCGTCGACACGGTCTCCCCCGGCGATGACATCGAGGCTCTTCTCGCCGCCGTCCGCCGTCAGCTGGAGGTCCTCGCCTCCACGGTGAGGGACGACCCCCACGCCGGCCGGGTGGTCCCGCTCATCGGGATGCCCATCCCCGGCACCGGGTTCGGCACATTCGCGCAGCGTCGCGGCGCCGTCGTCAAGGCCCTCGTGCCGGCACTGGTGACAGCCGCGCGCGAGCTAGGCGTCGACATCGCACTCATGACGACGGACCGACGCGACTACGCAGCGGTCCAGGCCCTGCGCAGTTCGCCACCCGACCTGAGTCCTGGGAAGCGGGAGCAGGCGGACGCGCTCGGCGCCCTGGCCGGGCGCGGAGAGCTCTCGGTCTTCGTCGGTGCCGGGGCGAGCATCCCCCTCGGCCTGCCCGGCTGGGCGCCGCTCGTCAACCGACTCATGCAGGAGGCCGGGCTGGGCTCACTGCCGGGCGACTCCGACGAGGCGACCCTCAAGGCCGGCGCGGAGGTGGCCCACAAGGTTCTCGGCGACCGGGCCGATGAGATCATCGCCGCTGCCCTGGCCACCAACCACTGCGCCCTCAGCCACGCCCTGCTGGCCGATCTGCGGGTCAGGCAGACGGTGACCACGAACTTCGACACCGCCCTGGAGCTCGCCATGGCGCCGGTGTGGGGTGAGGACCTGCGCGTGATGACCCGGCAGTGGGCCCGCTCCTGCTCTCCGTGGCTGCTCAAGCTGCACGGCAGCGTCGACCTGCCGGGCAGCATGGTGCTCACGACCTCGCAGTACCAGCGTCACGAGATCGACGGCCGTCCGCTCTACGGCCTCGTGCAGGGCCTGCTCATGACGAGCCACCTGCTCTTCGTCGGGTTCAGCCTCTCCGATGGTGCGTACCTCAAGCTCGCCGAGGAGGTCGACAGGATCTACCGGAAGTCGACGGGGACTGACTCGCCGGTCGGGACGGCCCTCGGGCTGGACTCGCTCGCGGACGAGAGCAAGGCGCTGGATGCGGCGTTCCGGCACATCGCGTTCCGCTCCGACGACGGAGACCTGAACCTGGCCGCACGGAGGCTCGAGATCTTCCTCGACCGGATGGCCTGGAGCGCCAGCCGCACCGCCGGCGGGGCGCATGAGTACCTCCTCGACGACCACTACCGGGACCTCATCGGGGACGACACCGAAGCGCTCCACCGCAGCCTCGCCGCCCTGGTGGCGACGGCGGGCGCCTCGACGAGCGAGGTCGCCGGGGCAGTGCGGGCGATGCTCCGCCAGTTCGGTGCCGAGAACCCCGACGCCGACCTCGTGTCGGAGTCAGATGTCGTCGAAGGAGCCCGACCGGCCCCGGCCCTCGGCGAAGCGGCCCGCACCCGCCAGCCCGTCGGCGGCGAGTGAGGTCGTCCCGAGCCGGAGCTCACGCTCCATCGCGGCGGCCTCGTTCTCGCCCCACTGCGCAATCGCGGACTCCCGGTCGCCGCGCAGACACTGCTGTGGCATCCGGGCGATCTCGTGGGCGAGCTCGACGGCGGCCGCCCGCGCCTGACCGGTGGGGACGACCCGGTTCACGAGGCCGAAGGACAGTGCCTCCTGCGCGCCGACCGGCCGGCCCGTGAGGATGAGGTCCATCGC
This sequence comes from Actinomycetales bacterium, assembly GCA_012729695.1. Lineage (GTDB taxonomy): Bacteria > Actinomycetota > Actinomycetes > Actinomycetales > Dermatophilaceae > F2B08. The sequence continues at coordinate 6,708 of JAAYCP010000012.1, read as the reverse complement.
CCGGCTGTGGCCGATGAGCCGCGGGAGCCGCACCGTCCCACCGTCGATGAGCGGGACACCCCACCTCCGGCAGAACACCCCGAGGACCGCGCTCTCGTCGGCCACCCGCAGGTCGCACCAGAGCGCGAGCTCGAGGCCCCCGGCCACCGCATACCCGTGGATCGCGGCGATGACCGGCTTGGTGAGACGCATGCGGGTCGGGCCCATCGGCCCGTCGCCGTCTGGGCTGACGCGGTGCGAGCGCTCGGTGCCGACCGCCTTGAGGTCGGCGCCCGCGCAGAACGCCGACCCGTCGCCGGCGAGTACGGCCACGGACGCGTCGGACTCCTCGAACTCCCGGAACGCGCGGGCCAGCTGGGCCGCCATCGGTCCGTCGACGGCATTGCGCCGGTCCGGCCGCGCCAGCACGACGATCATCACCGCGCCGTCGCGCTCGACCCGGACGTCCTGCTGAGGTGAGTCGCTCATACGCCGGAGTATGCCGTGGTCACCGGCCCCTAGGACCGCTCCGGGCGCGCCTCATCCACGCTCTCCTCCTCCATCGATCCGCTGAGCGCGTCGAGGTGCGTGGGCAGCTCACGCATCCGGATGAGCGGCGAGAAGACGACGGGGACACTGGCGAGTAGTGCGACCCCGCACATCAGCCAGAGGGTCGGCAGGATGCCGAGCTCGCGGCCGAGGAAGCCACCGATGAAGGCACCGATCGGCATCGGCCCCCAGACGAGGAACCGGATCGAGGCGTTCATCCGACCGAGCAGCGGCTTGGGGCAGAGTCGCTGGCGGAAGCTCACCTGGACGACGTTGTAGGTCACCACGGCCCAGCTGAGAATGAAGCCACCGATGAAGAGAACCGGCAGCGGGGGAAGCATCGACGCCAGCGGCCACGCGAAGGAGGTCAACGCGATGGCCAAGCCCGCCACCGGGATGGCACGCCCCTCGCCGACGGTCCGGGCGAAGCGGTCGGCGCCCACAGCGCCCACCAGGCCGCCGACACCGGCGACCGACATCAGGACACCGAGGCTCACCTCGGTGAGGCCGAGGACCCGCAGGGCGTAGAGGAAGTAGAGCGCGCTCGCGGCCGAGTTCGCGAAGTTGCCGATGCCGGTGCACATCACGATGCGGCGCAGCAGGTCGTGTCCGAGGACGAAGGAGAGCCCCTCGCGGATCTGCACCAGCAGCGGGGGGCGGTCCACGGCCGACGGGCGCTCCTCCACGTGCCGGATCCTGCTCACGAACAGCGAGGACAACGCCATGCAGGCCGCGGTCACCGCGATGGTGAACGGTCCGCCGATGAGCCGGACCAGCGCCGAGGCCGCTGCCGGGCCGGCGACGAACGCCGTCTGCTGACTGGCCTGCAGCTTGGAGTTGCCCTCGGAGATCTGCTCACCCTCGACGATCTCGGGCAGGTAGGACTGGTTCGCGACGTCGAAGAAGACGGTGATACAGCCGACCGCGAAGGCGACGACGTAGAGCATCCACATCGACAGCACGCCTGCGAGGAAGGCGAGCGGAATCGTCAGCAGAAGGGTGGCCCGGCTCAGGTCGCCGAGGACGATCACCCGCTTCTTGCGCCAGCGGTCCACCCAGGCCCCGGCCGGGAGCCCGATGAGAAGGAAGGCCAGCGTCTCGAGCGCGGCGAGGATCCCCATCTGGAGCTCGTCGGCGTGGAGGACCTTGATGGCGACGAGAGGGAGTGCGAAGCCGACGAACTGCATCCCGAAGACGGAGACCGTGTCCCCCATCCACAGGAAGCGGAAGTCACGGTGCCGGAAGAGGGTCGTGCGCCGTCCCGGGGATTCGACTGAGGCCACGCACCGATCGTAGTTACTGATTGGGAAAAGTCAATCAGTCGCTATGATCAGGCCATGGCGTCCGCTTCCGATACTCCTCCGGTCACCCAGCGCTCCGGGATGACCGAGCGGCGACCCGCGACCGACGCCGAGGCCAAGGCCCTCGCCTCGGGTCTGCGACTACGCATCCTGCGCATGTGCATCGACGCAGAGCTCACCAACCGCGAGATCGCCGAGGCGCTGGGTATGCACCCGGCTACCGTCCTGCACCACGTGCGCACCCTGGTGGACACCGCATACCTCGAACCCCTGGAGCCGCGCCGCGGTCGGCGGGGTGCCCGCGAGATCCCCTACCGCGCGACCGGCAAGTCCTGGTTCACCCAGGTCCCCGCCGGGAGCAGCGCGATGCTCGACGCCTTCGTCACCGAGGTCCAGCAGGCCCCACCGCAGGAGGTCGCGCTCAGCCGGTTCTCGGTGCGCCTCCCGCCGGAGGAGCTGGAGGAGTTCCGCGACCGGGTCCAGGAGCTGCTCGACGACTTCGCCAGCCGTCCCCGCGATCCGGAGGCGCAGGCCTGGTCGGTGTTCTTCGCCCTGCACCCGGACACCAGTGCAGGTGCCGTGAGGCACTCGCAGGGGTAGCGTCAGGCCCATGTCATCGCGCACCCCAGGCCAGCCTCTGAAGAAGAACGTCAAGGCCCTCGTCGAGGAGGCGAGCGCCCGGATCACGACGCTCACCGCGCAGCAGGTGGTGGACCTGCTCGACGATCCCGGCTACCTCGTCGTCGACATCCGCGACCCCCGCGAGTGGGAGCTGGAAGGAACACTGCCCGGCGCATACCGGGCTCCACGCGGGATGCTCGAGTTCTGGGTCGATCCGGAGAGTCCGTACTACAAGCCGGCGCTCGACGACGGGCGGGCGCTCATCCTGTACTGCGGCGGCGCGTGGCGCTCCGCCCTGGCCGCGGCCGCGCTGGTCGACATGGGGCGCGAGGACGTCTCCCACCTCGAGGGCGGATTCACCGCCTGGAAGGAGCAGGGGCTCCCCATCGAGCCGGTGACGCCGCGCGGTGGCTGAGCTGGTTGTGCCGGTGCCCGAGCCCGGGGATGTCCTCTACTTCAGCTTCGACGACGGACCCAGCCCGACCTGGACGCCACGGGTCCTGGACCTGCTCGGCACCTACCACGCCACCGCGACCTTCTTCCAGATCGGCCAGGAGGCCGCCAGGGCTCCGGATCTGGTCGATCAGGTGCGCGAGCGCGGGCACAGCGTCGGCAACCACACGTGGAGCCATCCCGATCTGACCACGCTCTCGAGCGAGGACGTGCGCGAGCAGCTGACCCGCACCCACGACGTCATCGGCCTCGCCAGGTGTGTCCGCCCACCGATGGGCGTGACGAACGCCTCAGTGCAGGAGGTCTTCACCGACCTCGGCCTCACCGAGCAGCTGTGGGACATCGACACCCGCGACTGGGACCACCGCAGCGCGCAGGAGATCGCCAGCGCGGTGCTCAGCCAGGCGCGGAGCGGCGCCGTGGTCCTGATGCACGACGGGGGCGGTGACCGGAGCCAGACGGTGGAGGCACTCACCGAGCTGCTGCCCCGGCTCACCGAGGCCGGCTGGCAGATCAGGGGGATTCCGGGCTGCTGACCGCCGGGGAGGCCGGATCGGCCGCGCGCGTCACCCGGACGCGATCGACGCGGCGCCCGTCGAGCGCGACGACCTGCAGGACGCGGTCCCCCCACTCGACCGCGTCACCCACGGCGGCCAGCCGCCCGAGCCGGGCGACGACGAAGCCGCCGAGGGTGTCGAAGTCGCCCTCCGGCAGCTCTGCACCGAGGACCTTGTGCACATCGGCGCGGCTGAGGAGGCCGGGGAGCTCCCCCTCCTCCATCGCGGAGACGGTCGCGATCTCCTTCAGGTCGTACTCGTCCCTGATCTGTCCGACGAACTCCTCGAGGACGTCCTCGATCGTCACGATGCCGTCGGTGCCGCCGTACTCGTCCACGACGATCGCGAGGTGGTGGTTCTCACCCTGCATCTCGGTCAGTGCCGAGAGGACCGCCTTGCTGCCGGGGAAGAACGGGACCGGTCGCACGAGGTCCCCGGCGACCTTCGCCGACTTCGGAGGGGTCAGCAGGTCGCGGACGTGCAGGAAGCCCAGGACGTGGTCGGCGTCCCCGTCGATGACTGGGTAGCGCGAGTGCTCCCGCTCGGTGACGTAGACGCGAGCCTCCTCGATCGGCATCGTCTCGTCGATGAAGTCCACCTCGGTGCGAGGGGTCATCACCTCGTCGACGGTCCGCTCCCCGACGGAGAGCATCCCGACGACCATGTCGCGCTCCTTGTCGGTGAGCGACTCGTGCTCGGCCACGAGCGTGCGCAGCTCCTCAGGACCGATGTCCTCACGCTGCGCCTCTGGGTCGCGACCGAGCAGTCGGACCACACCGTTCGTGGAGACCGAGAGCAGCCAGATGACCGGCCGCAGGAGCGTGGCGAGCAGGTCGAGCGGGCGCGCCACCAGGAGCGCCATCCGCTCGGCGGCCATCATCGCCAGCCGCTTGGGGACGAGCTCGCCGAGGACGAGCGAGAGGTAGGCGATGGCGAGCGTCGTCGTCACGAACGCGATGACGTATGCGGTGTCGGCGGCCAGCCCGGCCGCAGCGATCCACTCGGCGATCTGCGGTGCGATCTGCGCGGCGCCGTACGACGCCGAGAAGAAGCCCGCGAGCGTGACACCGATCTGCACAGCCGACAGGTAGCGGTTCGCGTCCTGCGTGAGTCGGGCGACCGCCTCGCCGGCCTTGCCGCGGTCCTGCAGTGCCCTGATCTGGCTCTCCCGCAGCGACACCAGGGCGATCTCGGAGGCGGCGAAGAGCCCCCCGATGAAGATGAAGAGCAGCACGAAGGCGAGATTGACCCAGAGGGAGTCCACGATCGAGCCTTCCGAAGGTGAGGCGGGCGGACACCGTGTCCGCGGGCAACGCTGCCGATTCTCCCACGGAGGCTGTTCCCGGGCGCGTCCCGGACCTTTCCCGGCTGTGCCCGAATGACCGGGTTGTGCCCGAGTGACCGGGTTGCACACGTCTGACCGCGAAATTGCACGGGCACGCGTGCGTAGGCCGGTCACGCCGGCAGCACCGGGTCACGCGGGCAGTACCGGGTCACGGCAGGCGGAGGCACCCGACGAGTGTCCAGAAAGAAAAAGTCAGTCTTGACTGTTTGTTTCTGGCGGGGCAGGATCTCTCCTCATGCACCGGGCACCGCAGCAGGAGCGCTCACGCGCCATGCGTGAACGCCTCCTGGAGGCGTGCGTCGAGGTGCTGGTCGAGCGCGGATTCGCAGGCACGACAACGACTCTCGTGAGCCAGCACGCCGGCGTCTCCCGCGGGGCCCAGCTGCACCACTTCCCGAGCAAGAACGACCTCGTCATCGGCGCCGTCGAGCACGTCACCGAGATCCGGCTGGCCGAGCTGCGCACGGCCTTCGCGTCGGTGCCACACGGTCCGGGGCGCACCCGCGAGATCCTCGGGGTTCTCGCCGATCACGTCACCTCGCCCCTCTTCGTCGCCGCGCTCGAGCTGTGGGTCGCGGCCCGCACCGACCCGGTCCTCGATGCCGCCGTCGCTCCCCTCGAGCGCCGGATCGGCCGGGAGACCCACCGGCTCACCGCCGAGGGTCTGCAGGCCGACGAGTCCCGACCCGGTGCCCGTGAGCTCGTCCAGGCCACGCTCGACCTCCTCCGTGGCCTCGGCCTCGCGAACACCCTCACCGACGACCGTCGCCGACGCGCCAGGGTCCTCGACCGCTGGGCAGCGGTCCTCGACGACACCCTCCCCCGCCTCTCACCCGCCACCGCGGGCGCGAGCACCACCAACTGAGAACCATTCGCAGAGCCACTCACTGAACCACTGAAGGAATCATGGCCAGCACCTCCCCCGACGTCCTCGACGGCGTCCTCACCGACCTCGCTGCCGAGGGCGCCGCGCTCGATCGTCTCGTCGCGGAGCTCACCGAGGACCAGTGGCGCCTCCCCACCCCGGCAGAGGGCTGGGACATCGCCACCTCCATCGGGCACCTCGCCTGGACCGACGAGGCCGCACTGCTGGCCTCGATCGCCGCCCAGGGCGACAAGACCGGTTGGGACGCCCTCGTCCTGGAAGCCCTCGAGGACCCCGAGGGCATCGTCGACAACGCCGCCGTCGCAGTCGGCTCGGTGGCCCCCGAGGCGCTGCTCGCGCGCTGGCGCGACGCACGCTCCGACCTCGACCGCGCGCTGCGCGAGCTCCCCGAGGGACTGAAGCTCCCGTGGTTCGGCCCGCCGATGTCGGCGGTCTCGATGGCCACCGCCCGCTTCATGGAGACCTGGGCGCACGCCCTGGATGTGTATGCGGCACTCGGGCAGGACTACACCCCCACCGACCGCATCAGGCACGTCGCGCACCTCGGCGTCCGCACGATGCGCTACTCCTTCGTCAACAACGGCCTGGCCGCGCCCGAGGAGGAGGTCCGCGTCGAGCTCACCTCTCCGGCCGGTGAGGTGTGGGCCTTCGGACCTGAGAACGCCGAGCAGCGCGTCACCGGACCGGCTCTCGACTTCTGCCTGCTCGTCACGCAGCGGGTCAACCGCGCCGACACCGACCTCGAGGCCGCCGGCGCGATCGCCGACACGTGGCTCGACATCGCCCAGTGCTTCGCCGGGCCGGCCGGCGGCGGTCGCGCGCCCAAGGTGGCCTGATGGCGCGAGTCGCTGACCGGCCGCTCCTCGTCGGCAACTGCTCCGGGTTCTACGGCGACCGGCTCTCCGCCCTGCGCGAGCTCCTCGAGGGCTCGCCGCGCCTCGACGTCGTCACCGGCGACTACCTCGCCGAGCTCACCATGCTCATCCTCGCCAAGGACACCTTCAAGGACCCGGAGGC
>JAAYCP010000105.1 GCA_012729695.1 Actinomycetales bacterium | reverse complement strand
CTCCCCGAGGATCCGGCTCGCGATGCCGAAGGCCTCGAACATCTCCATCGAGCGGCACGAGATGCCGTCGGCCTGGCCGAGATCGATCGGACCCTCGCGGCGCTCGACGACCATCGTCCGGATATCCGGGAACGCGGCGAGCTGGGCAGCGACGATGAGCCCGGCCGGGCCGGTGCCGACGATGAGGACGTCGACCTCCGAGCCGTCGATGATGTCGGCGGCCGGCTGGACGCGGGGATCACCGGGGTAGTAGCCGTCGCGGTAGAACTGCATCGCGTGCTCCTTCGGTCAGGATGACGTCCTGCTTCACCGCCATCTTGGCCTGAGACAGGCGGTCCGCGCGGACCGTGGAGCAGGCATGGCGGGAGACGGGGGACAATCGGCGGCATGAGTGATGCCGAGAACACCCAGCCCGCCGACGTCCACGACGGGGCCGTCGCCTCCGAGAGTGTGGTCCCCACCGCCCGCGCGGGCCGCTACGGCAAGCAGCTGGCCAGCCACCTGGGCCGCAAGGTCACGAGCGAGTGGGACGACACCCTCGGGCGGGGGTCGGTGGTCTTCGGGGCGGGCCGAGGCAGTGCCGAGCTGATCGGCGAGGAGACCGGACTGCGGATGCGGATCGTCCTTGCCCCCGATGCAGAGCCGGGCACCGTCGATCAGCTGGAGAGCGTCCTCGGACGCCACCTCGTCCGGTTCGGCGCCCGCGACGAGCTCGTCGTGCAGTGGACCCGTGCGGACGGCACGGCCGGATCCGAGCAGCGGCTGGAGGCGGACCCCGCCTGACCGGCCCGCCTGACCCGCGAACTCCGACCGCACCACGCCGCCTCTTCCGTCTCACGGAAGACCTCTAGGTGCGGTTCAGGCCGGATGCGGGATGCTTGGCAGGACACCCGGGGACGTGATCTGACGATCCCGGGTCCGAGCGCGAGGAGGCGGCGAGATGACCGAGGGCCCGAGCGGGGCGAGTGCAGCATCGACTGACGGCAGCCCGAGAGATGTCTTCGCGACCGACAGCGTCTCCGCTGACCTCGACCGGGTGAGCGAGACCCAGGTCGCGATCGTGGGTGCAGGCCCGGCCGGCCTCATGCTCGCGCACCGCCTCAGCCGTGCCGGGATCGACTCGATCGCCATCGACGTGCGCACCCGGGAGACGATCTCGACGACGCAGCGCGCCGGGATCATCGAGTCCGACGCGGCTCGCGACCTCGTCGAGCTCGGCGTCTCGGACCGGATCCTGCGCGACGGCTACGAGCACGAGGGCGTCGACATCCGCTTCGCCGGTGCGAGCCACCGCATCGACTTCCGTCAGCACGTGGGCGCCAGCGTCTGGCTCTACCCGCAGACGGACGTGTTCATCGATCTCGCTGCGGCCCGGGACCGCGACGGGGGAGAGGTGCACTACGGCGTGAGCGACACGAGGGTCCTCGACATCGAGACCTCGAGCCCGCGCGTGCAGTTCACCGACACCGACGGCGCCCGGCACGAGATCCGCGCCCGCTACGTCGTCGGCTCCGACGGCTCGCGCAGCCTGTGCCGCCACCTCGTGCCGGAGGAGCACCGACAGCAGTTCTTCCGTGAGTACCCTTTCGCCTGGTTCGGTTTCCTCACCCAGGCGCCGATGAGCGCCCCCGAGCTCGTCTACACCCACTCCGAGCACGGCTTCGCCCTCATCAGCCAGCGCACCGAGACCCTCCAGCGGATGTACTTCCAGTGCGACCCGACAGAGAACGTCGAACACTGGAGCGACCGCCGGATCTGGGAGACCATGCAGCAGCGGGTCGCCGGGGGCGACGGCTTCACCCTCAAGGAGGGGCCCATCACGGAGAAGTCCGTCCTCGTCTTCCGCTCCTTCGTCCAGCAGCCCATGCGCTGGGGGTCGATGGTCCTCGCCGGCGACGCAGCGCATACCGTCCCGCCGACCGGTGCCCGCGGACTCAACCTGGCCCTGCACGACGTGAAGATCCTCGACGGGGTGCTCCAGCGCGCGCTCGGCTCCACGGGCGAGGCCGCACTCGACGAGTACGAGCCGGCTGCACTCAACCGGGTGTGGCGCGCGCAGAACTTCTCGTACTGGATGACGCAGATGCTGCACACGCCCACAGGTGCCTCACCGTTCGACGTCAGGCGCCAGGAGGGCGAGCTCGACAACGTCGTGAGCACCCGCGCCGGCCGGACCTACCTCGCCGAGCAGTACACCGGCTGGCCATCCCACGGCTGACCGTACAAGAACGTGACAATAGGAACGTTCTGGTACACCCCCGTAAACCTGCCGCTTCTGTGCCCGCGTACCAGAACGTGACAATAGGAACGTTCTGGTACGGCGTCACCGCCTGAGCCTCGAACGTGCTCAGCCTCAGAAGATGGTGCGCCCCAGAGTTGGTCAGCCCCAGAAGGGGTCATCCTCGGTCGGCAGCACTGTGCCGAAGTAGCGCTGGTAGTCGTACTGCCGCGGAGCGACCGGAACCCCGCGTCCCTGCAGCTCACTGGCAATCCTGTCCAGGGTGGGCTCCGGATCCTCGTAGAGACCCTCGGCCTTGACGACGATGATGGTCCACCCCTGGCTCCGCAGCCACTCCCGTCGAGCCCGGTCCTTCTCCTGCTGGAGTGGGTCGTCGTGCCACCGGCCGTCGTACTCGATTGCCAGCTTGATCTCGAGGTAGGCGAGATCCAGGCGGTACCTCGGCGTCCCGTCGACGTCGTGCACCCAGGGGTTGATGGCCGGCTCCGGGAGGCCGGCCAGGACGAGGAGCATCCGCAAGTTGCTCTCGGGGTTCGAGTCGACGCCCTCACGGACGAACGAAGCCGCGAGCTGGCCAAGGCGACGGCCGTGATGGGTCCAGGCCCGCGCATACCCCCTCAGCTCGTCGAGCGAGATGACCTTGCGCTTGACGAGCATGTCGCCGAAGGCCGTCAGCTGAACGAGATCGAGCACGACCGCGAGGTGCATGAACGTCATTCCAGGGCTTGTGACGGCGACTCCGTGGCGGGCCGACTTGTGCAGCGGGTAGGTGAAACGGTGCACGCGGATCTCGTCGCGATTGCACTGTGACGCCTCCTGGTAGGACAGGTGGACGAAGCCGGAACGCATCGAGTTCGCCGTCCACAGGCAGGCGGCCGTCAGATGGCTGACCGTGGCTCCCGGCGGTGCGACGAGCAGCGCGGCGCGCACCCTGACGGGCAGCGAGTCGGGAATCCGATGGTCGATGAAGACGCCCTGCATCACCCTGCGGTACTGCCCGCTCCGGATCTGACGGCCGGATATGCCCATGGTGCGGGCTCCGTCTCGCGTGAACGGGTGATGCGTCCCGGGGCGGATGGGCGAGTTGTCAGGTGAGGTCCCCACGCGAGACATGGTGTCGGTTCTCGACGGCACAGCCCGGTCGTCATCCACAATGCCCAGGTCAGGGCGGGATCGATCAGACGGGTGGGGGCCTCAAGTGGCGTACCAGAACGTTCCTATTGTCACGTTCTGGTACGCCGCCCGTCACGTTCTGGTACGCCGCCCGTCAGGCTGCGGAGCGGGCCGGCTCCATGCCGTGTCGCCGCACGGCCTCGGCCGCGGCAGGCCCTCCCAACGCATCGAGTATGCGTCGCGCACCTTCGGGGTCCGAGGCCACCGAGGCGACGGCGCCGCCGAAGACCGTGACGATCTCGCACCCCGGCGGCAGTGCGCCGACGACCGTGACGCCGTCGACGCCGGTGAACTCACTGCGCTGCTGCACTCCTACCGAGATCTCGCCCGCGGCGAGCAGGTGCGCCACCGGGGTGCCGGCCGGCGCCTGGACGAGCCGGTCCGCTAGGTGGTCCCGCACGCCCCACTGCTCGAGCAGTCGGAGCAGCCCGTCGCCGCTCGGCCCGGTGGAGTAGCCGATCCTCTCGCTGCTCAGCAGGATCTGGCGCAGGTCGTCCTCGCTCTCCAGCGACGGCAGCTCCCCGCCGCTGGGCACGGCGAGCACGACCTCGGAGACGAAGAGCGGGACGACGGTGTCGGGTACCACGTGACCCTCGTCGGCGAGCCGGGCCAGTGCCCCTTTGGCGAGCAGGACGAGATCGACCGGCTCCCCGCTGCGCACCTGGTCGGCGATCGTCACCCCGCCCCCGGACTCGAGGTCGATCGAGGTCTCACCGACGACGGCAGGGTCGCCGAGGAGATCCGTGAGCAGGGCCTTGGTCGCCATCGAGGACACCGCACGCATAGCCATCACCGTAGAACGCCGCCCCACGCCCGCCCACAACTCGTACCTGGCGACGCCCGACAACCGACCCAGCCGCCGCATATCTTCCGTGGGGCGGAAGCAGGCGAGATTCCGGCACGGAACAGTGGCAGGTTGAGGAGCATGATCATCGATGCCCATGGCCACTACACGACCGCACCGCCTGCGCTCGGGGAGTGGCGCAACCGGCAGATCGCGGCCGTCAACGGCGAGGGGCCCGTTCCGGACCCGGCCGACCTGGTCATCACCGACGACGACGTCCGCGAGACGATCGAGGCCAACCAGCTCCGGCTGATGAACGAGCGGGGCACCGACCTCACCGTCTTCAGCCCCCGCGCGAGCTTCATGGCCCACCACATCGGCGACCTCGAGGTCTCCTCGACCTGGGCGCGGATCTGCAACGACCTCTGCGCGCGGGTGGCGCAGCTCTTTCCCGACCGGTTCGCGATGGGGGCGATGCTCCCGCAGTCCCCGGGCGCTGCCCCGGAGACCTCGGTGCCCGAGCTCCGGCGCGCGGTGGAGGAGCTCGGCGCCGTCGTCGTCAACCTCAACCCGGACCCCAGCGGCGGCCACTGGACGAGCCCGCCCCTCACCGACCGGTCCTGGTACCCGATCTACGAGGTCCTCAGCGAGCTCCAGGTCCCGGCGATGGTCCACGTCAGCACCTCGTGCAACGACGCCTTCCACACCACCGGCGCGCACTACCTCAACGCCGACACCACCGCCTTCATGCAGCTGGTCCAGGGTGACCTGTTCGCCGACTTCCCGGACCTGAAGCTCATCATCCCGCATGGCGGCGGCGCCGCTCCCTACCACTGGGGCCGCTTCCGGGGCCTCGCCGACATGATGGACAAGCCGGGCCACGTCGAGCGGCTGATGGACAACGTCTTCGTCGACACCTGCGTCTACCACCAGCCGGGGATCGACCTGCTCACCCAGGTTGTCCCGCATACGAGCATCCTCTTCGCCAGCGAGATGATCGGCGCGGTCCGTGGCGTCGACAGCAACACTGGCCACTACTTCGACGACACCAAGCGCTACGTGGACGCCACGCCCAACCTCACTGACGAGCAGCGCCAGGCCGTGTATGCGGACAACGCCCTACGCGCATACCCGCGCCTTGCGCAGCAGCTGGCTGCCCGCGGGCAGACGACGACCACCCAGAGCTGACCGCCCGCACCTGATCACCTGGCGGAACCCGACGGAGGAAGACCAGACCCTATGCACCAGAACGAGATCGGCGTCGTCTATACCGACATCGAGCGCCCGGACCCGGCCGCTGTCGAGGCGCTGTCCGCCTTCGGCGTCGCCACGATCCACGAGGCGATGGGACGAGTCGGGCTCATGCGGCCGTACCTGCGCCCGATCTACCGCACCGCGAAGATCTGCGCCCCGGCCGTCACCGTCCTGCTGCAGCCGGGCGACAACTGGATGATGCACGTCGCCGCGGAGCAGGTCCAGCCGGGCGACATGCTCGTCGCCGCCTGCACGACCGAGTCCGAGGACGGCTTCTTCGGTGAGCTGCTCGCCACCTCGCTCCAGTCGCGTGGCTGCCGGGGCCTCGTCATCGACGGCGGGGTGCGCGATGTCGCCGACCTCGAGCGGCTGGACTTCCCGGTCTTCAGCCGGGCGATCAACTCCAAGGGCACCGTCAAGGCGACCCTCGGCTCGGTCAACATCCCGGTCGTCTGCGCGAACGCCCTCGTCAACCCCGGAGACGTCGTCGTGGCGGACATCGACGGAGTCGTCGTCGTGCCGCGGGACCGGGTCGCCGAGGTGGCCGAGGCGTCCCGCAAGCGCGAGGAGAACGAGGAGGGCAAGCGCGCGAAGTTCAAGGAGGGCGTGCTCGGCCTCGACCTCTACGGCATGCGCGAGCCGCTTGCAAAGGCCGGGCTCACGTACAAGTCCGCGCGGGACGCCGGCGGTGGCCAGGCGTGAGCGCGATGACTATGCGGCAGAGCCGTACCAGAACGTTCCTATTGTCACGTTCTGGTACGGGGGATCGATGATGACTATGCGGCAGAGCCGTACCAGAACGTTCCTATTGTCACGTTCTGGTACGCGATGACGGAGGCGACGGGCAGCGTGGGCACGAGCGCGTCAGGCAAGCCGACGAGCGGCGGCTTCGAGAAGACGCCGGGCTGGCTCGACTGGTACGACGGGCCGAGCAAGCCCCGGTTCGTCCTGCCTGAGGGTGCCGTCGACGCGCACTGCCACGTCTTCGGCCCCGGCGCCGAGTTCCCCTACGCGCAGGAGCGCAAGTACACCCCCTGCGATGCCTCCAAGGACGAGCTCTTCGCGCTGCGCGACCACCTCGGCTTCAGCCGCAACGTCATCGTCCAGGCCACCTGCCACGGAGCCGACAACCGCGCGATGGTCGATGCCGTCCGCGCCTCCGAGGGCCGGGCCAAGGGCGTGGCGACGGTCCGGCCCGGCGTGTCCCAGGCCGACCTCGACGAGCTCGACGAGGCGGGGGTCCGCGGAGTCCGCTTCAACTTCGTCAAGCGACTCGTCGACGTGCTCCCCAGGGACGGCCTGCGCCAGGTCGCCGAGCAGATTGCCCCGATGGGTTGGCACATCGTCATCTACTTCGAGGCGGCCGAGCTGCCCGAGCTCGCCGACTTCTTCCTCGGGCTGCCGGTGCCGCTCGTCGTCGACCACATGGGTCGTCCCGACGTGACGAAGGACCCTGAGGGCCCGGAGTTCGAGGCCTTCCTCGACCTCATGCGCGCCAAGGACGACATCTGGTGCAAGGTCACCTGTCCGGAGCGGCTCACCGTGAGTGGCCCGCCCGCCCTCGACGGTGAGCGGAACGCATACCCGGATGTCGTCCCGTTCGCCCGCCGAGTCGTCCAGGAGTTCGGCGACCGCGTGCTGTGGGGGACCGACTGGCCACACCCGAACCTGCGCAGTCACATGCCCGATGACGGGCTTCTCGTCGACTGGATCCCGCACATCGCCCAGACTCAGCAGGAGCAGCAGGCGCTCCTGGTCGACAACCCTGCGCGGCTCTACTGGCCCGAAGACGCTTCCCAGCCGCGCACATAGGATGAGTAATACCAACAGGATTGGAGCAGATCATGGCACTCGACAAGACCTATAAGAAGGTTCCGGGGACAACGATCTTCGATGCCGAACAGTCCGCGAAGGGCTACCACCTCAACCAGTTCTGTATGTCCTTCATGAAGAAGGAGAACCGCGAGAGGTACCTCGCGGACGAGAAGGCCTATCTCGACGAGTGGCCGCTCACCGATGCCCAGAAGCAGGCGCTGCTCAACCGCGACCTCAACGCGGCGATGGCGGAGGGCGGCAACATCTACTTCCTCGCGAAGTGGGGCGCCACGCTCGGCATGAGCTTCCAGCAGATGGCCGGGTCGATGACCGGGATGTCCGAGGAGGAGTACCGCGACATGATGCTCCACGGCGGACGGTCCATCGAGGGCAACCGGATCGCCGACGCCGAGGCCGCCGAGCGGAGTGACGCCGAGGTCGCAGCCGCCCAGCAGGACGACCCGATGGGCGATGCGGTCCGCGCGGCGGAGAAGAAGGGTGAGGTCGAGGGGCACGCGCAGATCACCGGTGCCGTCTTCACCTCCCACGTGCCGG
>JAAYCP010000104.1 GCA_012729695.1 Actinomycetales bacterium | reverse complement strand
GGTGCCTCGTTCCTCGGCCCCCAACCATCACTGCACTCTTCGTCAGAAGCCCATGCCACCCATGTCGTCGCCACCCGGCATGGCCGGGGCAGCCTTCTCGGGCTTGTCGGCGATGACGGCCTCGGTGGTGAGGAAGAGCGCCGCGATGGAGGCGGCGTTCTGCAGCGCGCTGCGGGTCACCTTGGCCGGGTCGATGATGCCGGCGGCGATGAGGTCGACGTACTCGCCGGTCGCGGCGTTGAGGCCGTGGCCCGGCTCGAGGTGGCTGACCTTCTCCGCGACGACGCCGCCCTCGAGGCCGGCGTTGACCGCGATCTGCTTGAGCGGAGCCTCGATGGCGACCTTGACGATGTTGGCGCCGGTCGCCTCGTCACCGGTGAGGTCGAGGCCTGCGAGGGCCTCCTTACCGGCCTGGATGAGGGCCACGCCACCACCGGCGACGATGCCCTCCTCGACGGCCGCCTTGGCGTTGCGGACGGCGTCCTCGATGCGGTGCTTGCGCTCCTTGAGCTCGACCTCGGTCGCGGCACCGGCCTTGATGACGGCGACGCCACCGGCGAGCTTGGCCAGCCGCTCCTGGAGCTTCTCGCGGTCGTAGTCGGAGTCCGACTTCTCGATCTCGGCGCGAATCTGGTTGACGCGACCGGCGATCTGGTCCGGGTCACCGGCGCCCTCGACGATGGTCGTCTCGTCCTTGGTGACGACGACCTTGCGGGCGCGGCCGAGCAGGTCGAGGTCCGCGGTCTCGAGCTTGAGGCCGACCTCCTCGGAGATGACCTGGCCACCGGTGAGGATGGCGATGTCACCGAGCATGGCCTTGCGGCGGTCGCCGAACCCGGGAGTCTTGACCGCGATGGACTTGAAGGTGCCACGGATCTTGTTGACGACGAGCGTGGACAGGGCCTCGCCCTCGACGTCCTCGGCGATGATGAGCAGCGGCTTGCCGGACTGCATGACCTTCTCGAGCAGCGGCAGCAGGTCCTTGATGAGCGAGATCTTGCTGTTGACGACGAGGACGTACGCGTCCTCGAGGACCGCCTCCATGCGCTCGGGGTCGGTGACGAAGTAGTGGCTGATGTAGCCCTTGTCGAAGCGCATACCCTCGGTGAGCTCGAGCTCGAGGCCGAAGGTGTTGGACTCCTCGACGGTGATGACGCCTTCCTTGCCGACCTTGTCCATGGCCTCGGCGATCATCTCGCCGATCTGGGTGTCGGCCGCGGAGATGGAGGCGGTCGCGGCGATCTGCTCGCGGGTCTCGATCTCCTTGGCGTTCTCGAGCAGCTTCTCGGCGACAGCGGAGGCCGCCTTCTCGATGCCGCGCTTGAGAGCCATCGGGTTGGCACCGGCCGCGACGTTGCGCAGACCCTCGCGGACCATCGCCTGGGCGAGGACCGTGGCGGTCGTCGTGCCGTCACCGGCGATGTCGTCGGTCTTCTTCGCGACCTCCTTGACCAGCTCGGCGCCGATCTTCTCGTACGGGTCGTCGAGCTCGATCTCCTTGGCGATCGAGACACCGTCGTTGGTGATCGTGGGGGCGCCCCACTTCTTCTCGAGAACGACGTTGCGGCCCTTGGGGCCGAGGGTGACCTTGACGGCGTCGGCGAGGGTGTTCATGCCCCGCTCGAGGCCGCGGCGGGCCTCCTCATCGAAGGCAATGATCTTGGCCATTCGGGTGGTTCCTCCACACGTATTGACGGGATGGACCGGCAGACGCCCGCGACGGTCCAGAGGAGGTATGCGCGGCTCACGTCGCCGCGTGCACCTCTTCTTCGCCGGCCGATCACAAAGTTGTCACTCTCACATGGAGAGTGCTAACGCCATTATTGGCACTCTCCACCCGAGAGTGCAAACACTGTCCCACTGGGAACGCCTGCATCCGAACGACGGCTCGGCCCGAGCGTCGGAGGAGGCGAGAGGAGCGGCGAAGATCGCACCACGTCTTTTAGGTGAACGCGCCCAGGAGGGTGCACACTCGTGAGGTGACCGATGGTTCCCTCATCCTCGGCCTGGTCATCGTGACCGCCCTCGCCTTCGACTTCACCAATGGCTTCCACGACACGGCCAATGCCATGGCGGCCTCCATCTCCACCGGAGCGCTCAAGCCCAAGGCTGCTGTCGCCCTCGCGGCCGTCCTCAACCTCGTCGGCGCCTTCCTCTCGGTCGAGGTCGCCCTGACCGTGACCAACGCCGTGGTCAAGATCCAGAGCAACAACGGCGCCCCTGTGACAGAAGTGCTCGTCGACGACGGGAACAAGCTCCTTCTCGTCGTCCTGTGCGGGCTCGTCGGCGGCATCCTGTGGAACCTCTTCACCTGGCTGCTCGGCCTGCCCTCGTCGTCATCGCACGCGCTCCTCGGCGGCCTCACCGGCTCCGCGGCAGCAGCCTTCGGCCTGGCGGGCGTGCGCTGGACCGGCGACGGCACCAAGCTCGACGGCGTCGTGGGCAAGGTCCTGCTGCCGAGCTTCATCTCCCCCGTCATCGCGATGATCGTCGCCTTCGTCGGCTGCTGGGTCGTCCACAAGATCACGAACAGCGTCATGGACCGGCTCAACGAGCGCACCTTCCGGTGGGGCCAGATCGGCGGGGCATCACTGGTCTCCCTCGCTCACGGCACGAACGACGCCCAGAAGACGATGGGCGTGATGACCCTCGCCCTCCTCGCGAGCGGGCACTGGACGAGCACCGAGTCGGTCCCGGTCTGGGTCAAGGTCTCGGCCGCCCTGGCCATCGCGCTGGGCACCTACCTCGGTGGATGGCGCATCATCCGAACGCTCGGCAAGGGCCTCGTCGACATCACCCCGCGGCAGGGCATGGCCAGCGATGGCAGCACGGCAGCGGTCATCCTCGCCGCCAGCCACCTCGGCTTCGCCCTCTCGACCACCCACGTCGCGACCGGATCGGTCCTCGGCGGCGGGCTGGGGCGAGGCACCAACGTGCGCTGGCACACCGCCGGCCGCATGGTCACGGCCTGGGCGACGACCTTCCCCATCGCCGCTCTCATCGGCGCCCTCACGTTCTGGCTCGGCCACGCGCTGGGATACACAGCGGGTGCGCTCGTCGTCTTCGCGATCCTCACCGCGGCCTCCCTGTGGATGTACGTCCGCAGTCGCCAGGGTCACGTCGGGGCACACAACGTCAACGCAGAGTGGGACGAGCCGACCGACCTGCTCGACAAGGACGCGGCGGTCCTGAAGCAGATGATCGATAACGCGCCGGTCGAGCCGCACCTTCCCGAGGAGAACCTCACCCCTGGAGGCACCCGATGAACACGATCACCCAGGCCCTCTCCGGCGGGTGGAACGTCCTCTACACGTCCCTGGCCTTCGGCGCGGGACTGCCCATCATCTACGCCCTGGCCATGCGTGCCCGCATGACGGGGGCGACGGTCGTCGTGGATGCCAAGGGGAAGGAGCAGATCCGGACCACGCTCCTCGGCAACACCGTGGCGGCCCTGCTCATCGTCGTCATCGTCGCTGGCGTCACCCTCGGAATCGCCCTCATCGCCGCGTCCGGATTCGGCAAGGTGGTCAGCTTCGACTCCGCCTTCCCGACGATCGTCGACAAGTGAGACACGCACAGGTGAGACAGTCACCCCCAGAGCCTGTGACAGCAGGGGCTCTGCCCCCAGGACAGTGACAACAGAGCCGGTGGCGACACAGACAGTCAGAAGCAGCAGCAGAGCAGGAGGAGAGCAAGCATGAGGGATGGCGAGCCTGACTCCCGCACCGCGACCCACGGTGCCGTGACCGGCTGGGTGCGCGAGGCATACCCGGCCGGCGTGCCGAGCGAGGACCTGCCCGCCCTGATCAGCGTCCTGAAGAGCGAGTGCGGGAGTCGCCAGACGATGGCGACCATGCTCGAGCTCGTGGCAGAGGGGCTCATCGACCCCAGGTCGGCCGCGGGCGCTTCCAGAATGCCGGAGCCGAGCGCGCTCGAGATGCGCCGCGTGGCCGGCCGGCTCGTCGTCGGCGGGTGGCCGCTCGCGTCCTTCGACACATCGACGACCGACGAGGACGACGGCACCGAGGAGGGCAGCTACCTCGGTCGGATCGTGGCCTGGCTGCGGGACGGGTACCCGCAGGGCGTGCCCGCCCATGACTACGTGCCCCTTCTGGCGCTGCTGCACCGACGACTCACCCGGGGCGAGGTCAAGCGGGTCGCTCGTGCCCTGCGCCGCTCGGGGATCTCCCCCGCCGGACCCGAGGACATCGCCGCTGCCATCTCCGATCTCACCCATGAGGAGGCGTCCGAGGAGGACATGATCCGGGTGCGGGACAAGCTGGCGGCAAAAGGCTGGCCGGTGGAGTTCCCCGAGCCCTGACCCGCGGCCTCTCTGTGGAGTATCGGGCCTCTGGAGAATGTGGTTCGAGACCTCGGCGAGGGCTCCGCGGATCAGCTGGTCCCCGGGCGCAGCAGCATCTCGGTGTAGGTCGGCGCCGGCCCTCCCGGCGCGGCAGCCGTGATGGCGCGCGCGACCGCTCGCGCGACACAGCTCGCCGCGGCGTCGAACAGGTCGAAGGACTGTGCCGGCGTCGGCTCACCCTTCGCCCCCGTCGCCAGGCCGAAGAGGGTGTCGCCGTCGAACATCGTGTGCACGGGGTCGATCGCCCGGGCGAGGCCGTCGTGGCCGATCGCAGCCAGCCGCCCGCACAGGGCCTTGCTGAGGGCGTAGTCCGTCACGACGACGCCGATCGTGGTCGCCGTCCCGAGCTCCAGCGCGGCTCGCCGCTCCCGCTGCAGCTCCAGGTATGCGTCGAGCCGCTCCCGCCCCACCGCGCCTCTCGGGAGGGCGTCGGCGGTGTCGGCGAGACCCGCTGCGAGCAGCTCCCCTGAGCGGAGGTCGACGACCGAGCCGGCCGAGTTGACGACGACGAGGGCTGCGACCGTCGCTCCCGAGGGAAGCACCGCACTGGCCGACCCGACTCCCCCGCGCAGCCCACCGGCGACCGCGCCGGTACCCGCCCCGACCGAGCCGAGCGGCACCGGGTCGGTGCTGCGCGCGGCGTAGGCCAGCGATCCGTCCTGGGGACCGGGCCGCTGCGAGAAGTCCCCGCGGCCCAGGTCGAAGATCACCGCAGCGGGCACGATCGGCACGACTCCACCCGGGACGGGCCAGCCCCGACCTTCCTGCTCGAGGGTGTCCATCACCCCGCCGGCGGCACGCAGGCCGTAGGCGCTGCCGCCGGTGAGGACGACGGCGTCGACCGTGCCCACCGCGTTGCGCGGGTCGAGCAGGTCGGTCTCCCGGGTCCCGGGTGCGGCACCCCGGACGTCGACCCCGGCGCAGGTACCGGGCGGCGGCACGACGACCGTCACGCCCGTGAGCGCTCCGTCCGCGGTCATGGTGTGGTGACCGACGCATACCCCCTCGACGTCTGTGACGTCGTTGTGCGCGCCGGGGACGAGGTCCAGCATCAGGTGACCGGCCGGTGGCCCTGGAGCTGGGCGCGCAGCGTGGCGTCCGCGTTGGAGTCGACGGGGTCGGAGAAGTCGTCGACGAAGACCGCGACCATCGAGCGGGCCGGGTTCGACTCCGCCTCCGCCTTGATCTCGCGCCAGGCGGCCAGGTTCGGGTGCGGGATCTCGGTGCACGCCGTCGCGGGGGTGAGTGCTTCTATCGCGGCGTTCAGCTCGGACAGGCTCAGGTCGTAGGTGCTGGTGCCGTGACTGTGTTGCAGGACGGTCGCGAGCACCGCGGCGCCGACACTGGGTCGGCCCTGCGTGACCTGGATGTGCGGGAACTCGATCTCGGCCGAGCTGCTCGCCGGGGTGATGCCGACGGCGAAGGCGGCAGGAGTCCGGTAGCCCTCGATGTGAGAGCCGAGGTGCTCTGCGATCGCCGCCAGGCCCTCACGCGTGGACCAGTCCATCTGAGCCATCGGTCCATCATGCCGCACGTGCTGCTGGAGGGCACCGGTCCGCGGGATGGGAACGCTCAGGGATTGGGACCTTCACACGCCGACGCAGCGGACGGTCAGGCGGCCACGACGATCCGGCGGCGGCCAGATCATCAGCGACGGTTATCTCCGTGATGGGTACTTGGTGACCGTCAGACGTTGACGTCAGACGTTGACGCCGAGCCGGCGGGCCTGTCGGGTGCGCTGCCGCTGCGAGCGAAGGCGGCGCAGGCGCTTGATGAGCATGGGGTCGGCCGCGAGCGCCTCGGGGTTGTCGATGAGCGCGTTGAGCACCTGGTAGTACCGGGTGGCGCTCATGTCGAAGAGCTCCTTGATGGCCGCCTCCTTGGCGCCGGCGTACTTCCACCACTGGCGTTCGAACTGGAGGATCGCCTGGTCCCGCTCGCTGAGGCTGGTGCTGACGAATGCACCTTGCGCTGGGGCGTTCTCCACGGCGTGATCCTTCATCCGTTCCTCGGTCGTCGGCAGTTGGCGGTGGTGCTTGCGGTCGCTGGTCGGGCTCTGAGGGCGGCTGGCTGCCGGCGGGCCGGAGCCGATTTCCAGGCGCCTCTCGAAACGATAACAGCATGAACTACAGCGTTGTAAGTTCCGCCGGGAGTGGCGGCGGGCGTCTCTGATCCCATTCGTCACATGTGGCCCATCACGCCACACATGACCCATCCGTTGCAGATTAGGGCCGGCGTCAGCGGATGCGTGACGGTGCGGATCAGCGCACGGACGCGCTCCCACACGGCAACGTCGACACCAATGGGTGCTCGAACGAGCGAAACAGCGCACGGATGCGCTCCCACACGTCCACGTCGTCAGCAAGGGGTGCCCCAACGCGCGCGCAGCACCGGCCCGCGCTCGCCTGCAATCAGCTCGGGAGCAGCACGTCCCGCAACTCGGAGACGCTCCGGCACAGGTGGTCGGGATCGAGTGCGGCCAGGTCCGCTTCCGAGCCCGCGCCCCAGGTGACGGCGACCGTTGCCATCCCGGCCGCACGGGCGGCGAGGATGTCCACGGTGGCGTCCCCGACATACACACAGGTCGTGGGGTCGGCGTCGAGGACGTTCGCGCCGTGCAGCAGCGGTGCGGGATCCGGCTTGTGCGCGGTCGTGTCCTCGAGGGCGGCGGCCACCTCGATGTGGCCACTCAGCCCGACGTGCTGCAGGGCGAGACCTGCGGTTCCCCGGCGCTTGCTCGTGACGATGGCGCAGCGAGCACCCGCCGCGTCGAGGTCGGACACGAGCTCAGGGATGCCGTCGTAGGAGCGGATGAGGCGCTCGGTGTTGGCGAGGTTCCACTCCCGGTAGACCCGGTCCAGCTCATGTCCGTGCTCAGGGGAGACCTCCAGGAGCGCCTCGAGCAGGGACCGCCCGATCCAGCTGCGGGCGGTGTCTTCGCTGACTTCCTCGCGCAGGACCTCACGGAAGGCGTGTTGGTACGAGGCGATGATGAGCGGAATCGTGTCGGCGAGGGTGCCGTCGAGGTCGAAGAGGATCGTGCGCCAGCGCATCAACCCATTGTCGCCGGTCAACTCGTCACGCTCCCGAGCCCGTCGAGCAGTCGGTCGACATCCTCATCGTTCGAGTACGGCGCGAGACCGACCCGAAGCCCACCGGCGTCGCCGAGGCCGAGATGCCGGGAGCACTCGAGGGCGTAGAAGTGCGACGCGGGTGCGTTGACTCCCTTCTCCGCCAAGGCGACTCGCACGTCCTGCGAGTCCAGGCCGTCGACGGTGAAGAGGAGCGTCGGGGTGCGCCGCTCGGCATTGGAATAGACCCGGACGCCCGGGAGCGAGCGCAGCCCCGTCTCGAGCCGCTCCAGGAGGGCGTCCTCGTGCCCGGCGAGCGACGCATACGAGGTGAGGATGCGCTCGCGCCGGGTGCCGGTCGCCTCGTCGTCGAGACCGGCGAGGAACTCGACCGCGGCGGTCGTGCCGGCCATCAGCTCGTAGGGCAGCGTGCCCAGCTCGAAGCGCTCGGGGACCTCGTCGGTCGACGGCAGGAGCTTGTCGGGGTGGAGAGACTCGAGCAGCTCCGGCGAGCGGGCCGCCACGACGCCGCAGTGCGGACCCATGAGCTTGTAGGGCGAGCACGTCCAGAAGTCGACGCCGAGGCCCGTCACGTCGACCGAGTCGTGCGCGGTCGCGTGGACCCCGTCCACCCACAGCAGGGCGCCGACGTCGTGCGCGAGCTTCTTCACCTGGACGACAGGTGGGCGGGTGCCGATGAGGTTGGACGCGGCGGTCATCGCCACGAGGCGCGTCTTCTCGCCGATGTGCGGAGCGAAGTGCTCCTCGGTCTGGGCGCCGGTCACGGGGTTGAAGTCGGCCCAGCGGACGGTGGCGCCGGCGGCCTCGGCGACCTGGACCCACGGCCGGACGTTGCTGTCGTGGTCGAGCCTGCTGACGACGACCTCGTCCCCGGGACCCCAGGTCTTGGCGAGCGCCCGGGCGAAGTCGTAGGTCAGCTGCGTGGCGCTCCGGCCGAAGACGATCGCTCGCGGGTCGGCGCCGAGGAGGTCGCCGAGCGCGAGCCGGCAGTCGGCGACGATCTGCTCGGCACGCCGCTCGGCCGCGGTGACGAGCCCACGGTTGGCGACGGCCGAGACGAGGGTCTGCGCCACAGCCTGGGCAACGAGGTCAGGGGTCTGGGTGCCGCCGGGGCCGTCGAAGTGGGCGGCTCCCTCGAGGAGCGCGGGGAAGTGCGACCTGATCCGTGCGACGTCGTAGCTCATGGAGCACATCCTGCCTGCAGCGCCTCGAGCACCGACCTCGGCGCTCACGGGTCGGGCGGGAGCACTGCTCCGGCGCAGGTATTTTGGACAACATGCCAGTGCGACCCCTCGAGGAGCTCGTCCACCCCTCGTGGGTACCCGCACTCGAACCGCACGCCGGGACCCTGCGCTCGCTCGGCGAGTTCCTTCGGGGCGAGGTGGCGGCGGGCCGCGGCTACCTGCCGGCGGGGCAGCACGTGCTCCGGGCGTTCGAGCAGCCCCTCGACGAGGTGCGCGTCCTCATCGTCGGCCAGGACCCCTATCCGACGCCCGGGCACCCCATCGGGCTGTCGTTCGCGGTCGCGCCGGACGTCCAGCCCCTTCCCCGGAGCCTCGTCAACATCTTCACCGAGCTGACCGACGACCTCGGGCTCCCGCGCCCCAGCACCGGTGACCTCACTCCGTGGACCCGGCACGGCGTGCTGCTGTTGAACCGGGTCCTCACCGTCGGCCCGGGCCAGCCCGCGAGCCACCGCGGCAGGGGCTGGGAGGACATCACCGCCGCCGCGATCGACGCCCTCGCTGCCCGCGGCGGCCCACTCGTGGCGATCCTCTGGGGACGGGACGCCCGCAACCTCGCCGGCCGGTTGCCGGGAGTCCCGTGCATCGAGTCGGCCCACCCCTCGCCCCTCTCGGCCCGATCCGGCTTCTTCGGATCGCGCCCGTTCAGCCGCGCCAACGACCACCTCGTGCGTCTTGGCGCCGACGCCATCGACTGGAGACTGCCATGACCGTTCCGCCCGCGCAGGTCCCCGTCTGGGAGCGCTATGTCGCGATCGGTGACTCGTTCACCGAGGGCATGGTCGACCCGGACCCGAACGACCCCACGCGGTT
>JAAYCP010000103.1 GCA_012729695.1 Actinomycetales bacterium | reverse complement strand
CACGTCGAGGTCTTTCGGATGGACGGCGTAGGAACCTCCATCATCGGAAGGCCTCGACCCTCATCCCGACATCGACGCGCCGACCCACCTCACCCAACCGGGGCACACCCTCGATTGTGAAGAGCCGGGAAAGTAGGACTGGACAAGAGAAAGGTTCTCTTGCGAAGTCGCCCTTTCCCTAACCCGGAGAGAAAGGGGCGGGCGCCCGTCAGCCCCTGAGGAGGGTTGCGGCGTGGCGGCCTGCAGCGGCAGCGGCGATGAAGGCACCCGGGTCCTCATCCAGTCCGCGCCCCATGGTGGACAGCTGCACCGGCGAGCCCCGGAGGGCCTCGAGAAGGCCCTCGGTCTCCACCGCCACGACACGGTGATCAGCCGTCGCCGAGGCGGCCAGGGCGCGCGCCTGGGCCAGCAGGTCGGCCCGGCCGGCCGGGACGGGCAGGTCCGCAGGCGCCAGCGCCACGCGGGAGTATGCGGTGGTGCTGTGGTGTGAGATGCCGCGGTGCCGTTCGCGGGGGTCGGCGTCGGAGACGCGCAGAGCCCCGACCGGGCGTCCGCCCAGCACCGCCGCGGCGTTGATCGCCTCGCCGCAGGCCACCCCCGAGTACCCCCAGCGGGTCCCGGTTCCCACGTTCCCGGGACCCTGGATGACCACCGTGATGTCGGCCCTGAGGACGTGCCGCGCCGCGAGCAGCCCGGTGTGCAGGGTCACGGCCTCGAGATCGCCCCCGAAGGCCTGACCCACGGTGAGAGTGCCTGCGAGCCAGCCGACGCCCGCCAGCCCCGCTACGGAGCGCGAGAACGCCAGGGGGAGCGCACCCCCGTCGGTCATGACGTATGCGACGCGCAGCCCCTCGTCGACCGTCCGGATGCCGGCGATGACAGCGGGCAGCGCCGAGTGCAGGTCCGCGACGATGACCGGCATGCCCGCCAGGTCGTCGGCGTCCGCCAGGACCGGGTGGTGCGGGCTGTCCTGCTCGTCGACGGCGAGGAGCATCTGCTGCAGGGGGGTGTAGCGAGCCTTGACGATGTGCCCGGGGCCGGGCTCGTCGGGCGGCAGGTCCGCGCGCGAGACGATGAAGGCCAGGCCTCCGGTGCCCAGCCCGCGCAGGAGGGCGCTGACGTTGAGCACCACCTCCTCGCCGACCTGGGGCTCGCCGAGCAGCCCGGTGTAGGCGAGCGCGGCGACCGTCTCCTGCTCCGATCCGGGGCCGCGCAGCTCGGGCACGGCCACCGCATACTGGACCGCGCCCGGCCACTCACGGGTCCGGGAGACGACCTGTCCGGTGCGCCACTGCATACTCCTGCGCGGTCGGTTCCCCGGCGCTCCCTTCCCATGGATCGCCGCCCGCTGCGACCCGGCCGACCCGCGAGCGACCGAGCCTGCCGGAGTGGACGCAGGCGTGGGGGAGTCGGGGTCGCTCGGACCGTCTTCGTGCCTCACCCGCCCGAGCGTAGCCGTCAGGTAGCGTGCGGTAGGTGGCTCCCGCACCATCTGCGAAGACCGAGCGTCTGATGAATCTCGTCATGACGCTGCTCTGGACGCGCCGTCCCCTCAGTCGGCACGAGCTGCGCCGCACCGTCGAGCAGTACCGCCTCGCCCAGAGCGACGAGGCCTTCGAGCGGATGTTCGAGCGCGACAAGGACGAGCTGCGCGAGCTCGGCGTGCCGTTGGAGACCGTCGAGGCCGACCCGCTCTTCGAGGACGAGGTCGGCTACCGGATCCGCTCCGACGAGTACGTCCTGCCCGAGATCCGGTTCGAGCCGGACGAGCTCGTCGTGCTCGGCCTCGCCGCCCGGACCTGGTCGCACGGCACCCTCGGCGGTGCGGCGGCCCAGGCCCTGCGCAAGCTCCAGGCGACCCAGCCCGAGAACGACGGGGCGTCGGCCGGCCCCGTCGAGCCGCGGCTCGGGGCCTCGGAGCCGACCTTCCCGGACATCCTGCGCGCGGTCCAGGAGCTGCGCGAGATCCGCTTCGCGTACCGCCGGGCCGGCTCCGCCGCGAGCCGGCAGCGCCGGGTGCAGCCGTGGGGGCTGACCTCAATCCGGGGCCACTGGTACCTCACCGGCTTCGACCTGGACCGGCAGGAGGAGCGGGTCTTCCGGCTCAGCCGCATCGAGGGCCGGGTCACCGCGCACGGCCGGCCGGGGGCGTATGCGGTGCCTCCCGACGCGAGACCGGCCGAGATCGCCCGGGCGGCGGTGTCCGAGACGCCCTCCACGGTGATCGAGCTCGAGGTGGAGCGCGGTGCCGCCGCAGGGCTGCGCCGCTCCGCAGAGGTCGTCGAGGAGCTCGAGGACAGCAGTCGGCTGCGGATCACGTCGCTGCCGCGGGAGGACGCTGTCAGCGAGATCGCGACACTGCTCACCCGGGTGCGGCGGGTCGAGCCGCTCGAGGTGGCCGAGGCGGTCGTGAGGCACCTGGACGCCGTCATCGACGCCCACACCTGGTCCGGGCTCGGCGAGGTGGCGGCGCAGGCCGAGGGGGCCCTGGCCGAGGAGCGCCGCCGGAGCAGCCGTCGCCACGGCTCGATCGAGCCCGCGACGGCCCGTCTGAGCAGGCTGCTGGCCATGGTCCCGTGGCTGGTGCACCGCCAGGGGATCGACATCCCCGCTGCAGCCGAGGGACTCGGTGTGACCGAGGACCAGCTCCGCTCCGACCTCGAGCTCCTCTTCATGTGCGGGTACGGCTCCATGCCGGACGAGCTCATCGAGGTCGAGTCGGAGAACGGCCAGATCTTCATCCGCAACGCCGACGCGATCGAGCGGCCGCTACGCCTCGGCTGGGACGAGGCGGTCACCCTCATCGTCGGACTGCGGGCCCTGGCAGGAGTCCCCGGGCTCCACGACGACGATGCCGTGCTCCGTGCCCTCACCAAGCTCGAGGCCGCCGCCGGCGACCTCTCGGCGGCTGCCGACCGGGTCAGCGCCCGGATGGACGACGTCGACGCCGAGCTGCTCGCGCGGCTGCGCTCGGCGCTCGAGCAGGGCAAGCGGGTCCACCTCGTCTATGACGGCGCTGCACGCGACGAGCGCACGGAGCGGGATGTGGATCTCTTGCGCGTCGTGAGCGCGGGGGGACAGTGGTACGCCGAGGGCTGGTGCCACCGGGCCCAGGCCACGAGGCTGTTCCGGCTGGACCGGATCGTCGCGGTCGAGGTGCTCGACGTGGAGGGGACACCTCCACCCGAGGCCGTCGGCCGTGACCTGTCCGCAGGGGTCTATCAGCCCGCCGCCGACGCCCTCACCGCCACCCTGCTCCTCGACCCGGCCGCCCGCTGGGTCTCCGAGTACTACCCGGTCGAGGAGCAGGCCACCCTCGAGATCGACACCGAGGATGCCGCGGCGGTGCCCCATCTGGCGGTGACCCTCCAGGTCTCCCGTCCGCAGTGGCTCATCCGGCTGGTCGTGCGCCTCGGCGGCCATGCGCGCCTGCTCGCCCCTGCAGAGCTGCGTGAGACCCTGCTGGACCGGACCCGCGCAGCGCGGGCAGCGCATACAGGGGAAACGCGGCCGGCGGACGGCTAGGCTCGCCCGCGAGGTCCGGGTGTCAGGTCATCAGCGGTCACAGGTGACTCACGTACACTGATCGCCGACCGGTGCCGCGTGACGGCACACGTAACCGAAAGGGTGGATCCCTCATGGGTGGTCTTCGCGGCCAAGAGATCCTCATCATCGTCATCCTGCTCATCCTCGTCTTCGGCTGGAAGCGGCTGCCCGACGCCGCCCGCAGCCTGGGACGCTCGGCTCGCGTGTTCAAGAGCGAGGTCGAGGAGATGCGCAAGGACGGCAAGGAGGAGACCGCCGACGGGACGGTCCAGAGCCAGGCCACCGACCAGCGTCCTCCGCAGCAGGTGACCCCGCCGCCGGCGCCCTACCAGCCTCAGCAGCCGCCGCAGGCGCAGGAGCAGCCGAACTACCAGCAGCAGCAGCAGTCCCAGCAGCCGAACTACCAGCCGCCCCAGCCGCACACCCCGGACGACCCGACCCGACCGGTCGCCTGAGCCCGGGACGAGTAGCGGACAAGATCCCCGACCCAGGTGGCCCTTCGACGACGCACCCCTCGTGACCCCGAGGGGAGGATGACCCTCGCCGAGCACTTCAGGGAGTTCCGGCGTCGCGTCATCGTCTCCGGTGCGAGCATCGCCGTCGTCGCCATCGCGATCGGCATCTGGTTCTACTGGCCGATCTACTGGAAGCTCACCGAGCCCTGGGAGCAGTACAAGGCGGCCAATCCCGACACCCTCATCGTCCTCAACTTCGGTGAGGCCACGTCCGCGCTGAGTCAGCGGATCAGCCTGTCGATCTGGGCCGGCGTCATCCTCTCCAGCCCGATCTGGCTGTACCAGATCTGGGCCTTCATCGTCCCCGGGCTGACGAAGAAGGAGAAGCGCTGGTCCCTCGGCTTCATCGCTGCGATGGTGCCGCTCTTCCTCACCGGTGTCTTCGTCGCCTACTCGGTCCTGCCGACCGCCCTCATGGTGCTCTACGGGTTCACCCCGCCGGGAGCCTCGAACCTGCAGGACAACGCCAAGTACTTCGCGTTCGTCACCCGCCTCATCCTCGTCTTCGGGATCGGCTTCCTCCTGCCGGTCTTCATCGTCGCCCTCAACCTCGTCGGCGTCCTGCCGTCCCGGGTGATCCTCGGCAGCTGGCGGATCGCAACCCTGCTCATCATGGTCTTCGCCGCCGTCGCCACCCCGACCGGTGACGCCTACACGATGCTCCTGCTCGGGGGACCGCTCCTCGTGCTCTACCTCATCGCCGGCGTCATCGCCCGGTTCATCGATCGACGCCGAGAACGAGACAGGCCGGAGTGGGCCACCGACCTCGCCGACGACCAGGCATCCGCGCTCTAGGAGGTCAGTGATGGCAACGCCCTTCGAGCGGGTCGGCCTCGTGATCAACCCCACCGCCGGGGCCAGCACGGCCGGGCGGGTCGGCTCCCATGTCGCCGCGGAGCTGCGGGCGCGTCGGGTGCCGTACACGGATCTCACCGGTGCCGACGCGGCGCAGGCCCTGGATCAGATCCGGTCAGCGGTCGCGGCCGAGTCGGTCGCCTGCATCATCGTCGTCGGTGGCGACGGGATCGTGAACCTGGCGGTCAACGGGTTGGCCGAGTCCGAGGTCCCGCTGCTCATCATTCCCGCCGGCACCGGCAACGACACCGCCCGCGCCTTCAACGTCCCGACCGGCGACCCCATGGCTGCGCTCGACCTGCTCGAGACGGGAGTCGTGCATACCAGCGACGCCGCGAGGGTGACCGGCACCGACGGTTCGGTCAACTGGTTCATCGGTGTGCTCGCAGGTGGCTTCGACGCCGTCGTCAACGAGCGGGCCAACAGCATCGGGTGGGCGCGCGGCAGTGCGAAGTACACCCTCTCCGCTCTCCTCGAGCTCCCCGTCTTCACCCCGATCCCGTACCGGATCATCATCGACGGGGTCATCCACGACGGCGGAGCGATGCTCGTGGCGGTCGCGAACAACACCTCCTACGGCGGCGGGATGGAGGTCGTCCCCTCAGCGGTCATCGACGACGGGCTGCTCGACGTGCTCATCCTCGGGCCGGTCACCAAGCTCACCTTCATCCGGGTCTTCCCGAAGGTGTTCAAGGGCAAGCACGTCTCGCACCCCGCCGTCCGCATCATCCGGGGGCGCCGGATCGAGCTCGACGCCCCGGGCATCGTCGCCTATGCCGACGGGGAGCGCATCGGACCGCTGCCGCGGATCATCGAGGTCGTGCCGGGCGCAATGCGCGTCCTCGGCGGGCGTCGCCCCCCGGGAAAGGGTTCTCCGGTCACGTAGGCTGGCCGATATGAGTAGCCCCGCGGAGCGGTACGCGGCATCCCGCGCCCGGGCGAGGTACCCGCACCTGCGGGAGTTCACAGCAGGGCTGGACTTCCCGCTCGACGACTTCCAGGTCGAGGCCGCCCAGCACGTGGAGGACGGCAAGGGCGTCCTCGTGGCCGCCCCCACCGGCGCCGGCAAGACGGTCGTCGGCGAGTTCGCCGTCCACCTCGCCCTGGCCACCGGGCGGAAGGCGTTCTACACCGCGCCGATCAAGGCGCTCTCGAACCAGAAGTACCACGATCTCGTCCGCAAGCACGGAGCCGACCAGGTCGGGCTCCTCACGGGGGACTCCTCCATCAACGGGGAGGCGCCGATCGTCGTCATGACGACCGAGGTGCTGCGCAACATGATGTATGCGGCGAGCCGCACCCTGGACGGCCTCGGCTTCGTCGTCATGGACGAGGTGCACTACCTCGCCGACCGCTTCCGCGGAGCCGTGTGGGAGGAGGTCATCATCCACCTGCCCCAGGCGGTGCAGGTCGTCTCCCTCTCGGCGACCGTGAGCAACGCCGAGGAGTTCGGTGCCTGGCTGGCCGAGGTGCGGGGCGAGCACGAGATCGTCGTCTCCGAGCACCGGCCGGTGCCCCTCTGGCAGCACCTGATGGTGGGCCACACGCTCTACGACATCTTCGACGGTGAACGCGTCAATCCCGAGGTCGTCCAGGCCATCCGGAACGCCGAGCACAAGGGCACCTGGGTCGAGCAGTTCAGCGGGGCCTCCAGTGGTCCTCAGCGGGGTGCGGTTCGCGGACGGGCCCGCCGCGACGGGGGCCCGCGCCGCGGCGGTCCACCCGGCGGACCACGGTCCGGGCCCAGGGGCGGTGCCCCCAGCCGGGTCGACGTCATCAGCATCCTGGAGCGGGAGGCGCTCCTTCCGGCCATCACCTTCATCTTCAGCCGTGCCGGGTGCAACGCGGCCGTGGGTCAGCTGCTCGCCTCCGGGATCCGGCTCATCCCCGAGCAGCAGGGAGAGCGGATCCGCCGCCGGGTCGAGGAGCGGATGGCCGCCCTCGCCCACGAGGACCTCTCGGTGCTCGGGTACTGGGACTTCGTCGAGGGCCTCACGCGCGGCTTCGCCGCCCACCACGCAGGCATGCTGCCGCTGTTCCGCGAGCTCGTCGAGGAGCTCTTCACGACGGCCGACATCCGTGCCGTCTTCGCGACCGAGACCCTCGCGCTCGGGATCAACATGCCGGCGCGCACGGTGGTCATCGAGAAGCTCACGAAGTTCAACGGCGAGACCCACGCCGAGCTGACTGCGGCGGAGTACACACAGCTCACGGGTCGGGCCGGCCGCCGCGGCATCGACGTCGAGGGTCACGCCGTGGTCCTCTGGCACCGGGGTCTGGACCCCTTGGCCGTGGCCGGACTGGCCTCGACCCGCACGTTCCCGCTCCGCTCGTCGTTCCGGCCGACCTACAACATGGCGGTGAACCTCGTCGCCACGGTGGGTCGCGAGACGGCGGCCGAGATCCTCGAGACCTCCTTCGCCCAGTTTCAGGCCGACCGGGCCGTGGTGGGCCTCGCCTCCGCCGTGCGCCGGAACCAGGAGGCGCTCGACGCATACGCGGAGGCCATGCAGTGCCACCTCGGTGACTTCTCGTCGTATGCCTCGCTCCGCCACCAGCTGAACCAGGCACAGAAGGCGGGCAGCAAGGCGCGGGCCGCGTCGCAACGCGCTGCCGCCGAGGTGAGCCTCACCGAGCTACGGATCGGCGACATCATCCGGATCCCGACGGGCCGCCGAGCCGGCTGGGCCGTCGTCATCACGCCGGCCCGGTCGTACCGCGGCCAGACGGAGCTGCCGACCGTGTTGACCGAGGACCGGAAGGTCATGCGACTGACGCTCGTCGACGTGCCGCGTCCGGTCGAGGCCGTGGGGTCGGTGAAGGTGCCGTCACACTTCAACCCCAAGAACCCCAAGGCCCGGCGCGACCTGGCGACATCCCTTCGCATTGCTGCGCCTGAGGACCCGCCTCCGGTCAAGCGCGCCGCGGAGGCTGCCGGGGGAGAGGAGGCGCGGGTCGAGGACCTGCGCCGGAGGATGAAGGCGCACCCGTGCCACCAGTGCCCCGAGCGTGAGGACCACGCGCGATGGGCCGAGCGCTGGTGGCGCCTGAAGCGCGAGACGACCGCGCTCCAGCGCAAGGTCGACAGTCGGACGAGCTCGGTCGCCAAGACCTTCGAGCGGATCTGCGACGTGCTGTCCGAGCTCGGGTACCTCGACGAGTCCGGTTCTGCCACAACCGAGCTGGGTGAGAAGCTCCGGCGCCTCTACACGGAGAAGGACCTCCTCGCAGCCCAGTCGCTGCGGACTGGCATCTGGGCGAGACTCGATCCGCCGTCGCTTGCCGCCGTCGTGAGCGCGCTGATCCACGAGCCCCGGCATGACGGTGTGGACCCTTCACCACGGATGCCGAACGATGAGGTGGCCGAGGCGATCCGGGAGATGGACGTTCTCTGGTCCGAGATCAACGATTGCGAGGCCGAGCACGCGCTGCCCCAGACCGGTGCCCCGGACGGTGGGATGGCCTGGATGGTGCACCGGTGGGCGAGCGGACGCAACCTCGACGTGGTCCTCCGGGACCAGGACATGGCCGCGGGCGACTTCGTGCGCCGCTGCAAGCAGCTCGTCGACCTGCTCGATCAGATCGCCGACGCCGCGCCCACGCCGCAGCTGAGGGCGACGGCCCGGAAGGCGGTCGGCGCCGTGATGCGAGGCGTCGTCGCGGCCGACCGTCTCGACTGATCCGCCCCCTTCAGTCACCCTGCGGCGGACGCCCGCCAGAGCCAGGACCGCACGAGATCGAGGCGGGTGAGGGCCATCGAGGTGTCCGGGACGCTCACGAGGCTGAGGAGCACGCCCGCGACCCGGGTCCGCAGCGCACCGGGGTCCACGACCTCCTCGAAGACCGCGGTCCACGAGTCGGTGATCTCGGCGCCTCGCGGGTAGTGGACCGGCGAGAGGTTCGGCAGCACGGCGAGATGGGCGATCATGCAGGCGAGGTCGTCCTCGCGGCGGCCCGGACCGACCGTGTCGACGTCGATCATGCGGGTCGGGCGGCCCCCCTCACAGAACACGTTCCCGTCGTGGAAGTCGCCGTGGGTGGGGACGACCGGTCCGACGGGGAACCGCTTCGCGAGGGCCGCGATCTCGGCCCCCATCGCCCTGATCTCGTGGGTCCGCTGAGGCAGGCGGACCGCAGCCATCTCGCGGTAGAAGTCGACCCGGTCGGTCCACGACGGGCGCGCGGGGAGGGAGGCGACCTGCGCAGGCAACCGGTCGAGCAGAGCCACAGCATCGCGCGGGTCGGGCCGCCGGTCCGACTCGCCGAGCTGCCATGCCGACAGCGCCACCGCGAGCGATGACCCGGGGGCGTGCGCGGTGATGAGCACGCCCGGCTCAGGGGTCGCCACGACGTCCGGTCCCAGGCCGGTGAGCAGCTCGTGTCGGCGTCGCAGGAGCTCGCCGTTCTTCGGGCGGACCACCTTGGTGAAGTACGTGTCCGAGCCTCTCCTGGTCCGGAGCACGGCCCTGCGCAACGGTCGGTAGACGAGCAGGTCGGTGACGTCCCTGCCCGGTCCCGGGACACCGGGTCCCTCGACGCCGGGCGTCATAGCGCCGGCTGACTCGTCGGCTCCCGCTTCGACGTCGGCCCCTGACTCCTCGATGCGGGTCGGAGGCTTCGGGCCGGTGGAGCCCTGTGGTGCGGACGCCGCTCCCGTCGGGAGCCAGCTCCTCAGCACCTCGGGTGTGCAGGCACCGGCGAGACCGGGCAGGCGGGGGTCATCAGGGTGCCGCCACACCCTGATCCGCACCGTGTCGATCTCGACACCCGCTGCCGAGTCGACGTCGGCCGTGGTCGCGACGAGGAAGTCCGACACCGGCCCGTCGGGGGTGGTGTAGCTGACCTGGTAGGTCACCGAGGTCTCGGCCCCGACTCGGTCGTGCACCCGGTCTACGGTGCACCGGAACCCCGGGACCTGCTCGCCGGGGCGCCCGGTGAGCGCCGCCTGGAGGAACTCAGCGGCCCTGGGCCCGGTCATCAGTTCGACGACTGTGGTCATGACTCCCACTTCATCAAGTGACGACCCCCGGCGCCACTTGGCATCGGGGGTCGTCTGGCGGGTTGATCAGGCTGTGTCGATCAGGCTGAGGCAGCCGACGGAGCCGAGGCGGCCGACTGCGCGGACTGGGCGGACGGAGCCGAGGGCGCCGACTGCGCGGACTGGGCCGACGGAGCCGAGGGCGCCGACTGGGCCGACTGCGCGGACTGGGCTGACTGCGCCGACGGAGCCGAGGGCGCGGACTGGGCGGAGACGACCTGCTCGGCGGGAGCGTTCGCGGCGGAGTCGGCGCTCGGCGCGGAGTTCGCACTCTGCACGTCGCTGTTCAGGGTCACCGAGTCGCTACCCCACGGAGGGGTGACGTCGTTGGAGTCCGCTGCGGCCATGGCGCCCCCCAGGACGGTCAGGCCCAGGGCCCCGGTGACGACCAGTGCGCCGATCTTCTTGTTCTTCATCGTGTTGTTCCCTCTCGTGCTCTTGGTTTCCTGCCTGCGTGATGTCTCAAGGAGACCAAGTGGTTGTGAGAACTCGGTGAGACCTCGATGAGAGGGCTCTCATCCATCGCGCGTGCTGGTCCCGGCAGGGCCGGAGGGCGTGCAGGACTGCAGACGGACGGTGGTCGCGCCACGAGTGTGTTCCCGCGTGGGGCTGACCCCCGGGGAGTCGCTACTGGATCCGGAGCGCGCTGAGCAGGCGCCGGACCGGAGACTCGAGTCCGTAGGTGGTGACGAGGTCATCGAGGAGAGCCGGGTCGGCGATCTCGGTCGGCAGCTCGTACGACCGCGGTTCGAGGGGGATGTCGGAGGCCACCGCGACCACCTTGGGTGCGACGTCGAGGTATGCGCCGGCCGCCTCCAGGTTCGCCCGCCGGGCTCCGCGCAACCGGGGATCGCCGCTGTCCACCGCCTCCCGCAGGGCGGCAAGAGAACCGAACTCGGTGATGAGCGCGGCGGCGGTCTTGTCGCCGATGCCCTTGACTCCGGGGAGCCCGTCACTGGTGTCACCGCGCAGGATCGACATCTCGAGGTAGGCGCGGCCGTCCGGCACGGAGTACTTCTCCTGCAGGACGCTCTGGGTGACGATGTCCGGGTCCCGCACCCCGCCCTTCCCGGTGTAGAGCACCCGGACGTGCCGGTCGTCGTCGACGAGCTGGAGCAGGTCGCGATCGCCGGTGACGACGTCGACGGCCATGGCGCCTCCGTGTCGATGGGCCAGCGTGCCGATCACGTCGTCGGCCTCGTAGCCGGGCGCCCCCACCCGAGGAATGCCGACCGCCTCGAGGACACTGCGGATGACCGGGACCTGCGGAGCGAGGTCGTCCGGCACCGCTTCCTCGTCAGCAGAGGTCCCGGCGAGCCGGTGCGTCTTGTACGTCGGCAGGAGCTCGACCCGCCAGGCCGGCCGCCAGTCGTCATCCCAGCAGGCGACGAGATGCGTGGGGGCGTGGGTGGTCACGAGCGTGGCGATCATGTCGATGAAGCCACGGACCGCGTTCGTCGGGGTGCCTGAGGGACTGCGGCCCTGCTCCGGCACACCGAAGAAGGCTCGGAAGTAGAGCGAGGCCGAGTCGAGGAGAAGAAGGCGATCCACAGGCCCTAGCCTGCCATGGAGGACCCCGCGACTAGGCTGAGCTGCGTGGAAGCCACGGACCGCCGCATCGTCGAGCTCCTCCGCCAGGACGGTCGGCTGAGCTATACCGATCTCGGCAAGGCCCTCGGCCTGTCGACCTCGGCAGCGCACCAACGGGTGCGTCGGCTCGAGGAGCGCGGGGTCATCACGGGATACACCGCCCGGGTGGACGCCGCCAAGCTGGGCATCCCGATCACGGCCTTCATCTCCGTCACCCCGGTCGACCCGGCTGCACCCGACGATGTGCCGGACCGGCTGAGGGAGCTCACCGAGATCGAGGCCTGCTACTCGGTCGCGGGCGACGAGTCCTACATCCTCAAGGTCCGGGTCGCGAGCCCGGGCGGACTCGAGGACCTCATCGCTCGGATCCGGGCGGCAGCCGCCGTCTCGACCCGGACGACCGTCGTGCTCTCAACGCCCTGGGAGTAGGACAACCACGTCCGCCGCCCGGTCACGCTCGAGCACTGGGTACCTGCCCAAGCACTCACCGCCGGCACCCGGCGGTGTCCGGGCGCGCGAACGACAGTGACCCGAGGTGTCAGGTCATCGCCCGATCGCAGCGAACAGACCGCGGGTGGCCGTCGCGAGATCCGCAGGCGCGATCTCGATCTCGAACCCGCGCCGGCCCCCCGACACGAACACCGTCTCGAAGGTCAGTGCCGAGGAGTCGATCACGGTCGGCAACGCTCTCCGCTGGCCGATCGGCGAGATGCCGCCCACCACATACCCACTGGACCGTTGGGCCGCGGCAGGATCGGCCATGGCGACCTTCTTCACCTTCAGCGCGGCGGCCATCGCCTTCAGATCGAGTGAGCCGGAGACCGGCACGATGCCGACCGCGAGGCCGGCCCCGGTGTCGACGAGCAGGGTCTTGAAGATCCGCTCAGCGGGCATGCCGGTCGCCTGCGCCGCCTCGAGGCCGAAGGACTCGACCGCCGGGTCATGGTCATACGAGTGCGTCGTGAAGGGCAGTCCGAGGCGCGTCAGGGCCACCGTCGCAGGGGTGCTCACGCAGGTGACCCTAACGTCTCGGCGGAGCCGGCCGGGACCGGGCGTCGGGAGGGACTGGGACTAGCCCAGGGACGCCACCCGGCTGCTCTCGGCCCGGGCCACCGAGGCGAGGTGGCTCGCCTCGAGGTCGGTGTTGTCGCGCCACCACTGCTGCCCCGACTCGGGGAGGGTGTAGATCGGGTCGTAGTAGACGTACTCGCGGGAGAGTGCCTGCTCGTCGCCGGCCTCGATCGAGGTGCGGTAGTGCTTGCGCCAGAACGACATTCCGCGCTCGGTGTCGTAGTTCTCCACCTGGTGCACCCAGCGCTTCCCGACGAACGGGACGTCGCAGACGACCCGAGGGGTGGCGAAGCCGGGGAGGTAGCCCATGATCGCGTGCTGCAGCTCCTGGGCCTCCCGCAGCGAGACGCGCCAGTGCTCGGAGAAGGGGATCATGTCGCACATGTAGAAGTAGTAGGGCGTGATCATCGCCTCGTCCTGCAGCGCGAAGCAGAGGTCGAGGAGCTGCTCGGGGGTGTCGTTGACACCGCGCATGAGGACACCCTGGTTGCGCACGTCGCGCAGCCCGGCGTCGAGCATCGTCCTCGCCGCCTTGGCCACCAGCGGGGTGACCGACTGGACGTTGTTCACGTGGGTGTGGATGGCGACCGAGACGCCCCGGCTGCGGGCCTTGGCGGAGACACGGGAGACACCCTCGACGACGTCCGGCTGCAGCCAGTGCTGGGGGAGACCCATGAGCGCCTTGGTCGCGAGTCGGATATCCCGGATCGTCTCGACCTCGAGCAGCTTGTCGAGGAAGCCTTCGAGGTTCTTCCACGGCATGTTCGCCACGTCACCGCCGGAGACGACGACGTCCCGGACACCGGGGGTGCGCTGCAGGTAGTCGAGCATCGCCGCGTAGCG
The DNA here is from genome assembly GCA_012729695.1 of Actinomycetales bacterium. GTDB lineage: Bacteria > Actinomycetota > Actinomycetes > Actinomycetales > Dermatophilaceae > F2B08. Next base: position 21,492 of record JAAYCP010000103.1, on the reverse strand, counting down.
GTCCACGGGCTTCCCCGCCAGCTTGAGCTTGGCGATCTGGGGAGTGGAGTTGCCGACGAGGTCCATCCGCGTGCAGTGGCCGCAGTACTGCGGGCACGTCGGGAGCATCTCGGCGAGGACCTTGGTCGGGTAGCGGTGGGTGAGACCCTCGACGGCCCACATGTCGTGCTCGTGCAGGCTGTCCCGAGCCGCGAAGGGGTGGCTCGGCCAGTCGGTCCGGCGGTCGCTGAACACCGGCAGCATGTAGCGGCGGATCGGGTCCGCGTAGAACGCGTCGGTGAACTCACGGCCGGCGGCCGGCAGACGGCCGTCCGTCCAGGTCAGCTCCGAGACCATGGTGTTGAGCATCTGTGGGGGGACGAGCATCGACATCGTGGCGCGCTCGGCCTGGTCGCGCTCCAGGTCCTCGTAGAAGCGGTCCTCGAGCAGGTCGCCCATCACGGCGCGGAGCTGGGCGATGTTCTTCACGCAGCTGACCCGCTGCCACTGCACGTTCTCCCACTGCTCCACCGTGACGTCCCGCCACCCGGGGAAGCGGGTCCAGTCGGGCTCGACGAGCTCACGTCGGGCATAGACATAAGGCTGCTGGAGGTCGGTCATACATGGCAGGATAGTGGAGAATCTGACAGATGTCGGCATCTTGCACGGGAAGAACTGCGCACCATGCCCTCCAAGACGGGAGAATCTTCGTGACTGAGCCCACGGCTACTGTTGCGCCCGGTCCGCCCTCTCACAGCACAGAGTCCGAGATCGGCCTGCACCGCGTGCTGGAGCCGGTGGACGGAGAGGGGACGCCGCTGACACTGCCCCAGGCCGCAGCCCGTCTGGACGCCCGATCCGAGATCTGGCCGGGGGAGGTGCGGATCGAGGTAGAGACCCTCAACCTCGACGCCGCCTCCTACCGCCAGCTGTACGAGAAGCACGGGGGAGACGGCGTCGCGGTCCGGGACGAGGTTCTTGCCATCGTCGCCGAGCGCGGCAAGATGCAGAACCCGGTCACCGGCTCCGGCGGAATGCTCATCGGCACGGTCGCCGAGGTCGGCCCGGAGTCGCCCCTGGGCCTCAGTGTGGGAGACCGGGTGGCAACATTGGTGTCCTTGAGCCTGACCCCGCTCCAGCTGCGCGACGGGCTGGTCGACTGGGACGGCCTCGGCGAGCAGGTGCCGGCCCGGGGACACGCGATCCTCTTCCGGCGCTCGATCGCGGCCGTTCTCCCCGACGACCTCTCGCCCGAGCTGTCCCTCATGGTCATGGATGTCTGTGGCGCACCTGCGCTTGTCGCTCGCGTCGTCCAGGAGTATGCGGCTGCCGGCTCGGCGCCGACGGTGGCGGTCCTCGGCGGGGCCGGCAAGTCGGGCTCACTCTCCCTCGCTGCCGGCCGGGACAACGGCGCCGCACGTCTCATCGCCGTCGTGCGGGACGAGCACGAGGCCGGTGCGCTCGCAGGCACCGGGCTGGCCGACGAGATCACCGTCGCCGACGCCCGCAGTCCGCTCGGGTTGCCGGCCGCCGTGGGGCAGGCGGGCGGCCCCGCCGACATCACCGTCGTGTGCGTCGACGTCCCCGGCTGTGAGCAGCCCGCGATCCTCTCGACCGCCGCCGGTGGAACGATCATCTTCTTCTCGATGGCGACCAGCTTCGCCGCCGCCGCCCTGGGCGCGGAGGGAGTGGCCGCGGACGTCCGGATGCTCGTCGGCAACGGGTACGTCCCGGGCCATGCCGCCTACGCGCTGGACCTGATCCGCCGGAACGACGGAGTGCGGGGGCTGTTCGAGGGCAGGCTCGAGAACCGATAGTGTCAACTGGCGTGAGCAGCCTCTACATCAGCGCCACCGACGCCCGCTCCGGCAAGTCGGCGGTGGCCCTGGGAATCCTGCACCAGCTCGCGCGTCGACACGGCAGGATCGGGGTGTTCCGCCCGGTCGCAGATCCGGATGATGAGCTCGTCGAGCTCCTGCTCTCGCAGCTCACGGTTCTCGGGATGGAGAGTGCCGGCCAGGACCGCGCCTCGGCTGTCGGGGTGTCCTACACCGAGGTGCACGCAGCGGTGGATGCGGCGATGGTGAACATCGTCGATGCGTATCACGCGATGCGCGACCGGTTCGACACCATCCTCGTCATCGGCTCGGACTTCGCCGACGTCACTGCGCCCAACGAGTTCGCGTTCAACGCAAGAGTGGCGGCCAACCTCGGCACGCCGATGCTGCTCGTGATCCCCGGCGCAGACCATTCCCCCGAGGACACCGCCACGGCGGCCAGGCTCGCTCTCCGGGCGGCGGACGACAACCACGCCACGGTCGTCGGAATCGTGGCCAACCAGGTGCCCCCGGAGCAGGTCGGGCGCACTCGCGAGCTGCTCCTCACGGAGGTCGGCGGTCGTACGGTCTCGGTCGTGGCCGACGTCCCCGTCCTCCGGGCGCCGACGATGCAGGACTACCTCGAGGCCACGGGCGGCACCCTCATCCACGGTGATCCCGCCCTGCTCGAGCGCGAGTGCCACGGAGTCGTCCTCGCCGCGATGACGATGCCCCACGTGCTGGACCGGCTCATCGAGGGCGGGGTCGTGGTCGTACCCGGCGACCGGGAGGCCATCGTCATCGGCACCCTGCTCGCCCACCGCTCGACGACCTTCCCGGCACTGTCCGGCATCATCCTCAACGGCGGTTTCGAGCTCACCCCGCAGGTGAGCCGACTCCTCGACGGCATCGACCTGAGCCTGCCGATCGTCTCGGTCACGACCGGCACGATGACGACTGCGACCACCCTGCTGCACACGGTGGGGCGGATCACGGCGACCTCGCACGCCAAGATCGCAGCCGCAGTGAAGGCGATGGACGAGTCGATCGACGCCAGCGCCCTCCTGCGCGAGAGTGACATGCCGCATCACCGAGGCGTCGTCACCCCCATGATGTTCGAGCACGACCTCATCGACACCGCGCGGCGGGTCAACGGCCACGTCGTCCTGCCCGAGGGAGTCGAGCCGCGCATCCTCGAGGCGGCCGCGATCTGCCGGGAGAGGGGTATCGCACGTCTCACCCTCCTCGGCGCGCCGGACGCGGTGCAGGCCGTCGCCCACACCCGCGGGGTCGATCTCACCGGGATAGAGATCATCGATCCCGAGGACAGTCCCTGGCGGGAGGACTTCGCTGAGGAGTACGCCCGACTGCGCGCGCACAAGGGGGTCACCCCCGAGCAGGCCTACGACGTCGTCACCGACCGGAGCTATTTCGGCACCTTCATGGTCCACCAGGGCCTCGCCGACGGCATGGTGTCCGGCTCCGTCACGACGACCGCCGCGACGGTCCGCCCCGCCCTCGAGATCGTCCGCACGGCATCGGGGGTCTCGGTCGTGTCGAGCGTCTTCTTCATGTGCCTCGCCGACCGGGTGCTCGTCTACGGCGACTGCGCCATCAACCCGGACCCGACCGCCGAGCAGCTGGCCGATATCGCGATCTCCTCCGCGCATACCGCCTCGCAGTTCGGGGTGGAGCCGCGCGTCGCGATGCTGTCCTACTCCACCGGCTCGTCCGGTTCCGGCGCCGACGTGGAGAAGGTGCGCGCGGCGACCGAGCTCGTGCGCGAGCGTGCGCCCGAGCTTCTCGTCGAGGGTCCGATCCAGTACGACGCCGCCGTCGACCCGGCTGTCGCCGCGACGAAGCTCAAGGACAGCCCGGTGGCAGGTGCCGCGACCGTCCTGATCTTCCCGGACCTCAACACCGGCAACAACACCTACAAGGCGGTGCAGCGCAGCGCGTCGGCCGTCGCCATCGGCCCGGTCCTGCAGGGTCTGGCCAAGCCCGTCAACGACCTCTCGCGTGGAGCTCTCGTGCGGGACATCGTCAACACCATCGCCATCACGGCGATCCAGTCCGGAGGTGCCCGATGAAGCGTGACGTCCTGGTCATCAACTCGGGATCGTCCTCGTTGAAGTACCAGCTCATCTCGCCGACCGGGGGCGTGGTCCACGCCAGGGGTCTGATCGAGCGGATCGGGGAGCCGGGCAGTGATGTCACCGACCACGCCGCCGCTCTGCACCTGGCTCTCGAGCAGATGGGGGACGTGCTCGATCCCGGCGCCCTTCTCGCTGTCGGCCATCGGGTGGTCCACGGAGGATCGCGGTTCTCCGGGGCTGTCGTCATCGACGACGACGTCCGCGAGACGATCGCCGAGCTCGCGCCCCTGGCCCCGCTGCACAACCCGGCGAACCTCCTCGGCATCGACGCCACGACCGAGCTGTTCCCGGACGTCCCTCAGGTCGCGGTGTTCGACACGGCGTTCCATCACACCCTGCCCCGGGCGGCGTACACCTACGCCGTCCCCAAGGAGTGGCGCGAGGTCCACGAGGTGCGCCGCTACGGCTTCCACGGCACCTCGCTGGCCTACGTCTCGCGGACGGCCGCGGAGCTGCTCGGCAAGGAGCCGGCCGAGACCGACCTCGTCGTCCTCCACCTCGGCAACGGCTCGAGCGCCTGCGCCGTCCGCGGGGGCCGGAGCGTGGAGACCTCGATGGGGATGTCCCCGCTCGAGGGACTCGTGATGGGCACCCGGTCCGGCGATGTCGACCCGTCCCTCGGCGCCTACCTCGACCGGGTGGCGGGTCTCGGAGTGCAGGAGTTCGAGCGCACGCTCAACAAGGAGAGCGGGCTCCTGGGCCTCGCGGGGGTCTCGGATCTGCGGGTCGTCGAGGAGCGCGCGGCCGCCGGGGACGACGACGCAGAGCTCGCGCTCGAGGTCATGGTCCACCGGCTCGTCAAGTACATCGGCGCGTATGCCGCGGTCCTGGGCCGGGTCGATGCCGTCGTGTTCACCGGAGGGATCGGACAGAACTCTTCGACCGTTCGGGCCCGCCTCGCCGACCGGCTCGGCCTTCTCGGCGTGCAGCTCGACCCGCAGACGAACGCCGAGCTCAAGGGTGTCGGCGTGGTGACGGCGTCGGAGAGCAGGACTGCGATGCTCGTCGTCCCCACGAACGAAGAGCTCGAGATCGCGCTCGAGGCTGCGCAGGTCGTGGGGGAGCGGGGCTGACGCCACGCCTGGTGATGTCGTCCGCTTCCGAGCCAGATCGGTGCCGCTGGCCGCGGAGCTGCACGGCCGCCGTCGAAGGGATAGGTCCTGCGCCGCTGCGCGTGGCTTCGTCCCGCGAGTCGACACCTGGGAGAAGGATTTTCGGTCGTGCCGCTCTGAGGCTGAAGAATCTGCCGTGGCTGCTAGATTCTGAGGCGTGACTTCCCGTTCCGTCCTCGATCTCGATCCCGCTGTCGTGCGGCGGGCCCGCACCCTGGCCCGTCAGGCCGGTCGGCCCGTCGTCGACCTGGCCCGCAACCACTCGACCGTCAGCGTCGAGCGGGCAACCCTGCGACTGGCAGGGCTCTCCGGTGCCGACCACGAGAACGTCCCCTGGGTGAACCACCTCGTCGACGCCGTCCGCGCGGACGTCGGCCTGGAGCACGGGGTGACCATGCCGGTCTGGGACGCCCTGGAACGTGGCGTGGCTTCCGATCTGCTCACCCTGGCCCAGAAGGCGGCAGCCGGGGGAGTGGGCTTCCGCATCCCACAGAAGGGTGCTGCCACAACGGTGAGGCGGCGGAGCAGGTCGGCGGTCGCCCGCGGCATCCGCACGATCGATGCCCAGCGTCGCAACCGCGAGCGCCTCATCGCGCGCCACGGGAACCCGCCGCGCACCCCGTGGATCTACCTCATCGTCGCCACGGGCGACATCCTCGAGGACATCCCGCAGGCGCAGGCTGCCGCCCGTGAGGGTGCCGACGTCATCGCCGTCATCCGCTCCACCGGCCAGTCGCTGCTCGACTTCGTCCCGGAGGGGGCGACGCGGGAGGGGTATGCCGGCACGTACGCCACCCAGGAGAACTTCCGGCTCATGCGGGCGGCGCTCGATGAGACGAGCAAGGAGCTCGGACGCTACATCCGGCTGACGAACTATGCGAGCGGTCTCTGCATGCCGGAGATCGCCGCACTCGCCGGCCTCGAGCGCCTCGACATGATGCTCAACGACAGCATGTACGGCATCCTCTTCCGCGACATCAACCCGATCCGGACCTTTGTCGACCAGCGGTTCTCACGGCAGGTCCATGCCCGCGCCGGCATCATCATCAACACCGGGGAGGACAACTACCTCACGACGGCTGACGCGGTGGAGGCCGCGCACACCGTCACCGTCAGCCAGCTGCTCAACGAGTACTTCGCCAAGGAGGCCGGGCTCGAGGACTGGCAGCTCGGCCTGGGCCACGCCTTCGAGATCGACCCTTCCCTCAAGGACAGCTTCCGCCTCGAGCTCGCGCACGCGCTGCTCGCCCGACAGCTCTTCCCCGACGCACCCCTGAAGTGGATGCCGCCCACCAAGCACATGACCGGCGACATCTTCCGCGGCTACCTACTGGACGGGTTCTTCAACCTGGTCGGGGCGATGACCGGCCAGGGGATCCTGCTCGTGGGCATGATGACCGAGGCGGTCGTCACCCCCTGGCTCTCCGACCGGGACCTCGCGCTGCAGAACGTCCGCTACGTCATGGACGCCGCCGGGGGTCTGGTCGAGGACTTCCATCCGCCCCGGGACGGGCTGGTCCAGACGCGGGCACGTCAGGTGCTCCACGAGGCCGTCAACCTGCTCGAGCAGATCGTCTCCCACCGCGACAGCTCCGGTCACCCGCCGCTGCTGGCCGCCATCGCCGACGGGACCTTCGGGGCTATGAAGCGCCCACCGGAGAAGGGGAAGGGACTGGACGGCGTGTTCCGGAAGGCGCCCGGCTACGACAACCCGGCCATCGAGCTGCTCGAGACGGGAGCGACACGATGAGCGCAGCAACCAGCACAGGACGGCCCACGAAGGCCGACGAGCCGGTGACCGGGCCCCACGGCGGCCAGACACTGGAGACGGAAACCCTTCCCGGGCCACTCGTGCGGCCCTATGGCGACACCACGGGCGACGGCATGGTCCAGGTCTCCTTCACGCTGCCCCTGCCGCACGACAAGCGGGCCGAGGCCGCAGCGGTCCGACTGGCCCAGGCGATGGGCATGGACCCTGCGCTCCTCGTGCACGCCAAGGCCGTGGGCCCGGACTTCACCTTCTTCATCCTCTACGGCTCGGTCCGTCACCTCGTCGACCTGCGCGAGATCGAGGTCGCCGAGCGGGAGTACGAGCTGCTCTCCGCCAAGGAGGTCAATCAGGCGATCCGCAAGCACCTGCGCCGCAAGCTCGTCGTCGTGGGCGCGTGCATCGGCACCGACGCCCACACCGTCGGTATCGACGCGATCCTCAACATCAAGGGGTTCGCGGGGGAGAAGGGCCTCGAGTACTACCGCGAGATGTCCGTGCACAACCTCGGCGCCCAGGTCCTCATCCCGGACCTCGTCGAGTCGGCCAAGGAGCTGAAGGCCGACGCGGTCCTCATCTCCCAGGTCGTCACCCAGCGCGACGCGCACATCCACAACACGACCGCGATGTCCGCGGCGTTCCGGGAGGCGTTCCCGGAGGGGCAGGTGCCTCACCTCATCGTCGGCGGCCCGCGCTTCGAGGAGGGGTCCGCCGCGGCGCTCGGGGTGGATCGCGTCTTCGGTCGCGGGACGACGCCTGCTGAGGTCGCCTCCTACCTCGTCCACGCCCTCGTCCATGCCCCAGAAAGGGCCCCCGACCACGCCCCGGAACGAGCGCGAGACCGTGCCCGGTCCGCGGGCCGGGGGCGCACCGCCCGGGGGCGCACCGCCGGAAGCAAAGGGAAGAAATGAGCAACGACCACCTCGTCGGCGAGAGTGTCACGCACCGCCGCTACGTGCCCTACAGCCACGCGCACTACGCGGGCAACCTCGTCGACGGCGCCTACAGCCTCGCCGCCTTCGGCGATGTCGCCACCGAGCTGTGCATCCGCACGGACGGGGACGAGGGACTGTTCGCGAGCTACTCCGACGTCCAGTTCAAGGCTCCCGTCCGGGCCGGAGACTGCCTCGAGATCGAGGCGCGGATCGTGCGTGCGGGCACCCGGAGCCGGGAGATGGAGTTCGAGGTCCGCGTCGTCACCCGCGGCAACCCCGAGCGGTCCGACTCTGCTGCCGACGTCCTCGACCCCCCGATCGTGGCCACGACGGCCCGCGGAGTGGTCGTCGTCCCCTGAGGTCGAGATCCTGCGCGAGCCAGGCCCGGCATACGGGGGCGTCCGTTGGCGAGCTCTGGGTCGTGGCAGGCACCGGTGGGCCACGACCTGGGCGAGGCACTGGCTGACATAGGCTGACGCGGTGCCCTTCCTGATCCGCCTGCTGCTCGCCGCAGCCTCGGGAGGCGTGCTGTACACAGCCTTCCCCACCGTGAACTGGTGGTGGGCCGCTCCGGGGGGGATCGCGCTCTTCACGGGTGCAGTGGCCGGCGCACGGCCCCGGGTCGGTGCGCTCCTTGGTCTCGTGGCCGGCCTCGTCTTCTTCATCCCGACCCTGGAGTGGTCGGGGATCTATGTCGGGGTCCTGCCCTGGATGGCTCTCGCCGTCCTGCAGTCGCTCTACCTCGCGATCCTCGGGCTCTTCCTCACCCTCACCCGGCACGTCGTCCTCATGACCCCCCTGGCGTGGGTGTGCTCGGAGCTGCTCCGCTCCACGACGCCGTTCGGCGGGTTTCCCTGGGTCCGGATCGCGTTCAGCCAGGCCGACAGCCCGCTGGCGTCCTGGGCCTCGGTCGCCGGGGCCCCCGGCGTCACCTTCGTCGTCGCGGTCGTCGGGGCGAGTCTGTATGCGCTGGCCCGGCTGATCTGGCGGGCCGACCTGCGCCGTTCGGCCGCTACGGCTGTCGCCGTGAGTGCGGCCGTCCTCGCGGTGGCCGGCGGGTTGGCAATTCCGCGTCCCACCTCCGGGACGCCCGTTCCCGTGGCGCTGGTGCAGGGCAACGTGCCGCGACCCGGCCTGGACTTCAACGCGGAGCGTCGCGCCGTCCTCGACAACCACGCGCAGGGAACCCTGCTCGCGCTCGAGCAGGTGGGGGAGCGGCGGCCCGAGGACCTGTCCCTCGTCATCTGGCCGGAGAACTCCTCCGACATCGACCCGTTCCGCAACGCCGACGCCTCCGCAGTGATCCAGGAGGCCGTCTCCGCCGCCCGGGCGCCCGTCCTCGTCGGGGCCGTCGTCGGTCGGTCGGAGACCACCGTGGCCAACGTGTCGGTGCTCTTCCGCCCCGGGGGCCCGACGAGCGAGGAGGAGGTCGAGCAGTACGCGAAGCAGCACCCCGTGCCGTTCGCCGAGTACATCCCCTTCCGCTCCTTCTTCCGCATCTTCTCCGACAAGGTGGACCTGGTCCGTCGCGACTTCGTGGCGGGCACCGAGCCGGTCGTCTTCGAGATCGACGCGGGGGAGGGGCGCAGCTATCGAGCGGTGCCCACCATCTGCTTCGAGGTGGCCTACGACGACCTCATGCGCGACGTGCTCGCCGAGGCCGGTGAAGAGCCCTCACTCCTCATCGTCCAGACCAACAATGCGACCTTCGGCTACTCCGCGGAGGCCGAGCAGCAGTTCGCGATCAGCCGGATCCGGGCGATCGAGCACGCGCGCTCGGTCGCCCACGTCTCCACGGTCGGGGTGAGTGCCTTCATCCGACCGGACGGCTCCACGGGTGAGGTGAGCGAGCTGTTCACCGCCCACCAGATCGTCGACTCCCCGGTGGTCCGCTCCGGGGTGACGATCAGTGATCGTCTCGGCCGCATACCCGAGGTGCTGGCCGTGGGCGCACTGCTCCCCCTCCTGGGCCGGCACGTGCTGGAGCGCCGTCGCTCCCGAGGTATCGTGCTGGCACCCGGTCGTGACATCTCCGACCGGGTTCATCGAGCCTGAAAGGGGCCTTGTGGCCACGTCGTCTCCCGCTGACCACCGCCGCCCCATCGAGCGCGTCGTGGTGCTCATCCCGACCTACAACGAGCGGGAGAGCCTGCCCAGGATCCTCGATGCGGTCCGCTCGGAGATCCCGTCGGTGGACATCACTGTCCTCGACGACAACAGCCCTGACGGAACGGGACAGATCGCCGACGACTACGCCGCTCGTGACCCGCAGGTGCGCGTCCTGCACCGCGCCGGCAAGGAGGGGCTCGGCCGGGCCTACCTGCACGGGTTCCGCTGGGCGCTGGACCAGGGCTACGACGTCATGGTCGAGATGGATGCCGACGGCTCCCACCAGCCGCACCACCTCCACGCCATCCTCGCTGCCCTGGAGGACGCCGACGTCGTCATCGGGAGCCGGTGGATCCGTGGGGGAGCCGTCGAGAACTGGCCGCTCAGCCGCAAGGCACTCTCGGTCGGCGGCAACCTCTACACGCGGATGCTGCTCGGCATGCCCGTGCACGATGCGACGGCCGGCTACCGCGCCTACCGCGCGAGTGCCCTGGAGACGATCGGCCTGGACCGGGTCGCCTCGGAGGGCTACTGCTTCCAGGTCGACCTCACGGTGCGCGCCGTCCGGGCCGGTCTCACGGTGACCGAGGTGCCCATCACCTTCGTCGAGCGGGAGCTGGGCGCCTCCAAGATGAGTCCGGACATCGCCCGCGAGTCCCTCCGGCGGATCACCCGGTGGGGACTCGCCCACCGGGCCGCGCAGGTCCAGGATCTCCTGCTCGGTCGGGAACGCTGGCACCGGCTCTGAGCGCTGGGCCGACGAGAACCTGGAACAACGTATGCCGCAGCCCTATCTGACCACCGGACGGATCGTCCGCATGGTGCTCGTCCTGCTCTTCATCGTCCTGCCCGTCCTCGAGATCGTCACGATCGTGGTGGTCAGTCGGCAGCTCGGTGGCTGGGCCACGTTCGGCCTCATCGTCGCAGGCATGGTGCTCGGGGCGTGGGTCGTCAGACTTCAGGGTCGCCGCTCCTGGCAGCAACTGCGTCAGACCGTCGAGGACATCCCGCTGCGGCCGGATGCCATCGGTGGTCCGCAGCGTCGTGAGCCTCAGCCGCTGGCGGACGGCGCGCTCGTGCTCGCCGGCGGGGTGCTGCTCATGGTCCCGGGGTTCCTCACCGACCTGCTCGCCCTCCTGTTCCTCCTGCCGGTGACGCGCCCGCTCGCGCGGGCGACCCTCGCATACCTCGTCGGGCGGCGGGTGTCCGGGACCGTGCATCGGATCCGCGTCCAGACCTGGGAGGCCGAGAGCGTCGTCCGGGACGGCGCTCAGGGTGGCGGCACGTGGACACCGAACGGCCCGGGAGCGGCGAAGGGCCCCGGAAGGGCGAACGGCCCCGGAACAGCGAACGGCCCCGGGGGACCGTCGGGTCCCTCCGGGGCCGGTGGCGCCACGGTGCGTGGCGAAGTCGTCGACTAGATCGGCTGGCGCACCAATCAGGCGGTGCGCTTGGTCGGCTTCTCGCCGCGGGAGGCGCGCAGCAGCTGCAGACGCTCCTCCAGGAGCTCCTCGAGCTCGGGAATTGATCGCCGCTCGAGCAGCATGTCCCAGTGCGTACGGGCCGGCTTGACCGGCTTGAGCTCGGGGGCGTCGCCACCCTGGAGCAGTGCGTTCTCGCCGCAGCGGCACTCCCAGGTCGGCGGGATCTCCGCCTCGACCGAGAAGGGCAACTCGATCTTGTGACCGTTGCTGCACATGTATGTGGTGATCTGACGCTCGCTGGGAACGACGTTCTCTTCGCTCTCCATGCTGAAGGCGCCGAGTCGAGTTCCGCGCAGGGCTCGCTCTGCCATGGTTCTCCCTAGGGGTTGCTGGGGTGTCTCAAGAGGGACAACGGTGACAGCGGCGTTGGTGTTCCGCGCACTGGCGCTTCCGGCGGAGCCTCGTTGGACCGCGGACGCGCTCGTCCCACCTAAAGCCTCTAAGTTACCGGTTAGGCAACCTTGCTGTCACATCCGTGCTGCGAAGGTCACATGTGCCGTGCGGCAGGGGCTGTCGACGGGGTCTCCGGGTGGCTCGGAAGGCCGGGAAGGGCGTCGTACGGCGCAGTACGGGACCGGTCCCTGGACGACACACCACGGCTTGTCCACGCCCTGGCACCACTGAGGCCGCTGAGTCGCTACCGTCATGCTCGTGACTTCGATTCCAGCGGATCCCGCCGTTCCGGCTGAACTGACCGGACCCACCGCCCTGGAGGGCAATCGCGAGACCTCGAAGAAGAAGGTCATCGCCTGGGGCATGTGGGACTGGGGTAGCCAGCCGTTCAACACCGTCATCACGACGTTCGTCTTCTCCGTCTACCTGACGAGCAGCGCCTTCGGCGAGACGAACTACACGTCGATGATGCTCTCGGTCTCGACGGCGCTCGCCGGGTTCTTCGTCGCTCTGCTGGCTCCGGTGCTCGGACAGAACTCCGACCGCTCCGGCAAGACCGTGCGCAACCTGCGGATCCAGACCTGGGTCCTGGCCGCCCTCTCCGCCTCGCTGTTCCTCGTCAAGCCGGAACCCGCATACCTCGTCCTGGGCCTGTTCCTCCTGGCCGCCGGCTCGGTCATCTCCGAGATCGCCGGCGTGAACTACAACGCCACCATCGACCAGGTGGCCACGCCCAAGACGGTCGGACGGGTGTCGGGCTTCGGTTGGGGCATGGGGTACCTCGGCGGGATCGTCGTCCTCCTCCTGCTGTACTTCCTCTTCATCCAGCCCGACGTCGGGCTCTTCGGGGTCACGGGGGAGGAGTCCCTCGACATCCGGGTCTCGATGCTCGTGTGCGGGCTGTGGACCGCTGCCTTCACCATCCCGGCCTTCCTCGTCCTGAAGGACCGCCCGCGAGAGCGGGCACCCCGGGTCGGCGTCGTCGACTCCTACAAGCTCGTCTGGAAGTCGATCACCGGCCTGTGGGTCGTCTCGCGTCACACCGTGTACTTCCTGCTGGCCTCGGCCCTCTTCCGGGACGGGCTGGCCGGCGTCTTCGCCTTCGGGGCGATCCTCGCGGCCGGGACGTTCGGGCTCTCCGCCGGAGAGGTCATCATCTTCGGCGCCGCCGCCAACATCGTTGCGGGTCTGGCGACGATGGCTTTCGGCATGCTCGACGACCGGATCGGACCCAAGCGGGTCATCCTCATCTGCCTGGCGTCACTGGTCGCCCTCGGCCTGCTCATCTTCGTCTTCCACGATGGCGGCAAGCAGGTCTTCTGGATCCTGGGGCTGCTGCTCACGATCTTCGTCGGCCCGGCCCAGGCGGCGTCCCGCTCCTTCCTGGCCCGCCTCATCCCGCAGGGCAAGAGCGGTGAGATCTTCGGCCTCTACGCGACGACCGGCCGGGTCGTCTCGTTCCTCTCACCGGCGGCGTTCGGCCTCTTCATCTGGCTGGGGTCGCTCATCACCGGCCGGGAGAACACGCAGTACTGGGGCATCCTCGGCATCGTCCTGGTCCTGGCTGCCGGGTTCGCGGTGATGATCCCGGTCAAGGAGCACACCGAGCACACGATGGAGTAGGCGCCGTGCTCTCGGTCAGAGGGCTGCGAGGCGGCTTCGAGGCAGACGGTCAAAGGCTCCACGGTCCGAGCCGGCGACCTGCCTGTGCGAGGGCTTGGGACGCTCTCCGATCGAGGACCAGCTCGTCGGCGTCCGACTGCTGACCGGGCGAGCGCTTCAGTCCTCCCCAGACCGAGGAGAAGTCAGCCGGCGTACTCCCAGTGCCAGGGCTCCGGCTTGTTGCCGCCGGCGCGGGCCCAGCTGGGGTGGAACCACCCGAACAGCGGAGCGTTCTGCTTCATCCAGAGGTGCTCGATGGTGCCGAAGTCGTTGATTCCGCCACACAGGTCGAGTGCCTTGCCGAAGCCGTGCTGGCTGTAGCCCGGGGTCGCCGCCCAGAACCCGCGGCGCGCCTTGACGGCGACCTGCTGGCTGAAGGAGCGGTACGAGCTCGTCACGCAGATCGGGCGTCCGAGGTCGCGGGCGAACTTCTGGCTGAGGGCGTTGAACGCGACAGCGGCGTCCGGTCGGGCGTAGTGTCCCGGCGCCTGCCACAATGGGCACAGCGCGCTGGCCGGTAGCTGACCGTTGGCGTAGATCTTCGTGTCGTTGCTGCACGGCTTGTCGATGTCCGGAAGGTCGACGTTGCGTTCCATCAGCGCGTCCACGATGGCCTGGCCGCGAGCCTTGGCCTCGGGAGAGGCCATGCCGAGCAGCATCGCCGCCATCGGTGCGGCGTTGACGAGGACCTCGACCTGCTCCGCCTCGGCCTTGGCGATCACCGCCTTCTGCGCCTCGAGCGCCTCATCGGCCTTGGCCTTGGCCTCTCTCGCGGCGGCGGCAGTGGTGCGGGTGAGTTCAGCGTCGGCCTCTGCCTGCTTCGCGACCTCGGCCTGCCGGTCGGTGAGGCGGCGGATGTCCGCGAACAGCGTGATGCGCTGCTCGGTCAGGTAGGTCAGGTCTCCCACCGGGTTACCGGCCTTCTCGGGGTCGGTGAGAAGCGCGTCGAAGACGGACACCATCTCAGCCGTCCAGCCGCCGCCGGCATAGGCAGAGAAGGCCCAGTCCTTGAGCATCTGGTGCTTGTGCTCGAGCTCCTCTGCCATGCGGGCCGCGGTCTCGCGCGACTGCCGTGCCCGCGCGGCGGCCTCGGCCGCCGCCGAGTCAGCCGCAGCCTTGGCCTCGAGGGCCTCGTTCGCTGCGGTGGTCAGCTCGTCCAGCTCGGCGAGTAGCGCAGCGAGCTTGGCGTTGCCGGCCGAGAGCGACGCCAGCAGCTTGTCGGCCTGCTCCAGCTGGAGGGCGATAGCCGTCTTCGAGAGCGGCTCGGGCTCCATCGGGGTCAGGATCCGGTTCGGACTGGTGCTCCACGGATTCGACGGGGTGGTGGTGGTCGGGGTGGAGGTCGGCCGGGGACGCAGGGTCGGCTCGCCTGTTGCCGTGCCGGTGGGGGTGCTGGTCGGCGACGAGGTCGCGGTCGGCTTGGGCGTGCTCGTGAAGCTCGGGGTGGGGCTCGGTGTCGTTGAGCTCGGGGTCGGGCTCGGTGTCGTCGAGCTCGGGGTCGGAGTAGGCGTGGGACTCGGCTCCGGCTCGGGCTCCGGGTCGGGAGTGGGCTCCTGCGTCTGGCTGGGCGTCGGGGTCGGTTCCGCCGTGGGCGTCGGGTCGCTGGGGGAGGGGTCCGGCTCGGTGGGCTCTGCGTACGCAATGGAGGACCCCACGACCAGCGCAAGGCAGAGCCCGACGGTCGGAGCGATGCGGCGCAGTTTCATGGACCCAGGTGAGCTAGACGGCAGGTAGCGCGGCGCGACCGACGACAGCGTCGAGACACGCAGACGTCAATCAGACTAACCCCTGCACTGAGACTTGGGGAGGGCGACGGAAGAGGACTACGCCGTTCGTCTGAGTCCCGAGTCGACCCACCTCTACGAACCCTGACCTGCTATGAAAGGCCAATGAGGCCGGATTCGGGGGTGCGTAGTTGACCTCGGCCAGCAACGGGACGTGCGGGTGACGGGCCGCGAGCACCGCATACACCTTGCCCGCGACTCCGCGTCCCCGAGATGCGGGATCGACGACGATCCGATCGACGTAGTGGAACTCGGGCTCGCGGGCTGCGAACCAGCGGTAGTTGGGGGAGTCGTAGTCGCTCCCGGCGGTGAAGGTGATGACGAACCCGGACGGACCGTGGTCGGTCTCGATGATCTCAACCGCGGCGGCCCGCTCCTTGAGGTAGGCCAGCCGCTCCGGGTCCATCTCCGCGAGGAAGTGCACGTCGGCCTCGTTCCAGGCGAGGATCCGGGGATCGTCGTCGGGTGTCGCAGGACGGAGGGTGACCTGATCGTCGACGGCCTGCGTGGATCGACGGTGGTCGGCGACGGTTGGTTGGTCGAGGTGCACAGCGTTCACACTCCGTCTCGATAAAACAGGCGCACTGATAAGGCAGGCGCACTATGGGGTCGGCGTGGGGGAGCGGCAGGGCACAGGCCAGCGGCAGCGCCTCTGATGACGTGGGCGCCGGTGACACGTGAGCGTTGAGAGGACGCCGATGGGCTGGGGATCGGACGGACCTATGAGCCGGGGGCGAGGAGGACCCAGTAGTCCGTCGGGCCGCGGGCCCCGGTGAATCCGCTCCAGTCCGTCCCCGAGGCATTGCTGCTGAGCTCCCGGCGCACAGTCTTGGACGACGGGTCGACAAGAAGCCCGACCTCGGCCGGTTGGACGCCCCTCAATTCGAACGAGTGCGCGGGGGTGTTGATCGGGAAACCCTCGAAGACGAAGCGTCCGCCTCTCACGGAGTCGACCTCCTTGGGCGACTTGCCTTCGAAGAGCGTCATGGTGACGCCGTCCCGGGCGGCGTCGATGGGGCTGCAGTCCGCGGCCTCGATCTCCGTCCACGACGACTCTGCGGTGATCGGACTCTGGCACTGACGCACCTCGTAGGTCACCGTGCCGAAGCCCATGATGCGGATGTAGGCGATGACGACGGCAGCGATGATCAGCGCCACGATGACGAACATGACCCAGGGGTTGTTGCGGTACTGGCCCTGGACGATCCACTGACTCTTGTCACGTTCCTTCGTCTTGGCCATGGTTCACCCCGTTCGCTAGGTGGCGCCCAGCCGGAGGTGCTGGACGAGACTCTCAACCCTAGTTCAGGGCTCTGACAGCCCGAAACAGATAACGGCGGACCTCGCACGCACGAGGGGGCGTGTGGTTTCGGCGCTCATCCGTCGCGATCCGCCGATAATCGACATTATGTCATATCTGTCCCACTGATTCTGCGCCCCTGGTCAGGAGGACCTCTCCCCGCTCGTCACGGTGCCGGTCTGCTCAACCCGTCGAGCCACGCATCCACCTGCGCCTGGCCCTGCAGGTCCAGTCCGCTGCCCAGAAGACCGCGTCGAGCTCGAGTCGCGGCAGCCCGGTGCGCTCGGCCACCTGCTGCCCGAGCCGCGTCTTCCCTGCTCCGGAGACGCCCACGATCCGAATTCGCTTCGGTGGCACCGTCATGTCTCCATTCTCTGGGGGCGTAGGCTCCCCGCCATGCACCACGACCAGCGCATCGTCATCCCGGACGTCTTCACAGAACCCCTCACCCGAGAGCCGGCGAGCCAGGTGGTAAGCGGCGACCCGCATACGGGGATCCTGGACCTCGGGCGGGTCGGCACGACGGACGTCGGGATCTGGGAGCTCACCGAGGGGATCGTGCGGGACACCGAGGTCGATGAGCTCTTCATCGTCCTCAGCGGCAGGGGCCGGGTCGACTTCGAGAGCGGTGAGACGGTCAACCTCTCCCCCGGTGTCTGCGTGCGGCTGCGCGAAGGTGAACGCACCACCTGGGCGGTCACCGAGACCATTCGCAAGATCTGGATCGCATAGCTCCCCGGGCGGCGCGCTACTCCTCGCGACGAGGATCCGCTATGGCAGCATCATTCCGCGCAGCGTGAAGTAGAACAGGGCCGACAGCAGCGCCGAGACGGGGACCGTGATGACCCAGGCCGAGGCGATCTTCAACATGTGGGACCGCTTGACGAGCTGGCGCTTGAGCGCCTTCTTCAGCCGCCGCTGCTGGGCGGCGGTGATGACGGCCTCCTCCCCCATGTCGTCGAGCTGGGCGAGAATGCGCTTCTTCTCCTCCGGTGGAGCGTGCTGGAACTTGTGCATGACCTCTGCCACCTCGGCGAAGTGACGGTCGCCGCGATGGCTGTGGATCACCCGTTCGATGACCCGCCCCATCCGCTGCTCGAGGAACTCGCGGAGGAAGCCGACCCCGAAGATGCCACCCAGCGCGACGTGGGTCGAGCTGATGGGCAGGCCGAGCTGGCTGGCGACGATGACCGTGAGGGCGGCCGCGAGCGCGATGCAGAAGGCCCTGGAGCGGTCGAGCTCGGTGATCTCGGAACCGACGGTCCGGATCAGCCTCGGCCCGAAGAGGGCCAGCCCGAGCGAGATGCCGAGGGCGCCGATCACGAGCACCCACAGGGGGATGCTGGACGAGTTGTCCACCGCCACGCCACCACCATCGAGGACCTCGACGATCCCGGCGAGCGGGCCGACGGCATTGGCGACATCGTTCGCACCGTGGGCGAACGAGAGCAGCGCCGCCCCGAAGATCAGCGGCAAGGTGAAGAGCTGGTTCACCCCGTCGCGGTCCGAGGACAGCTTCGGCGCCTTGCGTGCGATCCGTGGTTTGGCCACCAGGTAGGTGATGACTCCGGCAACCAGCCCCAGGCCGACGGCGAGTGGGGGCGTGATCGTCGCGATGTTCGCCAGGCCCTTGATGGCGATGTAGCTCGTGAACGTCCAGGCCATGAGGGCCAGCAGGAGCGGCACCACCTTCTGGGCGGCCGCGACCGGCTCGTCCTTCCAGAGGACCGTCCGCTCCAGGAAGTAGAGGAGGCCCGCGGCGATGAGCCCGCCGGCGATCGGCGAGATGATCCAGCTGGACGCGATCGCGCCCATGGCGGGCCAGTTCACGGCCGCCCACCCCGAGGAGGCGATGCCACCGCCCATCACTCCCCCGACGATGGAGTGGGTCGTGGAGACCGGCGCTCCCATCCACGTCGCGATATTGAGCCATACGGCGGCTCCGAGGAGTGCACCCGTCATCACCCAGACGAAGACCTGAGGGTCGGCGATGTCGGCGGGGTCGATGATGCCGCTCTTGACCGTGGTCACGACGTCTCCGCCGGCGATGATCGCACCGGCGGCCTCGAAGACCGCCGCGATGATGATCGCCGTGGACATCGTCATCGCGAAGGACCCGACGGCCGGCCCCACGTTGTTCGCTACGTCGTTGGCGCCGATGTTCAGTGCCATGTAGGCGCCGATGACGGCCGCCGCCACGAGCAGGTAGATGTGCTCGTTCTCACCGAAGCGCGAGCCGGTGAAGAGGATGACGGCGACCATGAACAGGATGGCCACGCCGAGCCGACCGACCTCGAGACGGCTGCTGCTGGCGGCCTGCTCGACCTCGCCGTACTCCTTCAGCTTCATGAGCTGCCTCTCTTGCGACGCGGGAGTGGTTCAGAAGGGATTACTCCGTGCTCACGCCTCGGCAGCCACACGGACATCGGGAGTCCCTCAACGCTAACAAGGTTCGGCGTCGCCCAGGCAACCCGGGCCGATCACACCGGGATCACGTCTGCGCTCGAAGCCCCCTGCGGACCGCATTCAGCGGGCGGCATCGGCCACCGGATCGGCGGCGACGGGTCGCTGGTGATGAGGGCGCTCGAAGAAAAGGGCGGCGGCGAAGCCGAGGAGCAGCACCACCGCCGGCAGGAGCATGGAGTCGGCCAGGCCCTGGGCGAAGAGAGCGGCGATGGGATCCGGGACGACCTCTCCCCCGCTCACCTCTCCCCCGGTGACCGTGCCGGCGCTCCCGGAGCCCTCGGGCAGGTGGGCGGTGATGCGGACCTGCATGAGCATCGCGATGGCGGCACTCCCCAGGACGGCCCCCATCTGGCGGACCGTGTTGTAGACCCCCGAGCCCGCACCGGCCAGGTGCATCGGCAGGTTGCGATTCGCCGAGGTGGCGACCGGTCCCCAGACGAAGGACTGCGCTGCGCCCAGAAGCAGAGCCACCCCCAGGATGGCGGGCACGGACGAGTCCGGGGTCATCACCCGGGCGAGCAGGAAGGTCACGACCGCGAGGCCCGCAAGCCCCGAGCTGGCCAGCGCGCGAGGATGGGCGCGGTCGGTGAGCCGCCCGGCGACAGGAGCCAGGACGATCGACATCACCGCCATCGGTGCAAGCAGCAGCGCCGCCCCGGTCGGCGAGAGGCCGCGCACGCTCTGCGCATAGATCATGAAGGGGAACATCATGGCCGTGATGGAGAACCCCATCGTCGAGATGGCCAGGTTGGACACCGAGAAGTTGCGGTCCCGGAAGAGCGCGAGCGGCACGAGGGGCTCGCGGGGGTTACGGCTCTGCCACCAGACGAAGGCACCCAGGCACGCAGCCCCGAGGACGAGGAGACTGGGCACCGAGATCGGGCCCCAGATCGGTGACCAGCCGTAGGTGCTGGCCTCCTGGATGGCGAAGACCGCACAGAACAGACCGATCGCGCTGAGCGCCACGCCCAGCCAGTCGAAGGAGTGGGAGTGGGTCTCCAGCCGCGGCACGAGGCGCCAGGCGAGGAAGAGGCCGATGACGCCGACGGGGACGTTGATGAAGAACATCCACTCCCAGCCGAGAGTATCGAGCAGCACCCCACCGAGGATGGGACCCACCAGTGTCGCCACTCCGGCAGTCGCGCCCCACAGGGCCATCGCACTCCCTCGCCGGTTCGCCGGGAAGGTGCGGGTGATGACCGCCATCGTCTGCGGCGTCATGAGGGAGGCGCCGAAACCCTGCGCGACGCGCGCGGCGACCAGCCACCCCACTCCCCCGTGCAGCTCTCCGCTGAGCCCGCACCAGAGGGAGGCGAGGGTGAAGAGGGCCAGTCCACCCAGGTAGACCCGCTTCGGGCCGAGCCAGTCACCCAGCCGGCCGGTGATGAGGAGCGGGACCGCATACGCGAGGAGGTATGCGCTGGTCACCCACATGACGGCCGTGATGTCGGCAGCGAACGCCGTCATCAGGGCCGGCATCCCCACCGACACGATCGTCGAGTCCACGAGGATCATGAAGAACCCGATGACCAGCGCCCACAGGGCGGGCCACGGGTTGGCGGTGGGCGCAGGGGCGGGCGCAGTCATGCTGCGGAGTCTCGCAGACCCTGGTTCCACAGCTCGCGGGTCTGGATGATCCAGAAAACTCCGAAGAGGGTGATGAGCAGGATCTCGACGACGAGCAGCGCATACTCCCAGCCCAGGAGGTGACCGGTCACAGCCAGGGCGAGCGTGATCCCCATGAGGACAGCGATCACCCGGTAGGCCGCGACGTACCGTCCCCTCACCGCCTTGAGGCGCGGGTGCTCCTCGATGACCTCCTTGACGTCACGCGCGTTGAACCACACCACGGCGACGACGGCGAGGAACATCGGGACGGCGGCAACGTTGTGCCCGTGCTCCAGGAAGGTGTCCCGCGAGAGGTAGAACCACGCGGCCCCACCGGCCGTCGCGCCGAGGCCGAGGGCGAGACCGATCCGGTCCCACCGCTGCAACCGGGCGAGCGAGCCGCTCTCCCGCACGGCGATGACGACCGCGACGAGAACGGCGGTCACGCCAAGGACGAAGAGGGCCTGCATGTTGTTCGCGCTCGCGGGCCCGAAGTCCTGGCGGACGACCGGCACCGAGCTGCAGCTCGAGAAGTCGTTGGTGGGGATGAAGGCCACGCCGGGTGCGAGGACCCCGGCCAGGTTGAGCAGGACGTCCTCCGCCTTGGTGTTGCCCTTGAGGGCGATGAGGCAGATGCCCATGGTGACGAGCACTCCGACGAAGACGCCACGCACCGGCGTGTGCCAGTAGGCGCTGATGGTGGTCTGGACGCACTGCCTGTCGACCGCGAGCCACTCGATAGCGAGGGAGCTGAAGAGGAGGACGACAAGCCCCACGAGCGCCAGCCGCAGGTAGCGGTACGTCTTCACCGCCGCGAGCGCCGGCGTCTCGGTCATCACCACGCGTGCCTCACCATCACTGTCCGACCATCCCGCCTCACCATCCCTGCCTCACTATCCCTGCCTCACCATCCCTGCCT
>JAAYCP010000102.1 GCA_012729695.1 Actinomycetales bacterium | reverse complement strand
CTGGGCGAGGAAGAGCTCGGCGGCGGCGATGGCGTCGGTCAGCGCCTCGTGGGCCCGATAGCGCGGCAGACCGAAGTGGTCCCGGGCGCTCTGCAGCCGTAGCTGGCCGGGCTGGACCTGATCGGTGCCCCGAAGGCGCAGGATCCGGCGCTGGAGGATCATCGTGTCGATGGTCGAGGTGACGAGCGGGCGTCCGTAGAGGCGCCGGCAGGCGGCCGAGAGGAAGTCAACCTCGATCGGGGCGTGGTGCGCGACGAGCGTCCGGCCGGTGAGGGCCTGGAGCACGAGAGGCATGGCCACCGCGAGGTCCATCCCACCGGCGAGGTGGTCGTCGGTGAGGCGGTGGATGCTGGCCGACTGACCGACCTCTCCCGTCGGGGAGATGAGGAGATGGGCGGCTCCGCCGAGGACGATGTCCCGGCCGTCGATGGGGACCATGCCGACCGAGAGGATCTCGTCCGACCGCGGGTCGAGCCCGGTGAGCTCGAGGTCGATGGCGAGGTAGTGTGCCTGGCGGTGGTCGGTGCCCGGATCCTCGAAGGGCACCTCGAGGTAGTCCCGCAGCGGCCCCGGCGGTGCCCGACGCAGTGCCGCCAGGCGCCGGTCCTCCGGTGATCGGCGGAAGAGCATCAGGTGTGCAGGCCGGAGGTGTACGTGCTGGCGAGGAGTCCCTGCGCCTGCCGGACGATGTGGAAGGCGTCGCGCAGGTGGCGCTTCTCGAACTGGCTCAGCTCGGTCGGCGGCACGTAGTTGTCCGGCTGGCCTCCGTCCTTGACCAGGTTCGCCTGGTGCCGGGTACGGACATAGGAGATGAACTCGAAGGCGTCCTTGAGGTTAGCGATCCGTTCCGGGCCGAGACGCCCGGTGCCCTCGAGTGCGCTCAACCGACTCTGGGTGTTGGCGTGCGGGAGACCCTCGGCCAGCGCATACACCCGGGCGATGTCGACGACGAGACGGACCCCGCGGATCTTCAGATTGAGGGTGTCCTGGTGCTCGCCCTCCGTCTCGAGGACGAAGCCACGGAAGAACCCGATCGGCGGGTGGACGCTCGTGGCGTGGTCGGTGATGACGGTGAGGAACTCCCGGTCGGCGCGGGTCATCGACAGGACCTTGCGCTGGAGGGCCTCGAAAAGCCTTGCGTCCCCGTGGATCGGACGCATGTCGAAGAGGAGCAGGAGGTGGTCGAGCGCGTCCGGGTCGGGCCAGCGGATCCACCGGCGGTAGCTCTCGACCCACTCGGAGATCCCCTGGCGGAAACGGTCGTTGGAGGCCATGATCCCGTCCTCGCAGGCGGTGTACCCACACGCGTCGAGGCCCTCGCAGACGAAGGTGGCCAGCGCCCGCATGTAGTCGCGGTAGGCCTCGGCGTCCTCCCCGGCGAACATCTCGTCACTGAGGATCATCCCATTGTCCTGGTCGCTGGCCAGACCCTGCTCCAGCCGGGCGCCGGAGCCGAAGGACACCCAGCAGTAGGGCCCCGGAGCGGGTCCGAGACGCTGCTCGCCGAGCTCGAGCAGTCGGCGCTCGATGGTGTCGCCTATCGCCGTGACGACCCGGGCGATGTCGTCGGCGGTGGCGTCCTCGGTGACGAGCTGGCTGACGATCTGCGCGATGCGTGGCTTGACCGTCACGAGCTCCTCGATCGAGGTCATCTTCTGGATGTCGCCGGCGAGGTAGACCGGGTTGGCGCGCTCCAGACGCATGAGGTCGGTCGAGGTCACCATGCCGACCACCCGACCGGCGTCGGTCACGGGCATGTGGTGGATGTTCTTCCCCACCATCGACAGGAGGAGCTCGAAGGCCATGGCACCCGAGTCGGCGCGGATCGGGTCCGGGGTCATGATCTCGCGGACCGGCTGGTTGATGTCGCGGCCCTCGGCGACGACCCGGCCACGCAGGTCGCGGTCGGTCATGATGCCGACGAGCTCGTCGCCCTCCATGACGAGCAGGCTGGAGACCCGCTCGTCGCGCATCTTCTCGGCGGCAGCCCGGATGGTGACGTCGGGGGAGACCCAGAGCGGGTCGCGGCGGATGAGCTCGCCGACGGTGGTCTTCAGGACAGCTGTGCCGCGCTCGGCGGTGTGCACGGCCTGCACCGCCATCCGCATGGTCTCGCTGAGGGAGTGCTGGAAGAAGACCGACCACATTGGCTCGGTGTGGGAGAGCGTGCGGAAGAGCGAGCCCGGCATGACGAGGACGAGCGAGTCCTCGATGGCGGTCAGCGTGAAGGGGGCGACGCCGTCGGACAACAGTGATGCCCAGCCGAAGCAGCGGCCGGTGTCGTAGCGGTCGACCAGCCCACCGTTCGGGTCGCGGACCTCGACCGCGCCTGAGCGCAGGATGAACATCTCGTCGTTGTGGGTGCCGGCCACGACGATCTCGGTGTCGCGCTTGTAGTAGCGCGTATGCAGCTGTCGCGGCAGCTCCTTGAGCACCTTCTCCGGCAGTGCCTCGAAGGGCGCGTGCTTGACGAGGAACTCCTGGATCTCGAGCAGCTCTGCGTCCACACCCTGATCAAACCAGGCTTGCGCCGCCCACGCAGGCATCGTGTGATGCGCTCCTCGGAGATCCGTGGCGAGATTCGTGGCGAGATCCGGGCCGAGATCCGGGCGTCGGCAGCCGGAGACGCACCGAGCGGCCCGACCGACCATCGGGTCAGCGGGCCGCTCGAGAGGGATCAGAGCCAGTCGACGCTGGCGGCGTTCACGCCGTCGGCGAGCTGCGCATACCCGGGACCGCGGTCGAAGAACGGCTCCTCGCCGCGCTCGGCGCGCATCCGCTCCCGCAGCCGGTCGCTGGCCTCGACATCGATCACCGGGTCGTCCTGGTCGCCCGAGGCGACGACACCGTATGCGGTGCGAGCGCCGTCGAAGGACACCTTGCCCCAGCGCAGGTCGCGCTCGATCTCGTCGTAGGGCCGCTCGAGCGGGTCGCCCCAGCCGCCACCGCCCGTGGTGCGGATGCGGATGACCTGGCCGGCCCGGACGAACTCGGCGTCGGCGAGGGCGTCGACGTCGCGCTCCTCCGGGCCGCCCGGGTCGATGGTGACCTGGAAGGGCGCACCGGCCTTTCCGCCCTTGACCCCCCAGCACGCGAGGATCGAGCGGTCGGCGATGGACATGAAGTGCGCGTCCTTGAGCATCCGGATGTGCTTCTCGTAGCCGAGGCCGCCGCGGTAGCGCCCGGCACCACCTGAGTCGACGGCGAGGCCGAGGCGCTCGACGATGAACGGGAAGCGGCTCTCGGTGAACTCGGTGGGCAGGTTCCGGCTGTCGGGCACGACGTGGATGGTGTCCTCGCCATCCGCGTAGTAGCGACCGCCGGAGCCGCCGCCGAGGACCTCGCGCATGAGGTAGTCGTTGTCGTCGCGGTCCTTGCCGTAGACGCCGGTGTAGCGGATGGTCTCCTGGTCGGCCGGCATCCGACCGTCGACCGCCTTGGCGACGACGCCGGCGAGGACGCCGAGCAGCCGCAGGATGACGAAGGTGCGGGCGTTGGTGGGCGCCGGGTAGATCGGCGTGAGGAGGGTGCCCTTCTCGGGAAAGCGCATCTCGATGAGCGGCACGACCCCCTCGTTGACGTCGAGCTCAGCCATCCGCTCCGGGGTGTCGGCGAGGTTGCGCAGGATGGGCGCGAGCCACTTCTTGAGGAAGTTGCCGCCGACGTAGTCACCGCAGTGGTTGATCGGGCCCTTGGCCTGCGGCGCCGTGCCCTCGAAGTCGATGATGAGGCGTGGCCCGGCCGGGCGGTTGTTCTCCGGGTCGGCGGGGGCGTCGCTCACCTTGGTCAGGGTGATCCGCTGGGTGTGCAGCATGGGGTCGTCGACCCCGTCGTGCTCGGCGTAGTCCTCCCAGACGTAGGTCCCGTCCGGGATCTTGGCCAGGATCTCGCGTCGGTAGGTTTCGGTGGTCGCGTCGAGGATGGCGTCGAAGGCGGCCTCGACATCCTCGCGGCCGTAGCGCTCGAAGAGCTCGGAGAGCCGGCGCGCACCCATCAGGCAGGCCGAGCACTCGGCGTCGAGGTCGGCGGCGAGGCTGTCCGGCATGCGTGAGTTGCGGGTCATGATGCGCAACGCCGACTTGTTGGGAACTCCCTTGTCCCACAGCTTGATCGGCGGGACAGAGAGGCCCTCCTCGAAGACACTGCGCGCACTGCTCGGCATCGACCCCGGGGTGCCGCCGCCGATGTCGTCGTGGTGGCCGAAGGCCTGGACGAAGGCGACGACCTCACCGTCGTGGAAGACCGGGACCGTGACGCACAGGTCGGGCAGGTGGCCGATGCCGCCCTCGGACTCGTAGACGTCGTTGTGGAAGAAGACGTCGCCTTCCCGCATCTCCTCGAGCGGGAAGTCGCGGACCACCGGGTGCACGAGCGCCGAGTAGGACCGGCCGGTGAGCTTGCGCAGCTGCCGGTCGTGGATACCGGCGCGGAAGTCGTGCGCGTCACGGATCATCGGGCTGCGGCTCGTGCGCCCGATCGCGGTCTCGACCTCCATCTCGACGCTCGCGAGCGTCCCCTGGACGATCTCGACGAGGATCGGGTCGACGGTGGTGCCCTCCGGCGTCAGTCGCCCGCCGTGCTCGTATGCGGTGGGCAGGCCGGCCGGGTTCTTCGGCCGGGCGGTGACGTAGCCCATGTCGACAGCGGTGCTCATCGCTGCGCACCTTCCTTCGTGATGACGAGATTGCCGTAGTCGTCGACGCGGACGACGAAGCCTGGGTGGACGGGGATGGTGGAGCCGAACTCCTCGACGATCGCGGGCCCCTCGAAGGTGTCGCCGGCTCCGAGACGCTCCCGCGCATACACGGGCGTGGTGACGTAGCCGTCGGCGGCCTCGAAGCAGACCTCGCGCTCGCCGGTGACCGAGCGCTCGCGCAGGTGGCCCTCGGCTGCGGGGAGGGTCATCACCTCGGGGCGGGTGATCGGGCCGACTCCGGTGACCCGCAGGTTGACCCACTCGACGTGCTGGTCCTTGTCGCCGCGGAAGTCGTAGCCGTAGAGCTGGCGGTGCTCGGCGTGGAACCGGTCGGCGATGGTCGCGACGAACTGCTCGTCGACCGGCCCGTCGGGGGCCGGGACCCGCACCTCGAAGGCCTGACCGACATACCGGACGTCGATCGTGCGCGCGAACTGGTGCTGCTCGGCGGGGAAGCCCTCCTTCTCCAGGGCGGTGCGGGCCTTGTCGGTGAGCGAGTCGATGATGGCCTGGACGGCGGCGTGGTCGAGGGCCGACTCACGGCTCACGTGCGTCTGGACGTAGTCGTTCTTCACGTCGACGGTGAGCAGTCCGAAGGCGCTGACGTTGCCCGGGTTCGGCGGGACGACGACGCCGGCGAGGTCGAGGATGTCGACGAGTCGGCAGGCGAGGAGCGAGCCGGACCCGCCGAAGGTCGTGAGCATGAAGTCGCGGACGTCGAGGCCGCGCTTGACGCTCACCTGGCGCAGGGCGTTGGCCTGGTTCCAGGCCGAGATCTCGAGGATGCCGGTCGCGCAGCGCTCGAAGTCGAGACCGAGCCGCTCGGCGAGAGTCTCGATCCCGCGGCGGGCAGCCTCCACGTCGAGCGGGATCTCCCCGCCGAGCAGGTGCGGGGGGATCCGACCGAGGGTGACGTGAGCGTCGGTGATGGTCGGCTCGGTCCCACCCTTGGCGTAGCAGAGCGGGCCAGGGTCGGCACCGGCCGACTGCGGCCCGACCTTGAGCGAGCCCTCCGGGGAGATCCACGCGATCGAGCCGCCACCGGCGCCGACGGTGACGACGTCGATCATCGGGATCTTCGAGGGGTAGGCGCCCACGGAGCCTTCCGTGGTGAGCGTCGGCTGGCCGTCGAGCACGACCGAGACGTCGGTGCTCGTCCCGCCGCCGTCGCAGGTGAGGACCTTGGGGAAGCCGGCCTTCTGCGCGATGAGCGCGGCACCGAGGGCGCCCGCCGCGGGACCGGACAGCACCGTCGTGATCGGCTGGTGCACCACCTCGTCGGCGGAGAGGACGCCACCGTTGGACTTCATGACGTAGAAGGGGATGCTGCGGGAGCTGCCGTCCGCCTCCGTGCCGACGAAGTCGGCGAGCCGCTCGTGGATGTTCGCCACGTAGCGGCTGACGTTGGGCTTGACCGCCGCGTCGACGAGGGTGGTCATCGACCGCTCGTACTCACGGTACTCACGCAGGACCTCGCTGCTGATCGACACGACCGCCTCGGGGTGCTCCTCGCGGAGGATGTCGCGCATACGCAGTTCGTGGGCGTCGTTGGCGTAGGAGTGCAGGAGGCAGACGCCGAGGGTGGTGATGCCCAGGTCCTTGAACCACCGGGCGACGGCGCGGGCCTGCTCCTCGTCGAAGGGGCGGACCTCGTTGCCCATGAAGTCCATCCGGCCGCCGACCGTCCGGACCCGGTCGGCCGGGACGATGCGCTCGGGCTTGACCCAGAAGTAGGAGTTGCCGTAGCCGTCGGGCACGGACTGGCGGGCGATCTCGAGCATGAACTCGTAGCCCTCGGTCGTGATGAAGCCGAGCTGCTCGACCTTGCCCTCGAGGAGCTTGTTCGTCGCGACCGTGGTCCCGTGCGAGACGGCGGTGATGTCGTCGCCGGTGGCGCCCATCAGGCCGAGGATCTTCTCGATGCCGTTGATGAAGCCGTCCGCCGGGTTGCTCGGCGTGCTCGGCGTCTTCGTCGTGCGCTGCTCGCCGGTCTCCTCGTCGACGGCGACGACGTCGGTGAACGTGCCTCCGGTGTCGATGCCGATCCTGATCCGCCGGCGTCCGCCCTGTGGGTCGCTGCGCTGCCCGCCCTCTGTCCTGGAGACCTCAGTCATGGTGACGATTCAACCCTCCGCGACAGGGCGCATACGTTGTCAGTCCTTGCCAAGGCATCGCCCCTGAGCCGTCACACCTCGCCAGCAGGAGCCGGCAGGGCTGCGGTCCCGGCGTCGGTCTACCCCTCTCACGGCGGGGGCGTCCCGCCTCGCTACGGTGGTGGTATGCGACGGTGGCTCGCTCTGGTGGCCGCGGCTCTCCTTGCTCTCCCCGGCTGTGCATCGCCGGAGCCGGAGCCCGTCGTCACGCCGTCCAGCCCCACGGTGGAGCCGACGACGGAGCAGCCCGAGGACGTGACCTGGCCGCTCACCGGTGTCGCGTTGAGTGATCCGGACCTGGCCCGGACCAGCCCGGTGATCGGGGTCAAGGTGGAGAACTCCGGACCGGCGCGTCCCTGGGTCGGGCTCGCGGCGGCAGACCTGGTGTTCGTCGAGATGGTCGAGGGCGGGATGACCCGGTTCCACGCCGTGTACCAGTCGCAGGTGCCGGAGACGATCATGCCGGTGCGGAGCCTGCGCCCGATGGATGCCGCGATCCTCGGTCCGTGGAACGCGACCCTGCTCGCCTCGGGCGGTCAGGCCGTCTTCATCGCACGGGTGGAGACTGTCGTCGAGCTGCGCACGGCCGACCGCGGCGATCCGGGCTTCCACCGCGACCGCTCCCGGCGGGCTCCCCACAACGTCTATGTCGCGACGGGCGAGATCGTGCCGACCCTGCCCGAGCCGGGTGAGGTGGTCCCGTTTGCGGAGTACGACGAGGTCTCGCCGTCGACCCTTGGCGGCGAGGCGGCGCGGGAGGTCCGGGTCGTCTATCCCGGCGCCCGGTCGATGTGGGAGTACCGGACGGGCGACCGAACGTATGCGCGCTCGGACGACGGCACGCCGTCGGTCGAGGTCGACGGGACCCGGGTCTTCGCCCACAACGTGCTCCTGCTCCAGGTGACGACGCGCGACACCGGCCGCGTCGACCCGGCCGGGAACCCGGTGCCGGAGACGGTCCTCACGGGGTCCGGGCGGCTCCACCTCGTGACGGGAGGGCGCGTCGTCGCCGGCACCTGGTCCAAGGGCGGCGACGAGGACCCGTTCGTCCTCACCGATTCCGCCGGCGAACCCCTTGTCCTCACGCCCGGGACCACGTGGGTCGAGCTCGTCCCCGAGCGCGCCACGGCGACCTGGAGCTGACCGGGCGCGCGTCGCATACCTCCGCAGGCCCATGAGTGCACGGGTCGCGACTGGGTCTGACCGGGGCGCGCGTCGCATACCTCCGACTGGCCCGGGCGCGCCCGGTGGCGACCCAGAGCGGACGTCAGTGGGGGAAGGACGTCTTGGCGGGGGCCTCGAGGTCGTCGCGGTGGTTGCGGATGAGGTCGAGGTTGCGATCGCGCAGGTGGTCGAAGATCTGCGGGACGTTCGACCCCGGGGTGAGCGAGGCCAGTGCCTCGTCCGGGTCGAGCCGCGCCGACACCCAGCCCTCCTGGGAGGCGGCCTTGGCCACGATGTGACCGACCGGGGTGACGATGTGCGAGTTGCCGAAGAAGTGCACCCCGGCCGCGTCGGTCCCGGTCGCGTTGGGCGCGACGACGAAGACGTGGTTGTCGTAGGCCCGCGCCCGGGAGGTGAGCTCGAAGATGTCGGCCGAGCGCAGCAGGGCAGTGGGGCGCAGGATCACCTCGGCGCCCCGGACAGCCTGGATCCGCGAGAGCTCGGGGTAGTCCCCGTCGAAGCAGATGATCATGCCGATGCGCGCGAAGTCGGTGTCACAGACGGCCACCGTGTCGCCCGGGGTGACCCAGCCGCCCCCGGAGACGGCCTCGCTGCAGAACGGGTGCGTCTTCCGGTAGACCCCGAGGAGGGACCCGTCCTTGTCGATGAGCACCGAGGCGTTGTAGTTGATCCCGCGCTCCGGGCCGCGCTCGTAGGTCCCGACGCACACGACGGCCTCGAGCTCACGCGCCAGGTCGGCGAAGTCGCTGACGATACTGCCCGAGGCGTCGCCCCGCGCGGGGATCTCGGTCATCAGGTCCCACAGCTCCCCGGGGGAGATGCCGGGAGTGAAGCCGGTCGTCACGGTCTCGGGGAGGACGATGAGCTCGGCCTTCGTCGCCTCGTGGCAGCGCCGGGCCCACGTGATGGCGTGGTCGATGTTGGCTTGGACCGACTCGGCGGTGAGCGGTCCTGCCTGGGGGGCGACCTGGACCGCCGCGGCGGTGAAGGCCCTCATCGCCGACGTCCGATCCGCGAGCCGATGAGGACCCCGATGCCGACGAGGAGTCCTCCCACGAGGGTGCCGACGGCGAAGCCGGTGGCGCCCTCGAACGGGCCGGCCGCGCCGGCAGCAGCCGCTGCCCGGCCTGGGTAGACGGTGCCGACGCCTGCAGCAGGAGCCGGAGCGGGCGCGGGCTCTCCGGCAGGGGGTGCCGCCGCGGGCACGG
>JAAYCP010000101.1 GCA_012729695.1 Actinomycetales bacterium | reverse complement strand
TCCAGACGGATCACCGAGGAACACCGGCTCGTCTACCTCGTCGACGGCGATGACCTCGTCATCCTCCAAGCCCGCTTCCACTACAAATAGCGGCCACGCACAACGACCCAGGTGCCCCACAGCGCCGAGTGCCGGGCGTCACATCACCACTAGCCCACGTTCCGATACTTGCGGTGCATGGTCTGCTTCGTCACGTTCAACAGCGTGCCGATCTCAGCCCAGCTGAGTCCCGAATACCGGGCCCGTCTGACTGCTACCTCTTCGCGTCGCGCGAGCGCTTGCTTGTCCTTGGCGATGTTGGCGAGTTCGGCCACCACGCCACCGTCTTCGTCGCTGCCGACCGCGGTCTTCATGTCGTCAGCCTAAGCTGACGACTTCTCGCGAACAAGCGGCTTTGGCGCCAGCCACCGCCGTCCCACAACGTCAAGCCACTGCCGACAGTGCTGCACAGCGCCGGAAGGGCACCCGAGGAACCGTCTCGGCGCCTGGTTCCGGCGGCCGGCTGAGTGCCTCGTTGCGGCCGCCACTGTGCCTGATATCGGGAGGGTCCAGTCCTCCGCTCCGGCTTCCTCGCAGGCGTACAGGAACGGACCCATCCAGGACGACGTCGTAACCCTATGGATACCAGCCCCACGCCTCGTCTACTCGGTGTCGTCTTCGCTGCGGCGCTCGCTTTCATCGTCGCCACCATCGCGATCGTCCTCCTCGCCACCCGCCCCGCTTCCGCCGCGGCAACGGCTCCAGCCGCTTCGACCGCCACTACGCCCAACCCGGGAGTGACCGTCGCAGGCAGAGCGCAGGTCGAGGGCGTTCCCGACATGCTGCGTCTCGACATGGGCGTCAACGTCGTCGACGACGCCGTGGAGACGGCGCTGGCCAAGGCCAACGAAGCCAGCGCAAAGCTGCACAAGACGTTGCGCGACAACGGGGTCGCTGAGCGTGACCTGGCCTCGACCGGGCTCTCGATCCAGCCCCAGCTCGACTGGAGGGGCAACACCCCGACGGTCACCGGATACCAGGTGACGCAGACGGTGACAGCCCGGCTCAGGGACATCGACCGGGCCGGTGCCGTCATCGACGCCGCAGCCGGCTCCGCCGGGAACGCGACGATCATCAACAGCATTGCGTGGGACCTCGAGGACGACGCCGCTCTGCTCGCCGACGCACGGGACCGGGCGATCGCCGACGCCAGGGCCAAGGCGGAGCAGTACGCCAAGGCCGCGGGACGCAGTCTCGGAGCGGTGCTGAGTATCTCGGAGTCGACGAGCACACCGCCCCAGCCATACTTCTACGGCGCTGCCGAGGCGCTGGACAGTGCAGGCGGCGCGGTCCCGCTCGCGCCGGGAACTCAGACGGTCGCCATCGAGGTGCAGGTGGTCTACGCCTTCGACTGACTGGCCCTCCAGCGCTGTCGTCGCCTCGGGCCGCGTCTGCCTGAGGCTGGGGCGGGCGGTCCCGTCTTCCACGCCCGCAACACCGGCAACCCCCACTCCTGCCGCCAGAGAAGAGGGCGATGAGGGGAACCCGGGGCCTTGGAGCCTGACTGCAACCTGTCTCGCAGTTCACATCTTCTTTGCGCCCAAAAGGCCATCATCACCAACGCCGAGAATGCACACCTGGCGCTGAAGGACGAGGCGGGCACGCGCATCGTCGGGCGGGACTGAGCGAGGCGATCGAGCTGGCGCCCCTGCTCAGTCCGACAGAGTGAGATCGCCGCTGGCACAGCAGAACCCGCTTCGCTGAGAAGGCGATAGTAGGTCTCTCGTCCAGACCGCGGTGGCACGGACGGGTGGCCACTGGTGCATAGAGATGGTGCAGGTGACCCATGCGCCGGCCGATCGGCCCGGGCAACGATGAGTTGCCCGGGCAGACGGCCCGGCGAGAGGAGACACCCGATGACCGCACCGCATCTCACCACCGTGGCCGACGCGAGCCGGCCGGGCGACATCGAAGCCCTACCCGTCCGGCCGCCGCTGTCCCCGGGCGGCCCAGCTGGCCGTCGCGGCCAGCCTGATCCTGGGTGGCCTGCTCAACGGAGGCGCTCAGTACGTCGGTCACCTCGTCATCGGTGACGAGGTCGGCGACTTCAGCGACCAGATCCGCTGGGGCGCCGACCATCCCCTCGTCCACGGCGTCGAGCAGCTCGCCCTCCTGGGGAGCATGCTGTTCCTCCCGATCGCCGTCCTGGGGCTCGCCCACGTGACGCGCCACCGGGCGCCGCGCCTCACCGCCGCCGGAATCCTCCTCACCATGTGGGGCTTCTGGGGATTCCACAACGTCCTCGCGCTCGGATACGCCGCCGGGACGATCGCGCCGCGGGCCCTCGGGGTCGACGCCGCCGTCCGGCTGAACGAGGCCTTCCTGGAGCATCCCGGGTCGGTGATGGGGGCGTTGGTTCCGCACCTGGTCGGCTCCTTCCTGGGCCTCGTCCTCCTCGTGATGGCGGGCTGGCGCGGAAGCACCTTGCCGCGCGTGCCGTTGGCCCGGCTGCTCGCATTCCTTCTCTGGGACTTCCTCCTGCCCCTGGTCGGGCCGCTCGAGGCGCACCTGCTGTTGCTCGTCTCCTTCGGCTGGCTCGGAGTGCACGTCGCGCGGATGTCGTGGCGGGAGTGGAGCGGAACAGGCGATCGAGGAACATACTGATCCCGTGATCGGGGGCGCCGCGGCGAGGGTGGGGCCATGGTCGGCGGCAGCCGTGACCATCGCCCTCTCCCTCGCTGCCGCGGGGGTCGCCGGCACCGGGCCAGGCTCGGCCGGGCTGCAGGGGGTCGGCCTGAAGCTGCTGGTGATGCCCGTGCTGTGGGCCGTTCCCGGTGCGCTCATCGCGGCCCACGGGACTGCTGTCGGGATCGTGTCACCTGCTGGAGGGGTCCTGGCCCACCGCGACACCGATCTCCTCCCGGCGGATGAGGGTCGGCACGCAGGGCCACTCCTTGAGGCACTGGACAGTGCGCTCTCGGA
Organism: Actinomycetales bacterium; assembly: GCA_012729695.1. Classification (GTDB taxonomy): domain Bacteria; phylum Actinomycetota; class Actinomycetes; order Actinomycetales; family Dermatophilaceae; genus F2B08. Next base: position 4,952 of record JAAYCP010000101.1, on the reverse strand, counting down.
CGTTGACATCGCCCCGGCCGACCTCTCAATGGCGGTGGTCGGCCTCCCAGGACCCTCGGACTTCACGACCGGTCGGACCGACCGCGCCGCGCGCCTGCGGAGCGGACACCTGCAGCGCTTTCGCACCTGGGACGGCGGCTCCCCCGTTGCCCTTCTGGAGCACCACCTCGGCTGCCGAGTCTTCGCGGAGAACGACGCGAACCTCGCCGCACTGGCAGAGGCCCTGATGGGCGCCGCCGTGGGACTGGAGACCGTCCTGCACGTCAGCCTGCGCCACGGGACGGGAGCCGGCTTGGTCATTCACGGAAGACTGCATCGAGGGCGCCACGGACTGGCGGGCGAGATCGGACACCTGCACAGCGATGACGACGGAGCCCTGTGCCAGTGCGGAGCGCGAGGATGCTTCTGGCAGAGTCAGAGCCTGTCCTCTCTGCTCGAGCAGCTCAGCGAGACCCACGCACGAAACCTGACGCTTCGCGACGTCGCGGCGGCAGCGGACGCCGAGGATCAGGACGTCGTCCGGGCGCTGCGTGACTTCGGGCATGCGCTCGGTTGTCGGTTGGCGGATGCGGCTGTCTACCTGAGCCCGGACGCCATCACCGTGGACGGGGGTCTGGGTGCGGCTGGCGGGGTCATCGCCCGCGGCATCCACGAGGGCATCGGCCGCTATGCCCCACCCACGATCGCGCAGGCGACTTCGGTGCTCGTCGGAGCCTGCGGTGAGTCGGCCGCCCTGATCGGTGGTGTAGCCCTCGCTCACTCCGAGGGGCTGTTTCAGGTAGACCGGGCCACCTGGGGTTCCTCCTCATGACACCAAGGGGCGTCCAGGCCAACCCGCTCGTGGTCCGGGTGCCATCGCCCTCGAGACCGCCGTGCCGCTCAGGCGGGTGACTGCCCCGCGACGGCGGTGGAGGCCGTCGCGAGCTCTCGGAACACCTGGTTCGACGGCGCTGGTCACGGACTGTGGTTGCGGCGTCACGGCCTCGATACCGCATCGACACCCCGCTTGGTGACGGCAAGGAGACACCACCGCCTCGCGAAGGCGCGAGGAAGACCAGGGTGACCGTCGTGTACTCCAACCGGGAGCGGCATGCCCTTCACGCAACCGCCGCCGCGCCGCAGCGTGCGGTCGCCGGTACCGCTGCCTCGGCACGCGGCTCCTGTGATGCGCGAGACAAGGTTGTCGGTGACGAGTCCGGCAAGCCGGCCTAGGTCACTGTTGTGCTCCCTCCGCGCTCGTCACGCAGGTGACAGGCGCCGGTCGAGCCAGGTCGACCACGTGGTGCGCGACCCCAGAGTGGCGCCGTTAGAGTGACCCGCATGGCGCTCCCACCGGCGGCCACGCCGACCGCTGACGCCGCGCGCACCGCGGGCGGGCCGGGCTGGGCGATCGGGACGCCCACTCCCCCACCCTCACCCGTCGACCAACGGTCCTACATCGGTGTCGGCGAGTACGCCTCCGACGGGCTGATGACGACGAGCGAGGCCGTCGAGGTCGAGGTGCCGGTGGCCGGTGTCCTGCTCCGGTGCGTGTCGGCGGTCATCGACCTCATCATCCTCGTCATTGCCATGGTCATGGCGAGCTTCGCCGTCACTCCGCTCATCGAGCGGGTCAGTGTCGCGGTCGCCCAGACCGCACTCATCGTCCTCGTCGTCGCGCTGGTGCTCGGCATCCCGATCGCGATGGAGACGATCACGCGGGGCAAGACGATCGGCAAGCTCATCATGGGGCTGCGCACGGTGCGCGACGACGGCGGACCGATCACCTTCCGGCACGCCGTCGTGCGGGGTCTGGTCGGCTGGGTCGAGATCTACCTGACCCAGGGCATCGTCGCGCTCGCGACCGCACTCCTCACCTCACGCAACCGCAGACTCGGCGACCTCGCAGCCGGCACCTACGTCATCAACGAGCGCCAGACGATGCGGCTGCCGGTGCCTGCCCCGATGCCGCCGCAGCTCGCGGGCTGGGCCGCCGGCGCCGACATCGCGGCCCTCCCGGACCCGCTCGCCCTGGCCGTGCGCCAGTTCCTCGTCCGCGCCCCGTCGCTGACCCCGCAGTCGCGCCACCTGATGGGGACCGAGCTCGCCGCTCAGGTCGCCCGCTACGTCGCCCCGCAGCCACCTCCCGGGCACCACCCCGAGACCTTCCTCGCCGCGGTGCTCGCAGACAGGCGACGCCGTGACACCGAGCGGCTGGCCCGCGAGGCAGCGCTCAGGGAGCGGGTCGTCGGTTCGGACCCGCTCGGGGGTGCAGGGGCATAGACTCGGTCGGCGTGAGCACGTCGACGCAGACCGACCTGACCGGGCGCGCCCGGGACATCCTCGGCGTGAGCCGGCTGACGAACCGGGCCCTCACCGGCTGGCTGCACGGGCTGCCGGGAGTCGACCAGGTGGGCTGCGAGGCCCGCGCCGCCGGACTGCGCACCCGCAGCATCAAGGCCGACAGCAAGCGCTGGGCCATCGACCTCGCGATCTCGATGATCGACCTCACCACCCTCGAAGGCGCCGACACCGTCGGCAAGGTCCGTGGCCTGTGTACTCGCGCCCTCGTCCCCGACCCGAGCGACCTCACCACACCACGTCCGGCCGCGGTCTGCGTCTACGGCGACATGGTCGCCACCGCCAAGGAAACCCTGGGTGACAGCGGCATCCGCGTCGCAGCGGTCGCCACGGCCTTCCCGAGCGGCCGGGCCTCGCTCAAGGTCAAGCTCGCCGACACCCGTGAGGCGGTGGCGGCCGGTGCCGACGAGATCGACATGGTCATCGACCGTGGCGCCTTCCTCGCCGGCGACTATCTCACCGTCTTCGACCAGATCGTCGCGGTCAAAGGCGCCTGCGAGCGACCCGATGGGACCTCCGCCCGGCTCAAGGTCATCATGGAGACCGGCGAGCTCGTCACCTACGACAACGTGCGCCGGGCCAGCTGGCTCTCGATGCTCGCCGGCGGCGACTTCATCAAGACGAGCACCGGCAAGATCTCACCCGCAGCGACCCTCCCGGTCACGCTCATCATGCTCGAGGCGGTCCGCGACTGGCGCGACGTCTACGGCGAGATGATCGGCGTGAAACCCGCCGGTGGTATCCGCACGAGCAAGGACGCCATCAGCTTCCTCGTCTCCGTCAACGAGGTCGCCGGCGAGGACTGGCTCGACAACCAGTGGTTCCGCTTCGGCGCCTCGAGCCTGCTCAACGACCTGATCCTGCAACGGCAGCGGATGACCCTCGGGGTCTACTCCGGCGCCGACTACATCGCCGACGACGCGCCGAGCGCGTACTGACCGGCGGACCCGAGGAGACAACACACATGCCGACGTTCGAGTACGCACCGGCCCCCGAGTCCCGGGCCGTCGTCGATATCGCCGACAGCTACCGGCTGTGGATCGGCGGGGAGTGGGTGGACGGCCGGGGAACGCCGTTCGCCGTCCTCAACCCGGCCACCGGCGAGGAGCTGAGCACCGTCGCGGAGGCGAGCGAGGCGGATATCGACGCCGCCGTGGCCGCGGCGCGCACCGCATACACCCGCGTGTGGTCGCGGATGAGCGGGACCGAGCGCGGGAAGTACCTCTTCCGCATCGCCCGGATCATGCAGGAGCGCTCCCGCGAGCTTGCCGTCCTCGAGACCCTCGACAACGGCAAGCCGATCAAGGAGACCCGCGACTTCGACGTGCCGACCGCGGCAGCGCACTTCTTCTACCACGCAGGCTGGGCCGACAAGCTCGGGTATGCGGGGCTCGGCTCGGACCCGCGCCCGCACGGAGTCGTGGGCCAGATCATCCCGTGGAACTTCCCGCTCCTCATGCTCGCGTGGAAGATCGCGCCCGCTCTGGCCTGCGGCAACACCGTCGTCCTCAAGCCGGCTGAGACGACTCCCCTCTCCGCGCTGCTCTTCGCCGAGATCTGCGAGCAGGCCGAGCTGCCGCCCGGGGTCGTCAACATCGTCACGGGCGCGGGACCGACGGGACAGGCGATCGTCGACCACCCGGGCATCGACAAGATCGCCTTCACCGGCAGCACGGCCGTCGGGCGGATGATCGCCCGCTCGATCGCGGGCACGGGCAAGAAGGCGACCCTCGAGCTCGGCGGCAAGGCCGCCAACATCGTCTTCGACGACGCCGCGCTCGACCAGGCCGTCGAGGGCATTGTCGGCGGGATCTTCTTCAACCAGGGCCAGGTCTGCTGCGCCGGTAGCCGCCTCCTCATCCAGGAGAACATCCACGACGACCTCGTCCGCCGGCTCAAGCGTCGCCTCGAGACGCTGCGCCTCGGCGACCCCCTGGACAAGAACACCGACATCGGGGCCATCAACAGCGCCAAGCAGCTCGAGCGGATCACCGAGCTAACCGAGGCAGGGGTCGCCGAGGGCGCCGAGCGCTGGGACACCGGCTGCCCGCTGCCGAAGAACGGATTCTGGTTCCGCCCAACGCTGTTCACCGGCGTCAGCCAGAGTCACCGGATCGCCCAGGAGGAGATCTTCGGACCCGTCCTGTCGGTGCTCACCTTCCGCACACCGGGCGAGGCGGTCGCCAAGGCGAACAACACCCCGTACGGGCTGTCGGCGGGCGTCTGGACCGAGAAGGGCAGCCGCATCCTCTGGATGGCCGACCAGCTCCGCGCGGGTGTCGTCTGGGCCAACACCTTCAACCAGTTCGACCCGACGTCGCCCTTCGGCGGCTACAAGGAATCCGGATACGGGCGAGAAGGTGGTCTGCACGGCCTGGCCGCCTACCTCAAGGAAGGGAGCGTCGCGTGAGCCCGGCACCGCAGCGCGCAACACAGGGAAGACTCGACGTGCGCAAGACCTACAAGCTCTTCATCGGCGGCGCGTTCCCCCGCAGCGAGTCCGGCCGCTCCTACGAGGTGTATGCGGCACCCACCCGGGGCGGGAAGCAGGCCTTCCTCGCGAATGCCGCCAAGGCGTCCCGCAAGGACGCGCGCAACGCCGTCGTCGCCGC
>JAAYCP010000100.1 GCA_012729695.1 Actinomycetales bacterium | reverse complement strand
GCGCGCGCGTCCAGGTAGTCGTCGTAGGCAGCCTGGCGGTGCAGCAGAGCCCACTGGACCGTTGCGCTCAGCCAAGCTGCGTCCCGCGCAGCCTCGATGCTCCAGGCCCCGACGACATTGAGCACCGGCGCGGCCGCGCGGTCGAGGTCACGTGCGGCCTCGGTGAGGTAGGACTCGCGCACTGCCTGCACCTCGGCGGCGAGGATCGCGTTGATCGCCAGGAAGTCGGCCCGCACCCCAGGTGAGTCGAGCGTGCGACCGAGCTGGCGACACGTGCGCACCACAGCCAGACCGAGGTCGAAGTTGATGTGGGCGTTCATGCCGGCCACCGCATACTGCAGGCTCGCCGTGCCCGGTTGGCCCCGCAGCTCGAACAGTGGCTGCCACGCCTTGCTGCGGGTCTTGTCGTCAGCCCGGCACGCGTCGAGATACAGACCGGCGAAGACGCAGTCGAGTCGCTCCATGAACGGGCCGTCCTGGAACGTGCGGCCCGCGACAGCGGCGCCGACCCGCTCGGTGACGTGCAGGTACATGCGGTGGAACTGCGCGACGCCGTCGCGGGGAGGCATGCCGCCTGCGAGGCGGTGCATCTCCTCGATCACCTCGGCGATGGAGGCGGGTTGCCCCGGTGGTGGGTCCAGCGCATCCAGCGCTCGACCGCCGTTCAGGGCCGCGGTCGCCCGGGTGACGACCGCCGAGGCACGGTCGAGCCCCTGACGGACGGCGGTCACCACGTCGCTGAAGATGCCCATCACGGGTCATACTCGACGTCGGTGACGCGCATCCGGATGTACGGGTGGTCGCCCGTCGTCCGCCGGCACAAAGGCGTCTCCAGCAGTGGGTATGCGCACGCCGCCGAACACGCCGTAGTCACCGACCGGTGTGGACCAGGGTACGGCTGATCCGTGCTCACGGTCGTAGCGGTCAGCCCGCATGTCGGTGAGCCGGCCGGCGGAATCGAAGATGAAGGTGGCTGTCCCGCTCGTGTCGCCGACCTGGATCGTGGCCCGCGCTGACGCGTTGTCGACCGGTGCCCAGGTGATCTGTGGGAGCAGGGCCGCGGCCGGGAACCACATGATCTCGTTGAGGAACCGGAGCAACGCTGCCTCGTCGAGGGTGGGCCCTCGCCGCGCGCGAGGGGCACCACGCCGAAGAGCCATATCTCCAGTGATCCGTGTCCCTGGAGATAGCAGTCCCTGGGGGAGTGGGACCTCCCGCGAACTCGCATCCGCTCCGGCACTCATCCAGCCTAGGCCGCGGGCTGGGCGATGGACAGCCTTCTTCGGCCCGGCAGCAGTTGGCCAAGAAACAGAGGTGGGGCCGGGAGCAGTGCTCCCGGCCCCACTTCCTACTTGGGTGTGGATGCTACGGCTCGGTGACTAGGGCGGTGACCGGACCGACCACGTTGGTGATCGCCACCTCATCGAAGCCCATGTCGTCCGTGAACTCGACGACCACTCGGAAGTAGCGGCCCTCGTCGCCGTCCTGGAAGGTGTACTGCAAGGCTCCACCCTCCTGGACGACGGTGATGAGGTTCGGGTCGCCGGCCTCGAAGTCTGCCGCGTCAGCAACTGACTCGTACCGGTAGACCCAGCCGCCCTCGGCCGCGCCCTCGACACCGTTGCCGTCCGTCGGAGGCCATGCCTGGAGGTTCTGGCCTACGACCAGTCCGCCTGGATGGGTGAGGTCGGGGATGACCGACTCCACCTGGGTTGCCTCCACCGGGTTCGCCGTCCACGGGCTCAGGACAACGTACCGCGTGCCGTCCACGGTCAGGTAGACCCGCGCCCGAAGGAACATCTCCGCCGTCCCGAACGGCACCGTGACCGTGAACCCGGTGAGGTTGCCGTCGTCGATGACTTCCACCTCGGTGATGGTGTGCACCGGCGGGTTGTCATCGTTGGGGTCTTCGTCGTCGACCGAGCCCTCACCAGCGAGCCACTCGATGACGATGTCGCTCGCGCTGGTCAGGTCGAACGGCGTGGTGCCGTC
>JAAYCP010000099.1 GCA_012729695.1 Actinomycetales bacterium | reverse complement strand
GACGCAGGACTGCCGGCGCATCACTCCACGCGGACGGTGACGGAGTGCCACCCGCTGGCGCCGTCGGGGGCCGGGGAGGCGACGGCGTCGGTCTGCAGCTCCCCGTCGCCGTCCGTGGCGCGAACGGTGAGCGTGTGCTCCCCGGGCTGCGCCTCCCACTGCCAGGTCCACAGCCGCCACGCGTCGACCGTGGGCTCGGCGAGCAGCTCGGCCTCGTTCCACGGGCTGTCGTCCACTCGCACCTCGACCTTCGAGATGCCCCGGTGCTGCGCCCACGCGACGCCGGCCACGGGAACGGTCCCGGACGACGGGACCTGCACGTCCCCTCTGCGGGGCACGTCGATGCGCGACGCGGTCTTGATCGGACCCAGCGCCGACCACCCCCGCGGCGTCCAGTAGCCCTCGTCCTGGTCGAAGCGCGTCACCTTGAGCTCAGTGAGCCACTTCGTCGCCGAGACGTATCCGTAGAGGCCGGGGACGACGAGCCGCACCGGGAAGCCGTGCTCCGGCGGCAGTGGCTCGCCGTTCATGCCGACGGCGATGAGCGCGTTGCGGTCGTCGGTGAGCACCTCGAGCGGGGTCCCGGCCGTGAAGCCGTCGACACTGCGGGAGAGCACCATGTCGGCCTCCGGTCGCACGCCCGCCCGCGCGAGCAGCTCACGGACCGGCCAGCCGATCCACCGCGCGTTGCCGACGAGGTTGCCGCCCACGCTGTTCGACACGCAGGTGAGGGTGACGAGGGCCTCGACATGGTTCTCCGCCAGCAGCTCCTCGATGCCCATCTCGATCTCCCGGTCCACCATCCCGGTCACGCGCAGGCGCCATCCCTCCGTATCCATCTTCGGCACGAACAGTGCCGTGTCGATCCGGTAGAACTCGGCATTGGGCGTCACGTAGGCCGAGTGGCCGGGGACGTCCGACATCGCCTCGGCCGGCACGATGACGCTCCGGGCCGGTGTCGGCAGGCCGAGGAGGGCGATGAGGTCGCGCCCGACGCGGCCGGTGCGCGCCAGCGCCTGCCCGGCAGCGATCGCGAGCGCACCGAGGACGCCTGCTCCTGCCGCGGCGCCAAGCACGCCACGGCGGGTCGGCTCCCCAGGCCGATCAGGTATGCGCTGCTCCGGCTCCTCGGTTCGCCCGGCTTCTGCGACGCTCGGCTCCGTGCCAGTCGCGGGCTCGCTCCCGACCTCCGTCCGGGAGAGGAGTGAGAGCAGGACCCGGGCGCCGACGAAGAGCCCCACGAGGGTGGGGAGCAGGTCCAGAACAGAGGTGGAGGGCCGGGAGGCGACCGCGACCAGGGCAATCAGCCCGACGACGGCGAAGAGACCGAGCCCGAGGGGCCGGGAGCGTGCGGTCAGCCAGCCGACGAGGGCTCCGAGGGCGACGAGTGTGACACCCATCCCCACCCCGAGCGCGATCTTGTCGGCGGTGCCGAAGGTCTCGACGGCCCAGTCCTTGAGCCAGGGAGGCGTCCGGTCGACGAAGGCTCCACCGACCGCCAGCAACGGGGAGGGAGTGCCGGATCCACCGCTGAGACGGAGGAGTAGACCGGCGAGGAGCTCGGCCACACCGAGCGTGACGGCAGTGGCGGCGATGCCGCTGAGCGCCGCAGCAGAGGCGCGCGGGGATCGGGTCGCGGGTCCGGGGGAGGGCCGCACGTCGGTCACGGTCGAGTCGACCATTGACCCATCATGCACCCGTTGTCTGAGAGTCGTCCCGAACGCATCGTCAGCCTCACCTGACGGTGGACCTGCCCGGCCGGACCGCCCGGTCGCTCAGTAGCCGGTGCGGCCGTCGATCGACTCCCTGATGAGGTCGGCGTGGCCGTTGTGCTGTGCGTACTCCTCGATCATGTGGACGAGGATCCACCGGAGG
>JAAYCP010000310.1 GCA_012729695.1 Actinomycetales bacterium | reverse complement strand
TCGGCGACGATGCCCGGGGTGGCGGTGTAGAACGGGTTGACCGTCTCGCGGGCCTGGAAGTAGACGTCCGGGTTCTGTGCGGTGCCGCGGACGAAGGGGCGCTCGGGGCTGAGCGAGCGGAGCCGGTGCTCCCGGACCAGCTCCTCGGGGACGACTGCGCGCAGGACCTCGTCGTCGATGAGCTCGACCGTGCTCAGCTCGTGCGAGGTGCGGAAGCCGTCGAAGAAGTGCAGGAACGGCACCCGGCTGCGCAGCGTTGACGCGTGCGCGACGAGGGTGAGGTCGTGCGCCTCCTGGACCGAGCCGGAGGACAGCAGCGCGAACCCGGTCTGCCGGACCGCCATGACGTCCTGGTGGTCCCCGAAGATCGAGAGGCCTTGCGCGGCAAGGGATCTCGCAGCCACGTGGATGACCGTCGAGGTGAGCTCCCCGGCGATCTTGTACATGTTCGGGATCATGAGGAGCAGGCCCTGCGACGCGGTGAACGTCGTCGACAGGGCACCACCCTGCAGTGCTCCATGGAGAGCGCCGGCAGCGCCCCCCTCACTCTGCATCTCGACGACGGCCGGGACCGAGCCCCAGAGGTTGGGGACGCCGTGGCTGGACCACTCGTCGGCCAGCTCGGCCATCGTCGAGGACGGGGTGATGGGGTAGATGCTGCACAGCTCGCTGAGTCGGTACGCGACGCGGGCCGTTGCCTCATTGCCGTCGATCGTGACCCTGGTTGGGACGCGGGTGGGCGCGGCGGTCATCGCGCACCTCCTGACGGCTTCACCGGAGTCAGGGGCAGGAAGACGTTGTGCGGCAACGGATCCGTCTCTGCGATCATCTCGATGGCGTGGACCGGGCACTGGCGGTAGCACGTCGAGCAGCCGGTGCACTTGTCGTAGTCGAACGCGTACCGGTGGCCGACGCCGAGCTTGATGATGGCGTCCTCGGGGCAGGCGCCGAGACAGCCGTCGCACTCGAAGCAGTTGCCGCACGACAGGCAGCGTCCCGCCTCGAACTCGGCCTCGTCGGCGGACAGCCCGGCCACGACCTCGTCGAAGCCGCGGACGCGGGTCTCCGGGTCGAGCTCGTCCGGCTGTCGCGGGGTGTGGTCCCCGAAGTACCAGAGGTGGAGCTTGTCGATGGTGGCCTCGGGGTTCTTCGGCCCGCGCTCGTACGTCGTGCCCCGCAGCCAGGCGTCGATGTTGCGCGCCGCCTTCTTGCCGTGTCCGACGCCGACCGTCAGGGTCCGCTCACTCGGCACGGCGTCACCGCCGGCGAAGACGCCGGGGGCGCCGGTCATGAGGGTCGCCGGATCGACCTGGACGACGTCGCCGTCGAACGCGATGCCGGGGAGGGAGGCGAGGAAGCGGGTGTCGCTCTCCTGCCCGAGGGCGAGGATGACGGTGTCGGCCGCGAGCGTCTCGAACTGTCCGGTGGGTCGCGGTCGGCCGTTCTCGTCCAGCTCCTGGATCTCGACCGTCAGGTCACCCTCGCCCATCGAGGCGATCGTGCGCAGCCAGTTGATCCGGATGCCCTCCTCCTCCGCGTCGACGGCCTCTTCCTCGTGCGCGGGCATCTGCTCACGGGTGCGCCGGTAGACGATGATCGTGTCCTCGGCACCGAGCCGTCGCGCGACGCGGGCGGCGTCCATCGCGGTGTTGCCCCCGCCGTAGACCGCGACGCGGCCGAGGTCCTCCGGGGCCTCCCCGGTCTCGACGCCGCGCAGGAAGCTCACCGCGTCGAGCACCCGGCCGGCGTCCTGGTTGGGGATGTCGATGCGCTTGGACAGGTGTGCACCCACGGCCACGAAGGCCGCGTCGAAGCCGCCCGCCTGCATCTCCGACTGCAGGTCGGTGACGACATGCCCCTGCTCGAGCTGCACGCCCAGCGCGGCGATTCGCGCGATCTCGGCGTCGATGACGTCGCGGGGCAGCCGGTAGGCCGGGAT
>JAAYCP010000098.1 GCA_012729695.1 Actinomycetales bacterium | reverse complement strand
TCTATCCCCGCCGGGGCGACCAGAATCAGCGCTCGCGAAGGAATCCGAGGTGACCTACGGCACCGCTGGTGGCGGTCCCGTAACCGCCGCCGCCCGGTGTCTCGATGACGAAGACGTCGCCCGGGTGCATCTCGACGGAGGCGATGTGGCCGAGCTCTTCGACCGAGCCGTCGGCACGCTCCACGCGGTTCGCGCCGAGCTGCCCCGGACCGCCTCCGGCCATTCCGAACGCCGGGACGATTCGCCCGTTGCTGAGGATGCTCGCCGTCATGGGAGCCAGGAAGCGCAGCCTGCGGGTCCCGCCGTCGCCGCCGCGCCACTGCCCGGGACCGCCGCTCCCGCGCCGGATGCGGTAGCTCTCGAGTCGCACCGGGAAGCGGAACTCGAGGACTTCTGGGTCGGTCAGCCGCGAGTTGGTCATGTGGGTCTGCACCACCGAGGTCCCGTCGAAGCCGGGCCCCGCGCCCGATCCCCCGCTGATGGTCTCGTAGTACTGGTACTCGGCATTGCCGAAGGTGAAGTTGTTGACCGTGCACTGGGCCGCGGCCATGGTGCCGAGCAGCCCGTACAGCGCGTTCGTGATGCAGCTCGAGGTCTCCACGTTGCCGGCCACCACCGCGGCCGGGTACTGCGGACTGAGCATGGATCCGAGGGGGATGCGGACGTCGAGCGGCTTCAGACAGCCTGCGTTGAGAGGGATGGCGTCGTCGACCAAGGTGCGGAACACATACAGAACCGCCGCCATGCACACGGCCGAGGGGGCGTTGAAGTTATTCGGCAGCTGGTCACTCGTGCCCGTGAAGTCGATGACTGCGCTGCGCTCCACGCGGTCCACCCGGATCGCGACCGCGATCCGGGCGCCGTTGTCGAGCGGGAGCGTGAACTCGCCGTCCTTGAGGGCCGCGATCGCCCGGCGCACGGCTTCCTCGGCGTTGTCCTGGACGTGCTGCATGTAGGCATGGACGACGTCGAGCCCGAAGTCGGCGACCATGGCGCGCAGCTCCTGGGCGCCCTTCTCGTTGGCCGCGATCTGGGCCCGCAGGTCCGCGAGGTTCTGGGCCGGGTTGCGTGAGGGATAGGGGCCGGACTGCAGCAGCTCGAGCATCGCCTGCTCACGCATCTCGCCACCCTCGACGAGGAGCACGTTGTCGAGCTGGATCCCCTCCTCCTCGATCCGCGTGGAGAATGGTGGCATCGATCCCGGAGTGATCCCGCCGATGTCGGCGTGGTGTCCGCGGGAGGCGACGTAGAAGGACGGGGTCTCGTGCTCCGGGAGGTAGACCGGCGTCACGACCGTGATGTCGGGCAGATGGGTGCCCCCGTGGTACGGATCGTTGAGGACGTAGACGTCGCCCGGACGCATCCGCTCCGCATTGCGGGTCACGACCATCTTGATCGACTCGCTCATCGACCCCAGGTGGACGGGGATGTGGGGGGCGTTGGCGATGAGGTCTCCGTGGACGTCGAACACCGCGCACGAGAAGTCGAGCCGCTCCTTGATGTTGACGGAGTATGCGGTGCTCCGCAGCTGTGTGCCCATCTGCTCGGCGATGTTCATGAACAGGTTGTTGAACACCTCCAGCAGGATCGGGTCGACGTCGGTCCCGATGGCGCGACTCGTCACCCGTGCCTCGACGCGCTGCAGCACGAGGTGACCGAGCGCGGTCACCCGCGCCCGCCACCCCGGTGCGACGACGGTGGTCGCGTTCGTCTCCGTCACCAGCGCCGGCCCAGCGATCGTCTGACCCGGCAAGGCGTCCTCGCGGCGGACGAGCGGCGCGTCCCACCATCGGTTCTCGGCATACATCGGGGTGCGGGAGTGGATGGGCGCCGGCCCGGAAGCGAGTCGCTCGGTCGAGGTCTCGGTGACGGAGGCACCGGCAGCGACCGCCTCGACCGACACCGCCTCGACGACGAGCGGGCGCCCCTGCATGAGGAAGGCGTAGCGCTGGAGGTAGGCGCTCTCGAAGGCCTCCTGCATCGCCGCCGGGTCGCCGTGCGGGACGACGAGACCGGAGTCCGTGCCCTGGTAGCGCAGGTGCACCCGGGGCTCGAGCCGGATGTCGCCGGCGGGCACCCCCTGCGCGACCAGGACGTCGCGCGCCTCCGTCGAGAGGCCTGCCAGCTCGGCGTCCACCACGTCCTCCGCGTCGGCCAGTGGCACCTCCACGGTGGCCTCGCGGATGACACTCTGGTCCGCCAGGCCCATCCCGTATGCGGAGAGCACCCCCGCGAGCGGGTGGACGAGGACGCGGGAGACACCGAGCGTGTCGGCCACCTGGCAGGCGTGCTGCCCGGCGGCGCCGCCGAAGCACTGGAGCACATAGCGCGTCACGTCGTGACCGCGGGCGATGGAGATCTTCTTGATGGCGCCCGCCATCGACCCTACGGCGATGTCAATGCAGCCCTGGGCGACCTGCTCCGGCGACTGCTGCGTCCCGGTCGCCCGGCTCACCTCCTCGGCGAGCGACAGGAAGCCCTCCGTCACTGCGGCAACGTCGAGGGGCTGGTCCCCATCGGGTCCGAAGACGTGGGGGAAGTGGTCGGGACTGATCCGGCCCACGAGCACGTTCGCGTCGGTGACCGTGAGAGGTCCGCCGCGTCCGTAGGCAGCCGGCCCAGGGTCGGCACCCGCGCTGTGCGGGCCGACCCGCAGCCTTGACCCGTCGAACTCGATCACGGAGCCGCCACCGGCCGCCACCGTGTGGATGCTCATGATCGGTGCCCGCATCCGGACGCCGGCGATCTGGGTCTCGAAGGAGCGCTCGAACTCCCCGGCGAAGTGGCTGACGTCGGTGGAGGTGCCGCCCATGTCGAAGCCGATCACCTTGTCGGTCTGCAGGTCCTCGCGGGCGAGCAGGGCGGTGCGGACCATACCCACCACTCCCCCGGCCGGCCCCGAGAGGATGGCATCCTTGCCCTGGAACGCCCGCGCGTCGGTCAACCCGCCGCTGGACTGCATGAACTTCAGTGGCACACCGGGCATCTCGGCGGCCACCTGGTCGACGTACCGGCGCAGGATGGGCGAGAGGTAGGCATCGACGACCGTGGTGTCCCCTCTGCCGACGAGCCTCATCAGCGGACTCACCTCGTGCGAGACGCTGACCTGGGTGAAGCCCACCTCCCGGGCGATCGCGGCCGCCCGCTGTTCATGCCCGGGGTGGCGGTAGCTGTGCATGAAGACGATGGCCACGCTAGTCAGCCCGGACTCCCGAGCCTCGGTCAATGCGTGCCGCAGGTGTTCCTGGTCGAGCGGTGTGACGACCTCGCCATCCGCTCCGATGCGCTCCCGCGCCTCGATGACCGACGCATACAGCTGCTCGGGGAGCTGGATGTGCTGGGCGAAGATGTCCGGGCGTTCCTGGTAGCCGATTCGCAGCGCGTCCCCGAAGCCCTCCGTGATGACGAGAAGCGTTGGCTCGCCCCGGCGTTCGAGCAAGGCGTTGGTGGCGACCGTGGTGCCCATCTTCACCGACGCGACCAGGTCCGGGGTCACCGGTTGGTCGGGAGCCAGCCCGAGCATCCTGCGGATCCCTGCCACCGGGGCGTCCCGGTACTGCCGCGGGTTGTCGCTGAGGAGCTTCAGGCTCACGAGCGTGCCGTCCGGGCGCCTTCCGACGATGTCGGTGAAGGTGCCGCCCCGGTCCACCCAGAACTCCCAGCGGCGTGCGACAGTCATGGGACCAACCTAGGTCGTCCCGGACGGCCTGTGCCACGATGATCCTGTGAGGGCATGGATCGTCACCGACCCGCGGCCCATCGAGCAGGGGCCGCTGCAGCTCGTCGAACGCGAGGACCCCGAGCCGGGCGGCCGGGAAGTGCTCGTGCGGGTGGAAGCCTGCGGAGTGTGTCGCACCGACCTCCACCTGGCCGAGGGCGACCTCGCTCCCCGACGACCTGGCACCGTTCCCGGGCACGAGGTGGTGGGACGGGTCGAGAGCGTGGGGCCCGAGGCGACCCGGTTCCGGGTCGGTGACCGCGTCGGCATCGCCTGGCTGCGCGGCACCTGCGGCAGCTGCGGATGGTGCCGCAGCGGACGCGAGAACCTCTGCCCACGAGCCGAGTTCACCGGGTGGGACGCCGATGGCGGGTACGCCGAGCTGACGCTGGTGGACGAGGCCTTCGCCTACCCGGTCCCCGAGGAGCTGTCCGCCGAGAAGGCGGCGCCATTGCTCTGCTCCGGCATCGTCGGCTACCGCGCCCTCAAGCGCGCCACGCTGCCACCGGGTGGCCGCCTCGGCATCTACGGGTTCGGTGCCTCCGCGCACCTCGTCGCCCAGATCGCACTTAAGCAGGGCGCGGTCGTGCATGTCATGACCCGCTCGGAACGCGCCCAGCGACTGGCCCTCGACCTCGGCGCGGCTTCGGCGACGGGTGCCGCTGATCCACCGCCGGAGCCCCTCGACGCCGCCATCATGTTCGCACCCGTCGGTCAGCTCGTCCCGCCGATGATGCGCGCCCTCGACCGCGGTGGCATCGGCGTCATCGCAGGTATCCACCTCAGCGACGTGCCTGGTCTGGTCTACGAGAACGAGCTGTTCTACGAGAAGGAGCTTCGCAGCGTCACCGCCAACACGAGGGCGGACGGCGAGGAGCTGTTGCGACTGGCGGCCACCCTCGATATCGAACCCACGACCACGGCCCATCCCCTGGAGGACGCGGCTAAGACTCTGCGGGACCTCTCAGCCGACGCCTACGAGGGTGCGGCCGTCCTGGTGCTCTGACTCACCGCCCCCTCGGCCCGTCCACGCCGGGTCAGCCAGTCAATGGGAAGCGACGCTATGGGCGGCTTCCGGGGCCTGCCCTCCGCAGTTCCGCGAGCCGGTCCATCGCCTCATCCATCTCGGCCGTCGCGCCGGCCAGGCTGATCCGTACCCACTTGAAGCCGTCCAGCTCGGGGTGCTGCCCGGTTCCCGGTGCGAAGTCCGCTCCAGGAGTGATCGCCACACCGGTCCGGGCCAGCACCTCGTCACACCACCGCGTCGAGTCATCGGTGAGGTGCGAGACATCGGCATAGGCGTAGAACGCGCCGTCGGCGGGCGCCCATCTCGTGATGCCGAGCTCCGGCAGACGTGAGAGGACGATGTCACGGTTCACCGCATACCGCTTGACGTGTGCCTCGAGCTCGGGCCGCGCCCCTGCACCGAGTGCGGCCACGGCTGCGACCTGGGAGATCGCGGGAGCACAGATGTTGAGGTTCCCGAGGAGGAGCTCGATGGGGCGCACGAGGTGGTCGGGCAGGACGAGCCAGCCCACCCGCCAGCCGGTCATGGAGAAGTACTTGCTCATCGAGCCCACGAGGACCGCAGCGCGCGATGTCGCCCACGCCGAGGTGGCCTCCTCCGCAAAGGTGACGCCGTGATAGATCTCGTCGCTGACGAGAAGGACTCCCTCGTCCTCGCACCAGCGGGCAATCGCGGCGAGCTCGTCCGCGGCCATGACCGTACCGGTTGGGTTGGCCGGGGAGGCGATGATGAGGCCGGCCGGTGGGCGCCCGTTCTCGGCTGTCCACTCCTGCAGCATTCCCAGCGTCGGCTGGAAGCGCACCTGAGGACCGCACTCGAGCTCGACCGCTCGACACCCCAGTGCCTGCAACGTGTTCCGGTATGCGGGGTATCCCGGGCGGGTCATGAGCACCACGTCCCCGGGGTCGAACGCCGCGAGGAAGAGAGCCGTGAACCCTGCGGACGAGCCGGTCGTGATGGCGATCGAGCTCGGCTCGACCTGCAGGCCGTACCAGTTGGAGTAGTGGGCCGCGATCGCCGTCTGGAGCGCCGGGATCCCCATGGCCGGGGTGTAGCCGAGGACCGCCCCGTCCTGCAGAGCGGCCGCGGCTGCCTCTCGAGCGGCTGCCGGTGCCGGCGTGCTGGGTTGCCCGGCGCACATGGTGATGACGTCACCATGGGATAGCTGGCGGTCGTGCGCGGCCTTGAGCAACTCCATGACGTGGAACGGCTCGACGGCGCCGCGGCGGGACAGGCGTGCGGTCATGCCTCCATCCTGCGTGACGTGGTCGCTCACGTCACCGCCAGCCCCCGAGATCGCGCCCTTCGGTCACGTTCAGAGGCCGAGGACTCCGGGGTTGAGGACGCCGTCCGGGTCCAGAGCGCTCTTGGCCGCTCGCAGGGCGTGGGCGAAGGGCTCTGGCCGCTGTCGCGCGTACCAGGCGACGTGGTCCCGGCCCACCGCGTGGTGGTGTGTGATCGTCCCACCGTGCGCCGAGATCGCCTCCGAGACACCGGACTTGATCTCGTCCCACATCGGGATGAGGGAGCCCCATCGGCCTGCGGCGTACACGCCGTAGTAGGGAGCCGGCCCGTCCGGGTAGACGTGGGTGAAGCGGCACGTGAGTGCCCCGGGAGCACCCACCTCTGCCATTACGTCGTAGGCGGCGGCTGTGATCGCGGCGTGCAGCTCCTCGAAGCGGTCCCAGGTGCAGGCGGTCTCGAAGGTCTCGGCGATGATGCTGCGCTGCGCCACGGCATCGCGCTGATAGGGCATCCGGAGGAAGGACGCCCGCCAGGTGTCGGCCGGTGTCGCCGCTCCCCCGGCGCCACGGTCCGGACCCTTGAGGCTCACCTGACCGGGCCGTCCCCCATGGTCACGCGCGATCTCGATGGCCCTGTCGAGCCACGGCCCGACGGGGTGGTCGGCCGACTCGAACGCCAGCACCAGGAGGCCCCCGCTCGTCGTCGTCCCCGCATTGATCAGCGCCTCCATCGGGTCCAGCAGCCGGCAGTTGCTCGGGTGCAGACCGCTCTGGGCGATGGCCCGGGTGGCGGCGACTGCCTCGGCGAAGGTGGTGAAGTCGACGGTCACCGACTGCTGCCACCGGGGTCGCTCCTGGAGCCGCATCCACGCCTCGGTGATCACCCCGAGCGCGCCCTCGGAGCCCAGGAAGAGTCGATCCGGCGAGGGCCCTGCGCCGGAGGCGGGCAGCCGTCGTGACTCGCTGATGCCGGTCGGACTGACCACCCGCAGGCTCTCGGTCAGGTCGTCGATATGCGTGAGGACCATCGCGTAGTGACCTCCCGCCCTCGTCGCGAGCCAGCCTCCGAGAGTGGAGAACTCGAACGACTGGGGGAAGTGCCGCAGGGTCAGTCCGTGGGGCCGGAGTTGATCCTCGAGGGCGGGGCCGAGCACTCCGGCCTGGATCCGGGCCGCCCGGCTGACCGGGTCGACCTCGAGCACCCGGTCCAGACCAGTGAGATCGAGGCTGACCGCCGGGCCATCGAAGCGCGGCTCGACGCCACCGACGACCGACGTGCCGCCACCGAACGGCACGACCGCCACGTCCGCCGATGCTGCCCAGTCCAGGGCGTCCACGACATCCTGCTCACTCCGCGGTCGCAGCACCAGGTCCGGGACGTGGTCGAGGCCGCCCTGCAGGTTACGTACCACGTCGCGGTACGCCTTGCCGCGTGCGTGCGCGGCCCGGTCGACCGCCTCAGCGGAGACGATCGCCGCAAGGGACTTCGGGACGTCCATGCGCGGGGCGGGGAACTCGAGGTCGGCGATCTCGGGGGGCTCATGAAACGTGAAGTCGTGGTCCGGGAGCAGCGCGGCCACGCGGTTGACGAGCTCGTCGGCCTCCGCGCCCGTCACCGCGTCCTCGACGTTGCCCCACCCCCACCAGGATCTGCGTGCCATGGGCCTGACCCTAGCGACCCACGCCTCCCGCAAATCGTCAGGTGACCGACTGCCGACCGCGCGGTCCTGCCGGGCGGTTGCTCGTGCCGATATGACACCCGGGCCCTTCGACGGGGGCGGCTCCCCCCGCGGCGGCGTACAGGAACGTTCCAATTGTCACGTTCCGGTACGCCTCGCCCTCAGGGGAACCTTCCCTGGGCGTACAAGAACGTTCCTATTGTCACGTTCTGGTACGCCCTCGCCCTCAGGGAGACCTTCCCTAGGCGTACAAGAACGTTCCTATTGTCACGTTCTGGTACACCCTCACCCTCAGGGGAACCTTCCCTAGGCGTACAGGAACGTTCCAATTGTCACGTTCCGGTACGCCTCGCCCTCAGGGGAACCTTCCCTGGGCGTACAAGAACGTTCCTATTGTCACGTTCTGGTACGCCTCGCCCCTCAGGGAGACCTTCCCTAGGCGTACAAGAACGTTCCTATTGTCACGTTGTGGTACGCCCTCGCCCTCAGGGGAACCTTCTGTGGGCGTACAAGAACGTTCCTATTGTCACGTTCTGGTACACCCTCACCCTCAGGGGAACCTTCCCTGGGCGTACAAGAACGTTCCTATTGTCACGTTCTGGTACGCCCTCGCCCTCAGGGGAACCTTCTGTGGGCGTACAAGAACGTTCCTATTGTCACGTTCTGGTACGCCTGTCACCGTGGGGATGGCGGCGGCGGACGAGTATGC
>JAAYCP010000011.1 GCA_012729695.1 Actinomycetales bacterium | reverse complement strand
GCGCCATCCCACGGTCGTCGACCACCGGGAGGCGCTGGAGGCGCTGCGTGAGGAGGAGAAGAGACTCATCGCCGAGGAGTCCCGGCTGCGCAAGGAACTCATCTCGGTCGAGCAGGCGCTGCGCGAGCTGAGTCCGGCCAAGCTGCTGGCCGACTTCATCCTCAGCCGCAACGACTCCGACGACTACCGCAAGCACCTCGGTCTGGCCTCCTTGATCCGCAGGGACTTCGAGGCCCTGGCCGGGCACATCGACGAGTACAACGCCTCGCTCGAGGATGAGGATCCCGATTCCGACGACTCCGGTCTCACCGACGAGTCGGACCAGCCCGAAGCTGAGGGCGAGCAGGGGAATGGTGCACCGTCCGAGGCGGAGTACCACGTCAACCGGATCGTGCTCTACATCGACGACCTCGACCGGTGTCCGCCTGAGACGGTGGCGAAGGTCCTCCAGGCGGTCCACCTGCTGCTCGCCTTCCCTCTCTTCGTCGTCATCGTCGGCGTGGACGCCCGCTGGCTGTCCAGGTCCCTGACGCAGCACTACGAGGGGCTCCTCCAGTCGGAGGCGCGGGAGAGCAGTGACAGCAGCGCGACGCCGCAGGACTACCTCGAGAAGATCTTCCAGATCCCGTTCTGGCTCAGGCCGATGCCGCTGGATGCAACCACCCGACTGCTTGATGCGCTCACGGCGATCCAGCCGTCGGAATCGGTGGCCGCAGAGGGCGACCGGGCCCGCGATCGGACCGCCGGCTCGCGTGCGGTAGGCATCGGTGCCGAATCGGACCAACCCAGCACGGTCCAGGCCGAGCAGACCTCCGCACCGGATCCGGGCGTCGCCCAGCCCTCTGCTCCAACCGCTGCAGCCGATGCCGGCGCCGCGCCGAGGGGCAGCGCTGCACCCACCCCGGCCCCCGCATACGACTTGCGACTGTCGGCGACCGAGATCACCCAGGCGGAGCGCAACTTCATGGAGGAGCTGCGACCCATGCTCGGGCGGTCGCCCCGCTCCCTCACCCGGTACGTGAACATCCTCAGACTGCTCAAGGCCGTGGACCGGCACAGTCGCGCGACGGCACCCACCCACACCGACACCTCGGCCCTGGACGACGTCACGATGTTCCTCCTGGCCGTCCTCACGGGATACCCGAGGATCGCCGAGCCGCTGCTCGCCGAGATCGCCCAGTCGCGGGTCGAGGGCATGGGCAGCTCGGTGGCGGCCCTTGTCGAGGGGGCGCGCACGCGGGTCGACGGTATGAGGTCCGACTCGGGTGCCTGGTCAGACAATGCGGATGAGTGGGACGACCTCACGAACTGGATTGCGCAGCACTCGGACTGGGCGGACAGTCAGGACGTCGGGTCGTGGGGACCGACCGCTCAACGGGTGGCGCGCTACTCGTACCGGTTCGACGCGCTCGCGCCGGCTCGGACCACCTGACCGAGTCGCCGCGGCACCACGTGATGTCGCCCTCAGACGTCAACCGACTCACCGCGTCAGGCGTGTAATGGATGTAAGGGAGGCGAGTTCGCGATGGGTGCGCTACGACAAGGGCGACGGGCGAGCAGGTCGCTGATCGCAGGACTGGTCACGCTGACCCTGCTCGTGGGGGCGTGTGGGTCAGCAGAGGACCCTGAGCCGACACAGACCCCCTCCGCCCCGGTGTCCGCGTCCCGCACGACAGGCCCCACGTCCGCCTCACCGACCAGGCCGGCGGTCACCTCGACATCCCCCACGACGACACCACCCACGACGACGGCGCCGAGGACGACCCCACCGGGGACGACCCCACCGAAGACCACGACGACCAAGCCCAAGCCGACCACGACGAAACCCCAGCCGACCACGACCACCCCGAAGCCCCCTGCGTGCAACCTCGCGCCCTACAAGGGCATGGATGTCGAGCGCCTCGCAACATCGAAGAAGGAGGTGGCGCTCACCTTCGACGGTGGCGGCAGTAGTGCGGGAGCGCGCAAGATCCTCGACACCCTGGCTGCCAAGGACGTGCCGGCGACGTTCTTCTTCACGGGACAGTTCGCCCAGTCCTACCCTTCGCTCGCGGCCGAGATCGCCACGAAGTACCCCGTGGGCAACCACACGCAGACCCACCCGGACCTCACGACGCTGTCGCGCACCCAGGTCGTCGACGAGATCCGGAAGGGTCGGGCGACCATCAAGGCAGTCACCGGCGCCGAGACCAGGCCGCTCTTCCGCTTCCCCTTCGGGGCGCGGAACTCGACCGTCATCGGGCTCGTCAATGACGAGTGCTACGTGGCCTACCGCTGGACCGTCGACACTCTCGGCTGGCAGGGCACCTCGGGTGGGCGGAGCGTCGACTCGGTGCACGCGCGCGTGATGAGCACCTTGCAACCCGGACAGATCGTCCTCATGCACATCGGTGCCCACCCCCAGGACGGCTCGACCCTGGACGCGGACGCGCTCGGGCGGATCATCGACAGCGTCCGCGCGCAGGGCTACCGCTTCGTGACGCTGCCTCGCTGAGGCAGCGCCAGCACACCGACGCACGCGACCACCGCATGCCGTCGCCGCGGCCGACTCATCCTGCAGGTGACGCGCCTTCGGGGTAGCCTCGGCGACACCTCATCCCGCCATCCTCTGGAGCTCGTGCCGGCTCCCGATCGGAGGAACCATGCGCCGCCTGCTCACCCTCGTCTGGGCACTCGTCCTCGCCGTCACCGTCGGACTGCTCAGCGCCTCCCCCGGACTCGCCAAGGTCACTCCACCGTCCGCATCCGGGAAGTCCATCAAGACCTCGCCCTACGTCGCTCTCGGCGACAGCTACACCGCACCGTCGATCGAGCCCCTCGTCCCGGGCCAGGGATGCGGCCGCTCGACCGTGGCCTACCCCCACCTCGTCGCGGACCGGCTGGGCGTCGCCGACTTCGTCGACGCGTCGTGCTCGGGGGCGGACACCCGTGACTTCTTCACCCCGCAGCGCCCCGACGTCCCTCCCCAGCTCGACGCGGTGACGAAGCGGACCCGTTTCGTCACGATGACCATCGGCGGCAACGACGGCGACGTGTTCGGGACCGTCCTCCTCAGCTGTCTCGTCGCCTCCGCCCAGGACCGTGCGCAGAACGGGATCACCGGCAACCCGTGCCAGCAGCAGTACGGCACCTCGTTCCAGGACCAGATCCGCAAGAGCACCTACCCGAACCTCGTCGAGGCGCTCATGGCGGTGCGTAGGAAGGCGCCGGCGGCCTCGATCGCCATCATCGGCTACCCGTCGATCCTGCCCGAGACCGGCACGGCGGAGTGCTACCCGACCCTGCCGATCTCACTGGGTGACGTGCCCTACCTCAACGACATCCAGGCCACCCTCAACGGGGTCGTGGAGAAGGCCGCTGCCGAGACCGGCGCACGCTTCATCGACATGGCCGAGGCGTCCGAGGGACGCGACGCGTGCCAGGCACCCGACGTCCGCTGGATCGAGCCTCTCGTCGAACCGATCAACGCCCAGCCGGTGCACCCCAACGCCGCCGGCCAGGCAGGCATGGCCGAAGAGCTGATCACCCAGCTCCGGCTCTGAGGTCAGGCGGCCCCTCCGCCGCGGACCAGGCCCTCAGCTCGCCCAGGCAAAGAGCGGCGGCAGCAGGAAGAGCATGCCGAGGGACCAGATCAGGTGGGTGATGATCGGCCCCAGCACGCCGCCCGTCACCCGGCGCTGGAGACCGACGACGATCCCGAGAACCACAGCGGCGAAGACGAGGAGCGGGATGCCGCTCGCGGCGGTGACCAGCGCATACACGGTCGTCGTGACGAGGACCGCGTGCCGCCGCCCGACGCCGGCATAGAGCGCACCTCGGAAGTACAGCTCCTCGGCGATTCCGTTGACCGCGGTGATGACCGCCACCACCGGGAGCGAGCCGAAGCGGGCGTGGTCGAGGAGCTCCTGGACCGGGTCTCGCAGGACGGGTATGCGCGCGACCAGGAGGGCGCCGACGCAGAAGATCCCGAGGAGCAGCAGTCCGACGACGATGGGCTGGACGACGGGGCGGGCATGGACCCCCTTGCGCGTCAGGGTGTGGCCGAGGTGCAGCCGGCCCGAGGCGAGGGCACCGACGAGCCAGACCGCCGCCAGCGCGACGGTGCCGAGGTAGAAGAGGTCGTTGCCGGGCTCGATCCGCAGCGCCCAGCCGAGGACCACGGCTCCCACGACAAGGGTGACGAGCGCGACGACCTGACGCCTGCGGAAGCGCGCGTCCGACTCGGTGTGGTCACGTGGGACGGGCTCGACGATCGCAGCGCGCACGAAGGCCTCGAGCTCGCCCAGGACAGCACGCACGCTGTCAGTCTCCCGCCCACGAGGGGTCGGCGGCGGTGATTCGGGCCGGGTCGACCGTGCCGGGCTCCGGGCGAGACCCGGACTCCGACTCGATACTCGCGCGCACGGCGTCGTCGAAGCCCGTCACGCCGTCGGGTGGCGCCCCGACGAGCTCCTCGAGATCCCTTTCGCGACAGACGACTTCGTGGATGAGGCTGCCGACCAGAGGTTTGGCGATGCCGGTCGGCACCGGCGTGACGAACCCGACCCACTGACTGGCCAGCCAGGGCGTCAGCACCGGCACCGTGACGATCGCCCGGCGGGTGCGGCCGGTGACCTGCGCATACCGCTGGATCATCTCGCGGTAGGTGAGGACCTCGGGCCCGCCGATGTCGAAGGTGCGGTTGACCTCCGGTGGCAGGTCCGCGGCCGCGACGAGGTAGTGCAGGACGTCACGCACCGCGATCGGCTGGATCCGGTTCTCCAGCCACTTCGGGGCGACCATGACGGGCAGGCGGTTCGTCAGGTGCCGGAGCATCTCGAAGGACGCCGACCCAGAGCCGAGGATGACAGCCGCCTGCAGGACCGCGGTCGGCACACCGCTGGCCATGAGGAGATCCCCGACCTCGACCCGCGAGGCGAGGTGGTCGGAGAGCCGGCCGGCGGGGTGGAGGCCGGAGAGGTAGACGATGCGGCCCACCCCCGCCTCGAAGGCGGCGATCCCGAAGGTGCGGGCCATGTCGCGGTCCCGCTCGGTGAAGCCCGGCGCGCCGTCCATCGAGTGCAGGAGGTAGTACGCCACATCGACGTCCGCCAGCGCCTCGGCGAGGACGCTGCGATGGGCGGCGTCCCCCTGCGCGATCTCGACGTCGTCGACCCAGCGCCGTCGCTCGATCTTGGACGGGTCACGCGTGAGCACGCGCACGGTCCAGCCCTCCTCGAGGAGTCGCGGCACCAACCGGGACCCGATGTATCCGGTCGCGCCGGTCACGAGGGCGCGCCGGGTGGTCTCCGTGTCACGAGGCATGCCGCCATGCTGTCAGGGGTGCAGCGTGGGGCGCGATCACGAGCCCACGCGACGGGTGTCCGGGGGTCGCTGCGGACAGTCAGCGGCGGCTCGGCAGACTGTCGCTGTGGGACTTCCCCGCGCGAGGCTCGTGGAAGGACCCGGGTCGCACCCTTCGCGTGATGAGGTGCACGAGCGCCGCCGCGCCCATGGCCGCCGCGAAGATGGCGACGGCCACGAGCGGACGGTTCATCGCCTCCGGTGCGATGAGCATCGTCAGGGCAAGGGCGATCATCATCGTCCCGGCGATGAGCTTGAGGACCCGTCCGTGCCGCTCCTGCATCTTCAGCGAGCGCATCGTGAAGACCGCGAGGCCGAAGACGATCAGCTCATCGAGAAGGTAGGGGATCATGAAGAGCCCCAGCAGCCCCAGGCCCTCGATGAACCCGACGTCGTTCGCCTCGAGCATCCCGGCCCAGAGCAACGGGAACCCCGCGGTGCACGGGATCTCGATGAAGGAGACCCCGACCGCGAGGACGACTGTGGCGCCGAGCGCCGGCAGCAGTGCTGCGTGCCCGGCCGCGCCCCGCATCCGCTGGTAGAGACCGGGCTTGGCCGAGTCCCTGATCGTCATCGACACGCCCTGCTTGAACGCGAAGTAGTCCTTGATGCTGAGGACGCCGAGTGTCCCCGCGACGAGTGCGACGACGACCTGTGCCAGGCCGAGGTACGAGACGAGTCCGAGGGCGGAGTAGATCCCGAGGATGAACAGGCCGTACATCACTGCCGTGACGAGCAGGTACGTCACCCCGACCGCGATGACCCGACCCCGCGCCCCGGTGCGCACGACGATGGCGAGCAGGACGGTGATCACCCACAGCGAGCACGGATTCATCCCGTCGACGAAGCCGATGACGATCGTCGACGCCACGAGGGACTCCCCCAGCGTCACCTCGCCGAAGAACGGGACCTCGATGGTCGTCCCCCCGACCGCTTCCCCACCTGCGCCACCGACGGACTGGTCTGTGTCGCCGTCCGTGTCGCCGTCCGTGTCAACGTCCGCGCCGCTGTCCAGCTGCGCCTCGATGTGCGCGGTCAGCTCCCCTTGCACGACCTCGGACCAGCCGATCCAGTGTCGACCCGCCATGACCGTGACGGGCACACCACTGACCTCGAAGCCCATCTGCGCGGCCACTTCCTCAAGGAGCACCCGGTTGGCCTCGTCGTACCAGACCTCGAAGAGGTGGACGGTGAGATCGGGGTATGTGTCGGTCGCCTCCTCGAGCCAGGCCATCTCGGCCTCGCAGTGCGGGCAGCCGTCGCCCCAGAAGAGCACCAGGTCGCTCGGCCCCCACCGGTCCGTGGGACTCGTGCTGCCTGGGAGCGGCACCGCCTGCGAGCCCGCCGGGAGGACAACCAGCCCGGCGGTCAGGAGCAGCAGCCCCAGCCAGCGCAGCACGCGAGCCACACCTTCATCGTAGGAGGGCCGCGGTCGTCACCCGACGATGGGTTGGACCAGGATGATCTTGAGGATGAGGCCCAGGGCGAACAGCGCTGCGTAGCCCGCCTCGACGCGCTCGTCGGTGACCCGGCCGTTGACGTAGGCCAGGATGGCCGGCTGTCCAACGAAGCCGGCCAGGCCACCGGCCGCCCGCTCCGTGCTCACCCCCACCGCCCGGGCGACGAGGATGAAGAGGACACCGGCGAGGGCCGCGATCGCCACCGCGGCCACGATGACGCGCAGCCCGGTGATCGTGAACGCCTCGGCTGCGAAGGCCTGGCCGGAGGCCAGCCCCGTCGCGCCGAGGAAGATCAGCAGACCGAGCTGACGGATGGTGAGGTTGGCGGCCATCGGCACGCCCCACACGAACGGACCGGTGCGCTCCAGCGCGCCGAGGACCATCCCGACCACGAGTGGACCGGCTGCCATCCCGAGCGCGAGGCGGAGCCCGCCCGGGAGCGGAACCGAGACGAGCCCGACGGCCAGACCGATGGCGAGCCCGACGGCCAGAGTGAAGGCGTCGACCTCGCTCACCTTGCGCTCGGAGTCCCCGAACACCCGGCCCACGTCCTGCAGCCGGCCACGAGGCACGACCACCCGGACCCGGTCGCCGAGCTCGAGAACGGTGTCGTCGGAGGCGAGCAGGTCGAGGTCCCCGCGCCGGACACGGGTGACAATCCCCTCGAAGCGGCCGGGGATATCGAGCTCGCCGATCGTCCGCCCGGCCGCTCTCCGGCTCGAGACGACGTAGCGGCGGTAGTCGACCTCCCGCCGATCATGGGCGAGGTGCTCATCCACCCGGTGACCAAGATGGTCCCGCGCCCGGCGCACCGCCTCCTCCGGTCCCACGACAACGACCCGGTCGCCAGGTTTCAGCTCCTCCCCCGGCCGCACCACCCGGGCCCGGCCACCTCTGGCGAGATAGGACAGGCGCACCTCCCCGTCGACGAGGCCCGGGACGTCCTCCAGCAGGGTCGGGCGCTCCACCTCCACCGAGATGTCGACCAGGCCCAGCCGGGCGGCCGAGTCGGGGTCCCGTCTCGCGGTCCACGGACGGTTGAGGACGAGCGAGACGAGGAGGATCGTCACGACCACCCCGACGGGGTAGGCCAGCGAGTAGCCGACCGCGGGCTCCTCGGTGCCGGCGCGCTCGGCCGCCATGGCGAGGGCAGGTGTCGAGGTGAGCGCGCCGGAGAAGGCACCCGCAGTGATCGGCGGAGCCAGGCCGAGCAGGCTTCCGACAGCGATGGCAGCGCCGGTCACGAGCACAAGGGCCAGGCTGGCCCCGCCCATGAGCGGCAGCTGGGTGCGCAGGTCCCTGACGAATCCGCCCCCGGCTGCGAGACCCACGGTGTAGACGAACAGGGCGAGCCCGAGGGTCTGCAGCAGCCCCAGACCCTCCCCGACGCGGGCGTCCAGCGCGCCGATGGCCAGGCCGACGAAGAGTGCACCGGCCGGGCCGAAACGCAACGGCCCGAACGGGATCGCCCCGATGAGGGTGCCCAGCGCGACGACGACCATCATCGTCAGGAGCGGGGTCTCAGCGAGGACGTCGAGCATGCGGTAAGCCTCTCACCCGCGCGCACACGAGTCGGGCTTCATGCCAGGGTATGCACGGCGCACCTCGGACGGCTCCTCTCCCCAGTCGTTCGGCCCGAGGCGGCCAGAAGTGCTGTGTTGGCGCGGGCTAATGCGTCGCGATCGCGATCCAGTCGCTAGCTTGCGGCGGCAGCGTCCCGCTGGCTCATGACCGTGATCCATCCACAGAAGAGCAGCAGGCCCGGGGGTATGTTCGCGTGGTCGAGGACGAGGGCCTCGATCGTGCGACCGAACCGCTTCGGCGTGAAGGTGGCCAGGTCCTCCGAGTGCCGACGCAGCGCGAACGAGCTTCTCCACATGCTGTGGGTGGCGAACTCGTACTGCACGTCGTCCCACTCGAGGGGGCCGTTGTTGCCCCATCCCTGCCGGGTGTGGTGACCCCGGACGCGGGAGGTTGCGTCCGTAACCGTGTACTGACGCCCCGTCCAGTTCCGGGTGAAGGTCAAGGGGCCGACCCCTGCCGCCTCCCCGACGAAGTCGCTCGACAGCATGCTCCGCTGCTTGAACCACCCGACACCGGCTGCCTCGAAGCGTCCACCAGCACCCTTGGTGAGCTGGACCATCACCATCGTCCCCCCTGCCTCTCGGTCGTCTTTTCCCGAAACCTACCTCTGCAGGCAGTCGTCGCAGACACAGTCATCGTCGTCCTCGACATGGACCGCCTCCATGTGCCCCTTGAGGAGGTCGTCCCGGAAGTGGCCCACCAGGATGCTGTCGAAGTCCCGTTCGATCCAGAAGCGCTCAGTGTCGCTGAGCTGGTCGGGGCGGAAGCGCGCCTGGAGGTAGACGGTGTCGCCCTCCCGCGCGAACTGGAACGGGGGCTCGTTGTAGTGGACGCCCCTCTCCCACTCGGCCATCTCCCGGTTCGCTTCGACGAGAGCGAGATCGACCGCTGCCCCATGCCCAGGGCGGACGCGATCGCCGATGGAGGCCTGCATCATCACCTCCGGGCTGCCTGGGGTCGCAACCACCTGCACGCACGTTCCCCACGAGACGCCCGACTCCGTACCCGGCGCGTGGACGTCGATGATCGTGCCGCTCTCGCAGGTGTGCTCCTCCGGCCGGCCACCGGGCACCAGCTCGGCCGTCACCTTGGCCCGCAGGCGGGCGTCCAGGATGGCATCGTCCTCTGCAGTCCAGACGTCGGTCATGATCTCCCCAATCTCCTTGTGTTCCAAGCACGTGCGGCGAACCAAACCGCTCGACACTCGCTTCCCAACACCACGAATCTATCGGCCAGGTCTGACAGACCTTGGCCCTCAGATCCCCAGCCGAGCCGCCACCTCGGGCCCGCCCATCTCGCGCACCAGGTGCGGCGGGCCTACGACGATGAGGCGATCTGTCGCCCGGGACAGGCCCACATAGAGGCGCTCCTTGGCCCGGTCACGCACCGAGGTGTTGTTCACGCAGAGCACGACCACTCGTCGCTCCAGTCCCTTGCAGCCGAGGACATGGCCGTAGAAGACGAGGTCCTTGTCCCAGAACGTCGACCAGTACCCCTCCTGGTCGAGGCTCTCCTGCAGCGCCACCTGCTCCGGGTGCCGGGCGCCCGTCGTGAGCAGCATGATGTCCTCGGGGCGCCACCCTTCATCGATGAGCGGGTCGATCTGGTCGTCGGCCACGTCGAGGGCCTCGCCCACCTCGCATGGGACGAAGGTGACCTCCGGGCCGTCGCCGCCCCGCGCATACATCCTCATCGGGGCGAGCGGCACGAACACCTCGGTGATCTGCTTGGTATTGCGCAAGTTCTGGTCCAGAACGAGGGGAACGAGCGGGAAAGGCGGGCGGCCGAAACGGGCGAAGACCCGCTGGTTCTCGTCGCTATAGGCGAACAGTCCGCCCTTCTCCTCGTCGCGCAGGCAGCGCACCATCGGCGTCCACCAGTCATCGGCGAAGTCCTGGGCCTCGTCGATGACCAGCGCGTCGAACCGCTTGCCGTCGGGGAGCTCTCGCGCCAGCTCCGCCATCTGTACCGGCAGCCGCTCCTCCCAGAAGGCCCTGTCCTCACGCCCCCCGAACTCGGTCACCCCCAGGTAGCGGGCGAGACCCTCGAAGGTCCCGACGAACGCCGGCCGCTCCCTGCGCGGCACCTTGGCGAGTATGCGGGTGAACCACTGGGCCAGGCCGATCGAGTAGCAGATGAGGGCCACCCGCTGAGCAGGTATGCCGTGGACACCTCGGCTCAGCTGCCTCGCCTGGGTCATCGCGAGGACGGTCTTCCCACTGCCCGCTCCGCCACGCACCTCGACGCGGTTGAGGAGGCGCGTGACCGAGAGGATCGCAGCCTGCTCGACGGTGAGGCGCTCGGCGCGGCTCTCCCGCTCGTCGGCTTCAGCGAGCAGGGTGCGCTGTGGGAGGTTGCGGCCGCGCAGGATCTCGACGACGAGGTCGCAGTCGTCCTCGGTCGGGACGCGGTGACCGCTCTCCTGCCGTGCGGCGATGTCCCACAGCCGACCGGCGAGGTCGCCCTGGTCGCCCCGACCGTGGATCGCCCAGCGCGGGCAGTCCGGGGTCGCAAAGTCGTCGTCGACATCGGTGTAGGGCAACACGATGGAGTGCCCGAACCGCACCCGGGTCCGACTCGAGTGCTTCCACCGGGGGTCGGCCTCGATGTACTCGCGCAGGGCATACTTCCCGCCCCTCGCCTGCTCGACCGGCCGGATCTCGCGCTGCTGGGCACCGAGACCGGTCCACCAGCGGCCGTCCTCGATCGAGACTGCTCCGCCCTTGACCTCGAGAACGACGATGCCGACGTCGGGCATGAGAACGACGAGGTCGAGCTCGTGGTCCTTCCGCTCGTCGGTGAGTCGCACGTTGGCCAGGAGCGTCCACTCAGCCGGTGCCTGCTTGCGGAGCCGCTCCCAGACCTCACGCTCCGACGTCGTGGTGAACTGCGGGTCCTCGGGCAGACATCGTGGTGTCATGACACCAGGTAACCAGGGATGACCGACACAGCACACAGCGGC
>JAAYCP010000309.1 GCA_012729695.1 Actinomycetales bacterium | reverse complement strand
TCAACGACCTGCCGCTCTTCTGGGACCCGGACCTGCTGGCCCAGGGGCACCACCTCCCGAGGTTCTACCGGAACCTGCCGTCCCGCTTCGGCATCATCCCGAGGCGCGGCGACACCTCCCAGATCCGGTGGTTCGAGGCGGAGCCGACCTACGTCCTGCACTTCGTGAACGCCTACGAGGACGGCGACGAGATCGTGCTCGACGGGTTCTTCCAGGGCGACCCCGAGCCGGCGGCACGTCCCGGTGAGGACCGCTGGGCCAAGGCCTTCCGCTACCTCGCCCTGGACCGGATGCAGGCGCGGCTACACCGCTGGCGCTTCAACCTGCGCACCGGCGCCACGACCGAGCAGCAGCTGAGCGACTCGATCACCGAGTTCGGCATGATGAACGGCGCCTACACCGGCCTCGGCTACCGCTACGCCTACGCCGCCACGGGCGAGCCTGGCCGGTTCCTCTTCAACGGCCTCACCCGTCACGACCTGCAGACCGGCACCGAGGAGCACTACGCCTTCGGCGAGGGGGTCTACGGCAGTGAGACGGCGATGGCACCGCGGGTGGGCAGTACCGGTGAGGACGACGGCTACCTCGTCACGCTCACCACCGACATGACCCAGGACGCCTCGTTCTGCCTCGTCTTCGACGCGGCCCGCGTCGGCGACGGGCCGGTCTGCACGCTCCGCCTCCCCGAGCGGATCTCGAGCGGCACGCACTCCACCTGGGCCTCCGGGGCCGAGCTGCGGCGCTGGCACGAGACCGACGACCCCGCGAGCGCCATCGCACTCTGACACGCGCACTCCCGGGGGCGTCGGACGGGGCCTAGAGTTGGGCCATGCCTCGGCTCATCACCAGTCCCTCAGTCATCGACGTCCCCGGCGGGAAGGTCATCCACGAGCACGTCGGTCGGGTCAACACCGGGCACGACGCCGTCTCGGTCGCCCACATGGTGGCGCCGGCCGGGTGGAGCGAGCCCGCCCAGCGGCCGGACTTCGACGAGATCACGCTCGTCATCAAGGGCACGGTCATCGTCGAGCACGACGGCGGCACGACGACGGTGGAGGCCGGGCAGAGCATCATCACCAGTGCAGGGGAGCGGGTCCGCTACTCGTGCGGCCCGGAGGGCGCCGAGTACGTCGCGGTCTGCCTGCCCGCCTTCTCGCCCGACACGGTGCACCGCGAGGAGGAGCAGGGGTGAGCGAGATCGCGATCGCCGACGAGATCCGGCGGGCGCCGAAGGCACTGCTCCACGACCACCTCGACGGCGGCGTGCGCGCCTCGACCGTCCTGGAGCTGGCCGACGAGATCGGGTATGCGGATCTCCCCGCGAGCGACGCGGAGTCCCTCGACCGGTGGTTCCGGGCCGCGGCGGACTCGGGATCGCTGGTGCGCTACCTCGAAACCTTCGACCACACCCTCGCTGTCATGCAGACCGAGGAGGGCCTGCACCGGATCGCCCGGGAGTGCGTCCTCGACCTCGCTGCGGACGGAGTGGTCTATGCCGAGTCGAGGTATGCGCCCGAGCAGCACCTGCGCAACGGCCTGAGCCTGGAGCAGGTTGTCGAGGCCGTCAACGCCGGCTTCGAGGACGGTGCGCGGAAGGCCGAGCAGCTCGGCACCCCGATCCGCATCGTCTCGCTGCTCACCGCGATGCGCCACGCGGCCAAGTCGCGCGAGATCGCGGAGCTGGCCGTCGCATACCGGGACAAGGGCGTCGTCGGCTTCGACATCGCCGGCGCCGAGGCCGGCTACCCGCCCACCCGGCACCTCGACGCGTTCGAGTACCTCCGCCGGGAGAACTTCCACTTCACCATCCACGCCGGTGAGGCGTTCGGCCTGCCCTCGATCTGGGAGGCGATCCAGTGGTGCGGCGCGGACCGGCTCGGTCACGGCGTGCGCATCGTCGACGACATCACGGTCGAGGAGGGCACCGACCTCACCCACGCCCACGCGGGCGACGGCATCACGCTCGGCCGGCTCGCCGCATACATCCGCGACTCCCGCATCCCGCTGGAGATGTGCCCCTCGAGCAACATCCAGACCGGGGCGGCCGCCTCGATCGCGGAGCACCCCATCACCCTGCTCAAGGCACTGCGCTACCGCGTGACCATCAACACCGACAACCGGCTCATGTCGGGGACGTCGATGAGCAAGGAGATGCAGCTCCTCGTCGACGAGGCGGGCTGGACGATGTCGGAGCTGCGCTGGGCGACCATCAACGCGATGAAGTCCTCTTTCATCCCCTTCGACGAGCGACTCGCGATCATCGAGCGGGTCGTCAAGCCGGGGTACGCCGCGCTGGGGGTGCCGGTCTGACGGTGGACGGAGCGCAGGGCAGCCCGACTCGGGACGAGACGCGGGCCAGGGTCGTCATCCTCGCGGGCCCGAGCGGTGCGGGGAAGTCCCGCCTCGCCGGACGGCTCCAGGCGGCGCGCGGGTGGCCGATCGTCCGGCTCGACGACTTCTACCGCGACCACGACGACCCGGGTCTGCCGAGGCAGGAGAGCCTCGGCATCCCCGACTGGGATCACGTCGACAGCTGGAACCGGCAAGCCGCACTCACGGCCCTCGCGACGCTGGTGGAGAGCGGCAGCGCGACCACGCCGACCTACGACATCTCGCTGAGCCGTGCCACCGGGTCGACTGAGATCGCCTGTGGCCCAGAGGATCTCATCCTCGCTGAGGGGATCTTCGCTGCTGAGCTCATCCCTGACCTGCGCCGGGAAGGGCTCCTGTACGCCGCATACTGCGTCCGGCACCCGCGCTCGCGCACCTTCGTCCACCGGCTCGCCCGCGACCTGTCCGAGCGGCGCAAGCCGCCGATCGTGCTGCTCAAGCGTGGACTGGCGCTGCACCGCAGCGAGCCCGCACTCATCAAGAGCCTCGTGCGACTCGGCGCGGTCCCGGTGCGCCCGACCGAGGTCGAGCGGGCACTCGGCCTGCGATGACGGATCCGGCCCCCCACCCGGTCACCGGCGAGTTCTTCGCCTCTCCGGTGCCTCCTGGCACGGGGTGGCCGGGTGACCCTGCCTCGCCCGGGACCCCGGTCGCCCGCAGCCCTGCGCGGGTGCGCGCCCTCGCCTCCTCCGCTGCGTCTCTCGACGAGCTGCAGGCACGCGTCTCGGTCTGCCGGGCCTGTCCCAGACTCGTGCGCTGGCGCGAGTCGGTGGCGACGGCGGGGCGCCGCGCGTCTTTCGCCGACCAGCCCTACTGGGGCCGCCCCGGGCCGGCTTTCGGCGACCCCGATGCCGCGATCCTGCTCGTCGGTCTGGCTCCCGCCGCCAACGGCACGAACCGGACCGGCCGGATGTTCACCGGCGACGCCTCCGGCGACTTCCTGTATGCGGCTCTGCACCGGACCGGGTACGCGAACCAGCCCACGTCGGTCGCCGCCGGGGACGGCCTCGAGCTGACCGGGGTCCGGATCCTCGCGACGGTCCGCTGCGCCCCGCCCGAGAACAAACCGACCGCGCAGGAGAAGGCGACCTGCCTGCCCTGGCTACGGCGCGACCTCGAGCTAAGCCCCCAGGTCCACACGATGATGGCAATCGGGGCCATCGGCTGGGGTGGGGCGCTCTCCGCGGCCGCGGCCCTGGGGTGGCAGGTGCCACGACCCACGCCGAAATTCGCCCACGGCGCGCAAGTGATCCTGGAGCGCCCCGACGGTCAGCCGGTCCGGCTCGTCGGCTGCTACCACGTCAGTCCCCACAACACCTTCACCGGACGCCTCACCCCGGAGATGCTCGACGAGGTGCTGCTCAGCCTGC
>JAAYCP010000097.1 GCA_012729695.1 Actinomycetales bacterium | reverse complement strand
CGACCCATGAGGGATGCGTGAGACTTCCGTAAGACAGTGCAGGGGACTTCCCAGGCCGTTATCAATCCGTGACCTGGCAGCCTTCGACTATACGTAAGGCATCCGGCAGCGCGAAATCGAGACACACCCATCTGCGCAGGTCAGTGCCCTCGCGGCGGCCAGATCGACGCTTCTCCGCACGGCATCTTCTCCGCACGGCATCAGCGCGCCGGACCCAACCGACGATGAGCCAGGTCACAACCCGGCCGCGCTACCAGACACACGCACCCCGAGGACCAGCGCGCAGGCGGCGTCCGGCACTCGGCCGCCCCATCGCCGACCCACGGGGGCCGCCTCCAAGGTGGCTCAAGGGCAATCTCAGTGGTCGTCTCCCCCACCCTCGAGCAGGTCGGTGACGAGAGCGGCGATCGGGCTGCGCTCGGAGCGGGTGAGGGTGATGTGGGCGAACAGCGGGTGACCTTTGAGCTTCTCGATGACCGCGGCCACTCCGTCGTGCCGGCCGACCCGCAGGTTGTCCCGCTGGGCGACGTCGTGGGTGAGCACCACCTTGGAGTTCTGGCCGACCCGGGAGAGCACGGTGAGCAGGACGTTGCGCTCCAGCGACTGCGCCTCATCCACGATGACGAAGGCGTCGTGGAGGGAGCGTCCCCGGATGTGGGTGAGGGGAAGCACCTCGAGCAGACCTCGGTCGAGCACCTCCTCGACCACCTCGCTGGAGACCAGCGCCCCCAGCGTGTCGAAGACGGCCTGCGCCCAGGGGCCCATCTTGTCGTTCTCCGTGCCCGGGAGGTAGCCGAGCTCCTGGCCGCCCACCGCATACAGCGGGCGGAAGACGATCACCTTGCGGTGGTGACGCCGCTCCATGACCGCCTCAAGACCGGCGCACAGCGCGAGTGCGCTCTTGCCGGTACCGGCCCGGCCACCGAGGCTGACGATGCCGACGTCGGGGTCGAGGAGGATGTCGAGCGCGATCCGCTGCTCGAACGAACGCCCGTGCAGGCCGAACGCGTCGCGGTCGCCGCGCACGAGGCGGATCTGCTTGTCCGGCCCGACCCGACCGAGGCCGGAGCCTCTCGGGGAGAGCAGCCGCAGACCGGTGTGGCACGGCTGCTCGGCGGCGCCGGCGTGCTCGAGGCGACCGTGCGCATACAGCTCGTCCATCTCCTCGACCGTCACGTCCAGCTCGACCACCCCGGTCCAGCCGGAGTCGACGGCGAGCTCGGCGCGGTACTCCTCGGCGTCGAGGCCGACGGCCGAGGCCTTGACGCGCATCGGCAGGTCCTTGCTGACGACCGTGACCTGGCGTCCCTCGTTCGCGAGGTTGCGGGCGACGGCCAGGATGCGCGAGTCGTTGTCCCCCAGCCGGAAGCCGGCGGGCAGCGCGCCCGGGTCGGTGTGGTTCAGCTCCACCCGCAGCGAGCCGCCGTCCTCGCCGACGGGCACCGGAGAGTCGAGGCGGCCGTGCTGGATGCGCAACTCGTCGAGGTGCCGCAGCGCCTGGCGCGCGAAGAAGCCCAGCTCCGGGTGATGCCGCTTGCCCTCGAGCTCGGTGATGACGACGACCGGGAGGACGACCTCGTGCTCCTTGAACCGGAACATCGCCCGGGGGTCGGAGATGAGGACCGAGGTGTCGAGGATGTATGTGATGGGCTCCTCCAGCGCGGCCGTCCCGTCGCTCTCCGCGAGCGGGTCCAGCGCCTCACCCTCCTTCGCAGTCCCCGTCCTCGCGCGGGACTTCTTCGTGGTGGAGAGAGTGGCGGACTGCGGACGAGACAAGGCGGGAGCTCCTGCCCATATCGGGGTCACTCGTGCGTGACACTTATCGCGACGCTAGCCCTCGTCCGTCCCGGCCCCAACGACGTCGGTCGGTGTGTCGGCGATTGCAGGCGAACGGCGGCGAGGTCCCGTTCAGCCCCCCTTCACCCCCCGAAGCGGCGGTGCCGCTCCCCGTATGCGCGCAAGGCCCGGAGGAAGTCCACCCGGCGGAAGTCGGGCCAGTAGGCCTCACAGAAGTAGAACTCGGTGTGCGCGCTCTGCCACATGAGGAACCCGGAGATCCGCTGCTCACCCGAGGTGCGGATGACGAGGTCAGGGTCGGGCTGGCCCTTGGTGTAGAGGTACTCGGAGATGTGCTCGACGTCGATGAAGTCGGCGAGCTGCTCGATCGAGGTGCCCTGCGTGGCGTGGTCCCGGATGAGCGCCCGCACGGCGTCGGCGATCTCGCGCCGCCCGCCGTACCCCACGGCGATGTTGACGAGGAGCCCGTCGATCTCGGCGGTCGCCTCGGCGGCCTGGCGCAGCCGAGCCGCGGTGGCCTCCGGCAGCTCCTCGAGCGCACCGACGGGGTGGATCCGCCAGCGCCCCGTCGCGGCGAGCTCGTCCACGACGTCCTCGATGATCTTCAGCAGCGGCCCCAGCTCCTCGGCGTCGCGGCCGACGAGGTTGTCGGTCGAGAGCAGCCAGAGGGTGACGATCTCGACGCCGACCTCCTCGCACCACGTGAGCAGGTTCGCGATGTTGTCGGCCCCGGCCCGGTACCCCTCGTCGGTCTCGGCACCCCGCATCTTGGCCCACCGACGGTTCCCGTCGAGCATCACGCCCACGTGCCGAGGCAGGGGCTTGTCGCGCAGCTGTCGGAACAACCGTCTCTCGTAGGCCGAGTAGATCGGGTTGGCGACCATCACACCTCCTGCGCCTGGGTCCACGAATGATGCTAGTGGTCCGTGTGACGCCCCGGTTCCCCGCTCCCCCGGTCGTCGTCCGCGGTTTGCCGCACCGAGAGTGGCGGTGGGCTCGCGCTCACCGCGGGGGGTCACTGATTGGCGCACCCTACGGAACCGTAGGTACCGTTGTCACCGTGAGCCGGAAGCGTCCCGAGCGGCAGTTCGGGGCCCTGCGCGACAACGTCGAAGGCGTCGTCGAGGAGGCCCGGGAGGCCGCCAACGAGCTCGCCCAGCAGGTCAAGCCCAAGCTGCGGGGGTGGCTGCACGCTGCCATGGCGCCGATCGCCCTGCTCGCCGGGATGGTCCTCATCGTCCTCGCCCCGAGCCGGACCGGTCGGATCACCGCCGCCGTCTTCACCCTCACCGCCTTCATGCTCTTCGGGACGTCAGCGGTCTACCACCGGGGGGCCTTCTCACCGCGCGTGACAGACGTGCTCAAGCGGCTGGACCACAGCAACATCTTCCTCATCATCGCGGGCAGCTATACGCCCTTCGCCCTGCTCCTCCCCCGGAAGCAGGCCATCACGATGCTCCTCATCGTCTGGATCGGCGCGGTCGGCGGGGTGCTCTTCAGGGTGCTGTGGGTGCGGGCGCCCCGCTGGCTCTACGTGCCGATCTACGTCGCCCTCGGCTGGGTCGCGGTGTTCTACCTCGGGCCGCTGTGGGACAACGGCGGCACACTCGTGCTCGCCCTCATCGTCGCCGGCGGCCTGCTCTACACCCTCGGTGCCGTGGTCTACGGCATCAAGCGACCCAACCCGTGGCCCAGCTGGTTCGGGTTCCACGAGATCTTCCACGCACTGACGATCCTGGCGTTCATCTCGCACTACATCGCGGCCACGATCGTTCTGCACCGCGAGGCCGGCTGAGCCTCGAGGAGGCTCAGGCCCGAGTCGAGTCAGCCGCGCTCGCCGGGGTCAGAACGGTCGGCGTCCGAGCCGTCGGCGTTCGACCCATCAGCGTTCGACCAATCAGCGTCCGAACCGTCGGCATCCGAGCCGTCGCCGTTCGACCCATCGGCGTTGCGCTCGCCCGGCTGAGCAGCCGCCTCGGCCTCCATGCGCTGCTTCTCCCGGAACGACATCCGGCGCAGGCGGGCGTTCATGTTCCGGAGCAGGAAGTAGAGCGCCACCGCGAGGAAGGCGAAGACGATGAAGGCTCCCAGACCGGGCATCCGGTTGGCGAAGTCCGAGTCGACGTCCTGGGCCGGGCCCGCGAGAGTATGCGTCGCTCCCGTCGTCCTGAGTCCCGCCAGCACACCAGTCACCACACCGATCACCACACCAGTCACCATGGCCATGGCACCGTCGACTCCTTCCGCCCGTCCCAGGCGATCGTGCGCTGACCGGGCTCTGCCGTGGCCAGCGCGTCTGCCTCGGCGACCAAGCCGAGACCTGCGAACAAGTCGGTCTCGACCGGACCGAGAGGCCCGTCCGGCGTGCGGCCGTCCGGGGTGGTGACCGGCACATACGACAGAGCGCACTCGAAGTCGTCGGTCGGCCAGATCCGCTGCTGAGTCTCCCGCGAGACCTTGAACCACGCGCCATCGGGGTCCACCTGGGTGGCGTGCGCGAGGAGGGCCTGGTCCCGCTGCTCGAAGTAGGCGCCGCACTCGACGCGGGTCGTCACCGGACGGTCCATCCGGTCCCACCGCTCGAGCCACTCCTCGTAGGGGCTCTCCTCACCGAGCGCGAGAAGGGCCTCGTGGAACGCCGCGATGCGGGCCTTGGAGAAGGTGGCGTTGTAGTAGACCTTGAGCGGCTGCCACGGCGCGCCCGCGTGCGGGAAGGCATCCGGGTCCCCGGCGGCCTCCACCGCGGCCATCGTCACCCGGTGGCACATGATGTGGTCGGGGTGGGGGTAGCCACCGTTCTCGTCGTAGGTCGTGATGACGTGGGGGCGCTGACGGCGGATCTCCCGCACGAGGGCCTCGGTGGTCACCGAGAGGGGCTCGAGGGCGAAGCACCCCTCAGGGAGCGCAGGCAGCGGGTCCCCCTCGGGCAGACCGGAGTCCACGAAGCCGAGCCACGTGTGGTCGACGCCGAGGATGCGCTGCGCCTCGGCCATCTCGTCGCGGCGGACCTGGGCCAGGTCGCGGGCGATGTGCGGGTCGTTCGCAAGCCTGGGGTTGAGGACGTCGCCGCGCTCGCCACCGGTGCAGGAGACGACGAGCACCTCGTGGCCCTCGGCCACGTACTTGGCCATCATCGCCGCGCCCTTGCTCGACTCGTCGTCGGGGTGGGCGTGGACGCACATCAGGCGGTACTGCTCAGGCAAGGGGGAAACGTTCCTTCACACGAACTCGGGGCACTTCACATCCAGGGTGGGCGGGCGCACCAGGGGGCGCACCGCATACGCCACTCTATGGTGACGGACAATGGTCGGGTGAATCGACCGGACTCCCAGCCCAGCAACCGCAAGTGGTGGATCATCGGCGGAGTCCTCATCACCCTCTTCTCCGCTCTGATCGTCACCTACGGGGTCTATCTCCAGAGCGGCCAGATCCGACACACGGTCACCCGCTATGAGGTCGTCGACGACCAGACGGTGACAGTCAGCTTCGTCGTGCACCGGCCCCCTGACACCGCTGTCGTGTGCCGTGTGCGGGCGATCGCCATCGACTTCGCGACGGTCGGGACCCTCGACGTGGAGATCCCGGCCGATGCCGCCGGAGGGGCCCGGGACGTGGCGCAGGAGGTCACCCTGCGGACCACCACGCGAGCCAACACAGGCACGGTCTCCAAGTGTGTTCCTGAGGGAAATCGGAGCCAATAGCTGCGAAGTGACGTAGAATGGTCACTTCACTAGCTCACTCGAGGTCTGGGTATGCGTCGCTCGCGCCGCGCCCAGACCTTCCCTTATGAGCAGCAACACCACGCACTGCGCCACCGATGTCACTTCAGGTGTCGCGTTGCATGAGGAGATGAACGACATGACCGAGACCACTGCAACGTTCCTGACCCAGGAGGCGTACGACCGCCTCAAGGAGGAGCTGGAGTACCTGACCGGCGACTGGCGCACCGAGATCGCCAACAAGATCGAGTCCGCGCGCCTCGAGGGCGACCTGCGCGAGAACGGCGGCTACCACGCGGCCAAGGAGGAGCAGGGCAAGATGGAGGTCCGCATCCGGCAGCTGCAGCAGCTGCTCGCGAACGCGGTCGTGGGAGAGGCTCCGCCGGACGACGGTGTCGTCGAGCCCGGCATGGTCGTGACCATCGAGATGTTCGGCGAGGAGGAGACCTTCCTCATGGGCAGCCGCGAGATCGGCGACCACACCGACCTGCAGGTCTTCAGCGAGAAGTCCGCCATGGGCTCCGCCATCAACGGCCGCCGCGTCGGCGAGACCGTCACCTACACCACCCCCGTGGGCAAGCAGGTCGACGTCAAGATCCTCCACGCGAAGCCGTACAAGGCCTGACCTTCCGCTTCTGTCACACCTTTCTCTCCCCGGGAGGGAAACTCGGTCCTCGCACCGCTTCCTTGGTGGTGCGAGGACCGAGTTTGTTTTGCGAGGTCGCCGCACCTGACGCGTGAGGCTGAGTGCGCCCGTGCCGATCGAGCTGAGGCACGAGGACGCACCCACACGGCAGG
>JAAYCP010000308.1 GCA_012729695.1 Actinomycetales bacterium | reverse complement strand
TGGGCGAGGACGTTGACCACCGCGAGTCCCCCGAGGACCGCGACCGAGCGTCCCACGTCGGTTCGAGTCACCGGATCACTGTATGTGGCTGTCGCTCCCGATGGGCCTGCGCCATCCGCGCCACCAGGTCGGCCGGGGCGATCTGACTCCGCTCGTTCCGGCCTGCGTCGATGACCTCGACGCGGCCGGCGCTGACCTCGCGCTCACCGACGACGGCGATGAGGCTCACCCGTCGCAGGCGGGCATCCCGGATGCGGGCGCCGAGCTGACCGGCAGCACGACGAGCTGACGGGGAGCGAGCCAGAACGGCAGCCGTCCGCCGTAGTGCTCGAGCAGTGCGGCGGTCACCCGCTCCATCGACCCGACGGTGCCGCGGTGGATCATGACGACGGGGTGATCGTCACCATCGGCGCCGTGGTAGGTCAGGCCGAAGCGCTGGGGGATGGTGAAGTCGAGCTGGACGGTGGCGATGGTCTCCTCGTGGCCCTGCTCGTCGCGCAGCTGCAGGTCGAGCTTCGGCCCGTAGAAGGCCGCCTCGCCCGGGCCGTCCACGACCTCGACGACCCCCTGTGCCGCCCGGCGGAGAGCGTCCTCGGCATCGCGCCACTGCTCCTCCGAGCCGAGCCACTGACGCTTGTCATCGCGCATCGAGAGCCGGATGTGGTCGACCGGGAGCCCGAGGATCTGCTGGGCGCGGAGCGCAGCACGCAGCCCGAGCGCCGCCTCGTGCTCCACCTGGTCGGGGCGGCAGAAGACGTGGGTGTCGTCGAGATTGATCTGCCGGACCCGGCTCAGTCCGGAGACGACGCCAGAGCGCTCGGCCCGGAACATTGCACCGAGCTCGTTGAGGCGCATCCGGCAGCCCGCGGTAGGAGTGCGGCCGCGACGCATAGATGAGCGCGTGGTGCGGACAGTTCGCCGGACGGAGCATGACCTCGTCCTCGCCGAGCGGCATAGCCGGGAACATGTCCGAGGCGAACTTCGCGAGATGACCGGAGCGCATACAGACTGCGCTTGCCGAGAACGGGCGAGTAGACGTCCTGGCACCCGTCGGCGCGGGCCAGATCCTTGGCGAGTCGCTGCAGCTCGTCGCGGATCGCGGCACCGTCGGGGAGCCAGAGCGGAAGGCCGGACCCGGCCAGCGGGTCAGAGGCGTAGATGTCCAGGTCGCGGTTGAGATCGCGGTGGTCGTGGGGCATGTCA
Organism: Actinomycetales bacterium; assembly: GCA_012729695.1. Lineage (GTDB taxonomy): Bacteria > Actinomycetota > Actinomycetes > Actinomycetales > Dermatophilaceae > F2B08. The sequence goes on along the minus strand of JAAYCP010000308.1, from coordinate 1,811 downwards.
GGTCCTCGATATCGGGTCAACGGCTTTTCGCCACGACCCCGGCCCAGGTCGTGGCGGGCCGGCCGAGGAGGCAGGCGAGGTCGTCGCTCTGCCCGACGAGCCCCTCCTTGTCGTAGGAGGCGAACATCGCGAGCAGGTCATCGCGTGCCTGCTCGGTCAGTCCGGCACCAGGGCCGTCGGCCCAGTCCCGGACCCGCATCGTCTCTGCCGTGACCTCACGCCCGAGCACCTCGGTCGCGGTGCGCGACATGTCCCGCACCGAGAGCACTTCTGGCCCGACGAGGTCGTAGTCGGCACCCTCGTGCCCTGCCTCCGTGAGCACTACTGCGGCCGCCTCACCGACGTCGTCGAGAGCGACGTTCGTGAAGGGTGAGTCGATCGAGTAGGGCACCGTGAGGCGACCCTCGAGCGCTGCCGGGAGGAGGTTCTCGTGGTAGGCGGCGGGTCGGACGATCGTCGAGGTGGGTAGGAGCTGCCGGATCCGCTGCTCCGCCAGGTGCTTGCGCCAGTGGTGCGGCATGGTCGAGTCGTCCGGGTGCAGGACCGAGTGGAAGACGAAGCGAGGGACGCCGGCATCGAGGGCGGCTGTGGCGACGCGGTGGGCGATGGAGACCTCGTCCGGGTGCATGTTGGGAGCGAGGTGGTAGACGGCGTCGACGCCGTCCAGCGCCTCGGCAACGCCATGACCGGTCTCGAGGTCGAGGTCGGGCCGGCGACCTTCCCGCACGCTGACGCCCCTGGCGGCGAGCGCACGGGACACCGCACGGCCGGTCTTGCCCGACGCGCCGATGACGAGAATCAATCCCGGGTTCCCCACAGGGGGAGCCTAAGGTGTCACCCCATCTTGAGGTTGATCCCCGAGGTCTTCTGCTTGAACATCTCCGCGATGAGGTCGGCGATGTGGGCGCCCGCCTCGAGTGGGCTGGTGCCCTCCCGGTGGATGTTGGAGACGCAGTTCCGGTCCGACTCCGGCATCCCGACCCGTGCCTGGTAGGCGAGGTACGCCGAGAGCGACTCCGGCGTCGCCAGGCCGGGGTGCTCGCCCAGGAGCACACACGTCACGCCTGCGCCGAGCGCCTCCGAGATGGGCTCCATGGAGCGCACCCGTCCGTACTTGACGAAGAACGGGGTGCCGGCGGTCAGCCCGTGCAGCTTCAGACCCTGCAGGAGCGCCGGGAGCAGATCGCGGACATTGGCCTCCACCGCCGTCGACGACAAGCCGTCCGACACATAGACCTGCACCTGCGGGTTCGGCTGGCAGCGCTGCTTGACCTCGGCGATGGCCTCGTCGTCGAACTGCGCTCCCAGGTCCGGCCGGGTGAGGTACTCGTCCTTGGTCCGGCACCGCGTCTCGATCTCCTCCGACAGAGAGTCGGGGTCCGACCGGGCATCGGGCGCCCGGATGATCGGTACGTTCTGGAGCGGCAGGAGCGACTGCGCGAACTCGATGGTCGCCCCCGAGACCTCCGTGGTGTGGATGCCCGCACCCACGACGGTGGCGGCGATGGTCTCGGCAGCGCGGTGCCGCTCGACGAGACGGAAAGCACTGTCCTCGGCGATGGCGGCCCCCAGCAGCGGACCGACGTCCCCGTAGCGGAACGAGTCGGCACTGCGGGGCGTCTCGACGAGGTCCGCCACACCACCTGAGAAGCAGATGACACCGGGACTCAGGCCGGCGGGAAGCGGTTCGCACCCGGTCGTGTAGAGCGTGGCGTGGAGGCTGTCCCTGGGTGCCAGGCTCCGTGCCATCGCGAGCTGGTGCGCCATCGCCCGCGTCAGAGCGGTGAGCCGGTCGACATCGGCATCGTCAC
>JAAYCP010000096.1 GCA_012729695.1 Actinomycetales bacterium | reverse complement strand
GCTGCCTCCCGCTCGCGGCGCTCACGCTCCTCGCGCTCGGCCTTCAGGCGTGCCTGGCGGGCCAGCTCCTTGAGGTATGCCTCCAGCTCCGCCTGCTCGTTCTGGGCCGCCTGGAGTCGTGACTGGGTCTGGGCCTTGACGGTCTCGAGGTCGGCCGCCTGGGCCTGCTGCTGGGCGGCGAGGTCGTCGAGGGCTCGCTTGGCGGCATCCGCCTGGGCCCGCGCCGCGACCGCACGATCCAGCGCGGCCTGCGCCTGCTCCTGCGCCTCCTGCTTCTCGATCCGCAGTGCCTCGAGCAGCGCCTCCTGGGCGACCTGGTCCGCCTTGGCGGTGTTGAGTCGGCTGATCTGGCCGTGCTGGACGTCCATGACGGTGTCCATCAGGGCGAGTCGGTCCGCGAACTCCTGCGGGGTGGTCGCCTGCATCGCGACGGCGAGCTCTCCGAGGCCGCCCTGCTCCTGGTAGATCTGGGCGGCGAAGCGGGCCACTTCCTCACGTGAGGAGGCAATGGCCTCGGTCGTGCGGGCCAGGTCGTCACGGGCCCGCTCCTCCTTCGCCTGTGCTACTTCGAGGGCTGTGCGGGCCTTCTGTTCCTCGGCGATCGCCTGCGCCTCGGCGCTGCGAGCCTGCGCAAGGGCCGCCTCAGCGGCCGGGATCTTGCTCTGGGTCTCCTGCAGGGCGAGGTATGCGTCGCGCAGCCGGGCGTCGGTGTCGTGCAGGTCCCCGGTGAGGGTCTTGACCTGGGCGTCGACCTGCGCCTTGCGCTTGTGCGGGTCGTCGGCGGCCGACGCGACAGCCACCCCGAGCGAGGCCACGAGGGCTGCACAGGCAACGACCGCGGCATGTCGGAACGCGCGCGGTCGAAGGATCCACGGTGCAGGGTGGCGGGTCATTGCCTCGATGTCGGCTCAGGGGACTCGTGCGGGGCGGAACTCGTGCTGCAGACCTGCGCCCTGGCTTCGTCACAGACGTCACACGGGTCACAAGATCCCCAGCAGCATAACCCCGCACCCACCCTGGGACAAGGGCAGGCGGTTCAGTCATGCGTCCGCCGACGCATCCGGAAGCTCGCCTCCGACCTCAGACCCGCAGGTAACGCCAGAGCGTGACGGTCGAGGTCAGCACGGCCAGGACCACGACCCCGGCGAACATCAGGGGGGCCACGGCGAGCACGTCGGAGTCGCCGATGAGGGCCTGGTCGAGGACCACCCGGTTGAGGAACCGGTTGAAGATGTAGTGCACCGTCGCGAAGAGCAGGCCGAAGGCCAGCAGGGCGCCGAGGACCGCCGCGATGACGGTCTCGATGACGAACGGCAGCCGGATCGTGAAGTTCGAGGCGCCGACGAGCCGCATGATCCCGATCTCACGCCTTCGTGCGAAGGCAGCCTGTCTGATCGTCGTCGCCATGAGCAGCACTGCCGCGAGGACCATGAGCGCTGCGAGGAGCACCGAGAAGAGGGTGATGTAGTTGATGACGGTGAAGAAGCGGTTGAGCACGCGCTCCTGGTCCTGGATGTCGGCCACCCCTGGAGCACCCTCGAACTGCGAGACCACGACGCCGAACTTGCTCGGGTCCTCGAGCTGGACGCGGAAGGACTGCGGGATGTCGCCGATCTCGATGTTCCCCGCCAGTGGGCTGTTGCGGAACTGCTCCTGGAAGCGGTCGTACGCCTCTTCCTCGGACTCGTAGAAGACCTGCTGGACCTCGGGCAGCGCGTTCAGCTGGGCGAGGAGGGTCTCCTTCTGCTCCTCGGTGACGGCTCCGCTCGTGCAGTTCGGGCGCAGCGAGGTGTCGGTGCAGAGGTAGATCGAGACCTGCACCCGGTCGTACCAGTACCCCTTCATCGTGTCGGCCTGGGTCTGGGCGAGCAGGCCGAGGCCGAGGAGGTACATCGAGACCATCGTCACGAGGACGACCGAGACCGTCATCGACAGGTTGCGCCGGATGCCGGTCCAGATCTCTTGGAGGAGGAAGCGTGGGCTCATGGTTCCTTGGTCAGCCGCTCTGGTCGAAGTGACGTCGGGTGCTGGTAGGTCGAGTGATGGAAGGTCGGTGGATGAGCGAGAGGTCGGTCTCGGCGGGCTCTGGAGGCGTTGTGGTCGTGAGCGATCGGGCCGGTCACATGCTCTGCGGGACGTAGGTGCCGTGCTCGTCGTCGCGCACGACGCGTCCCTCGTTGAGCTCGATGACGCGTCGGCGCAGGTCGTTGACGATGCTGTCGTCGTGGGTCGCCATGATGATCGTCGTGCCGGTGCGGTTGATCCGCTCGAGCAGCCGGACGATGTCGAGGCTGATCGCCGGGTCGAGGTTGCCCGTGGGCTCGTCGGCGAGCAGGATCATCGGCTTGTTGACGACCGCGCGGGCGATGGCGACCCGCTGCTGCTCACCGCCGGAGAGCTGGTGCGGCAGGCGCTTGTCCATCCCGCCGAGCCCGACCATCTCCAGAGTCTCCGGGACGGTGCGGCGGATCTGGAGGCTGGACTTGCCGATGACCTGTAGGGCGTAGGCGACGTTCTGGTACACGGTCTTCCCCGGCAACAGGCGGAAGTCCTGGAAGACCGCCCCCATCTGCCGACGCATACGCGGGATCTTGCGCATCGGCAGGCGTCCGAGGTCCTGGCCGGCGACGAGCACCGTGCCGGAGTTGGCCGACTCCTCACGCAGGACGAGCCGGAGCATGGTCGACTTCCCCGAGCCGGACGGGCCGACGATGAAGGCGAACTCGCCGCGCTCGATCTCGAGTGAGACCTTGTCCAGTGCCGGCCGGGTCCCTCGCGGGTACACCTTGGTGACGTTCTCGAAGCGGATCATGCGCTGCTCCCCCAGTGCCTTTCGATCGCAGATCTCAAGCTCGCGCCGCCTCTTCCTGGGCGGTCCGTTCCAGACCACGCCGCCAGCGGATCCCGGCCTCGATGAAGCCGTCGATGTCCCCGTCGAAGACGGCGCTGGTGTTGCCGACCTCGTACTCGGTCCGCAGGTCCTTCACCATCTGGTACGGGTGCAGGACATAGGACCGCATCTGGTCACCCCAGCTGGCCTTGACGTCCCCGGCCATCTCCTTCTTCGCCGCGGCCTCCTCGGCCTTCTTCAGCAGGAGCAGGCGGGACTGCATGACCCGTAGGGCGGCAGCGCGGTTCTGGATCTGGGACTTCTCGTTCTGCATCGAGACGACGATGCCGGTGGGGATGTGCGTCATGCGCACCGCGGAGTCGGTCGTGTTGACCGACTGCCCGCCGGGGCCGCTGGAGCGGAAGACGTCGACCTTCAGCTCGTTCTCCGGGATCTCGATGTGGTCGGTCGACTCGATGAGCGGAATGACCTCGACCGCGGCGAACGACGTCTGCCGGCGGCCTTGGTTGTCGAAGGGGCTGATCCGGACGAGTCGGTGGGTGCCGCCCTCGACGGAGAGGTGGCCGTACGCATAAGGCGCGTCGACCTCGAAGGTGGCGGACTTCAGGCCGGCCTCCTCCGCATACGAGGTGTCCAGGACCTTCGTCGGGTAGCCGTGCCGCTCGGCCCAGCGCAGGTACATGCGCATGAGCATCTCGGCGAAGTCGGCGGCGTCGACGCCACCGGCGCCGGCGCGGATGGTCACGACTGCGGCGCGCTCGTCGTACTCACCGGAGAGCAGGGTCCGCACCTCGAGCTCGCCGACCGCCTTCTTCAGCGACTCGAGCTCGCGCTCGGCCTCGGCGAAGGTCGCCTCGGCGTCCTGGCCGCCGCCCTCGTGGGCCTCCTGGGCCATCTCGACGAGCACCTCGAGGTCCTCGATACGCGAGTCCATGCCGGCGATGCGGTCGTACTCCGCCTTGGCGCGGGAGAGGTCGGAGGTGACCTGCTGTGCCTTCTCCTGGTCGTCCCAGAGGTTGGGCTGCGCTGCTTCCTCCTCCAGGCGCTGGATCTGCGCCTCCAGCCGGGCGAGGTCGATCACCCCGCGCACCGAGTCCATCGTTGCGCGGAGGTCCTTGAGCTCTTGGGAGAAGTCGACAGCCACGATTGACAAGACTACGTCAGCGCGCCGACCCCTCCTCGGTATCGCCATCGGTGCGGCGTAGCGCGCGTAGCGACCCGGTCACGCTCTCCTGGACGAAGTCGCCGGATGCGAGCGCCCGCTGGACGACGTTCCACGGAGGCCGACCGCCGTCACGCGGGTCCTCGAAGACGTCGTGGACGAGGAGCAGCGCACCGGGAGTCAGGTGCCGGGAGAAGGCGGCGTAGTCGTGCTGGGCCACATCCTCGGTGTGGTTGCCGTCGAGGAAGAGCAGCTCGATCGGGCTGGTCCACCAGGGCGCGACCTGCTGGGTGGAGCCGACGAGCAACGTCACGGTCTGCTCCAGACCGGCGTCGTGAATGGCGTGCCGGGCGTGCGGCAGCGTCTCGAGCAGCCCGGTGTGCGGGTCGACCAGGCTCGAGTCGTGGTAGTCCCAGCCCTCCTGGTTCTCCTCCGAGCCGTGGTGGTGGTCGAGGGTGACGAGATGGGCACCGCGATCACGCGCGACCGACCCCAGATGGACGGTCGACTTGGCGCAGTAGGTGCCGATCTCCAGCCACAGGCCGGGTCGGGCGGTGGCGGCCGCGGCGCGCAGGGCATCGGCCTCGTCGTCGGGCAGGAAGCCGCGGGTGTGGTCGGCGATCTCGCGCAGACGGGGGTCCATCCGACTCACCTCCTGGGACTGGGGACTGCGAGGTCGGTATGCGCCGGCCGGGCCAGGTCGCGGAAGAGGCCGTGGGCGGGGGTCAGCGCGTGCATGACGTCTGTGGCGAGCACGACCGCCGCGGCCGTCCAGGTCGTCTTCTCCTCCGGCCAGATCGCGGTGTCCGGCCAGACATAGCCGGTCCAGTACCCGCCGTCGACGTCCCTGTGGATCTCGACGTCGTCGAGGATGGCCAGCGCCTCGTCACGCCGACCGAGGAGATCGAGCGCGATGACGAGCTCACTGGACTCCGCTGGCGTGGCCCAGGGTCGGTCGGAGACGCACCTGATGCCGTAGCCCGGGACGACGAACTCTTCCCAGCGCCGGTCGATGAGGGCGTGCGCGTCGGCGCCCCCCACGGCTCCCCCGAGCACCGGGTAGAACCAGTCCATCGAGTGCCGGGGCTTGCTCATGAAGGCGGGCGAGTGGACCCGGACCTCGTCCTCGACCGCGTGGATGAGTCGGGTCCGGGCGGCCGCCCACGCGGGTCGGTCGTGGCCGAGGTGCGTGGCGATCTCCAGGGCGCTGGCGAGGGACAGGACGATGCACGAGCTGCCCGTGAGCAGGCCCTCGTCCCACCACTCCCCCGTGGGCGCGCGGCCCCAGGCGATCGCACCGCCGGGGAGCTGGGCGGAGACGACGAGGTCGATGGCCCGCTCGAGCATGCTCCAGTGCCGCGCGAGGTGGTCGGTGTCCCCGGTGAGGAGGTAGTCGTGCCACAGCCCGACCGCCACGTAGGCGCACTGGTTGGTGTCGATGGTCGCCTCGGTCACCCGGTCGCCCACGGTCTCCATCGGCCACGAGCCGTCCGGTGCCTGGGTCTCGGCCAGCCAGGAGATCGCGGCCCGGGACTCGGTCTGCCGGCCGACGACCCCGAGCGCCATCGCGGCTTCCACGTGGTCCCACGGGTCGGCGAAGTGACCTGAGAACCAGGGGATCTGGCCGCTCGGCAGTTGGTGGCCGGCGATGAAGTCCCCGGTCTGGCGGAGGTGGGAGGGCAGCATGGACTCGGGTCAGGCCGGCTTGCGGAAGTACATGACGACGCTCTTGCCGAGGACCGGGTTGAGCAGCCGCTCGCCCACCTGGGTGAGGGCGGGGCGGGACATCATGTCCCAGACGAGGAGGCGGTGGTATGCGCGGGTCGCGACGTTCTCGTTGTCCACACCGACCGCGCACTTGAGCCACCAGTAGGGCGAGTGCAGGGCGTGGGCGTGGTGCGTCCCGGTGTGCTCGAGGCCCGCGGCCTCGAGCGACGCCCGCAGCTCGCTGGCTTTGTAGATGCGGACGTGTCCGCCCTCGACCTCGTGGTACTGGTCCGAGAGCGCCCAGCAGATCTGCTCCGGCCACCGGCGCGGGACGGTCACGGCGACGAGCCCTCCCGGGGCCGTGACGCGGACGATCTCGCGGATGGCGCCCTGGTCGTCCGGGATGTGTTCGAGGATCTCGGCCGCGATGACGCGGGTGAAGTGTCCGTCCGGGAAGGGCAGGTCGAGCGCGTCGGCGCGTTGGGTGACCGGGGCGGCAGGCTCGGCGATCTCGCCCTCGAGGGCCATCGCCCCGACCATGACCTCGACCTGCTCCAGGTCGGTGTCGTTGAGGTCGACCGCAACGGCCTCGGCGCCCCGGCGGAGCACCTCATAGGTATGGCGCCCCTGGCCGGCACCCAGATCGAGCACCCGGTCTCCCGGGGCGACCGGGAACCGGTCGAAGTCCACTGTCAGCATGCGCCCATTCTCAGGTGTGGGGTCGCATTTCTCCCAAACCGGTGCACTCCCGGGTAGCGCAAATCACCCACCTCCGCGGCCTGACCTGCCTAGCAGGCCGCGAAGGTGGGTGATTCGGGTGAGGAACGTTGCGCCGGTCAGGCGACGACGGCGACGCGGCGCCCCTCGTGTGCCTGGGAGGTGGATGAGCCGTTGTTGGTGGCGCCGACGGTCGCGGTGTTCTCGGACGTGATCCGCTCGACACACTTGGTGATGACGTCGGTGAGGAGGGTCGCGTGGTCGCCGGTGACCTGACCGACGCCGTCGCCGGCCGCATACACCGGGAGGTCCGGGCTGGTCTTGGCGAGCTTGGCGATGAGGCGGGAGGCGCCGGCGGCGTCCTCCTCAGCGGGGACGATAACCAGCACGACGTCGGGGCTGGACTCGGCCACGGCGTCGAGCCAGGCCTTGGGCTCCAGGCCCGAGCCGAGGTAGGTGACGTCGCAGCCGGCACGGCGCAGGGTGGTGGCGTAGCCGAGGGCCGTGAGCACCCGGTGGTCACCGGGAGGCGTGCCGACGATGACCCGCGGGGTCGCGTTGACCCGCTGCTCGGACTCCTGGAACACCCGCTTGAGACGCCGCTCGATGCCGGCCCGGAGGAAGTGCTCACCGGCCAGGGACAGGCGGCCGGTCTCCCCACCCTTGCGGATGGCGTTCAGAATCGGGCTGAGCCACTGGTCCATGAGGTCGTCGAAGGAGTGGATCGACCAGGCGAAGTCGAGCTCGTCGGAGACGCGGGGGGCGTTGAGCTCCTCCGCAGCCTGCAGAACGACCTCGAGGTGCTGGTCCTCCTCGTCCTGGGTCGGGGGCACGGGAGGCGGGGGCTCCTCCTCCGTCATGCCGAGCGGGAGGACGGCGTCGCCGTCCTCATTCATCACGTAGGCCGCGGCGTGTCGCGGTGACCAACCCGAGGCGATGAGCGAACTCATCCGCGTCAGACGGCGGAGGGCTTCGTCGTCGTAGACGCGGTATCCACCTTCGGTACGGATGGGCTCGACGACTCCGTAGCGTCGCTCCCAGGCACGAAGTGTGGAAGGGCTGACCCCGCAAAGGCGGGCGGCGCTGCTGACTGAATGCATGACGTAACTATATGCAGCAGAAGTTCAAGATTGGGTAAATATGCAGGTCAGATTGCCTATGGATCGAATTTCACCCCTAGGGGTGAGAGGAAAACGGTTACGAAGCGGCGGAATCCGTCGCTTCCGCTGTCTAAGGCTTGACCAAGGTTGCGCGTTCGCTAAGATTTCGCGCCCCCGCGGCCCGGTACACCTCGACGGTCTGTTCGCCGACCGCCCGCCAGCTGAATCTGCGGCTCACGCGCTCCCGGCCCGCGGCACCGAGACGGGCCCGCAGGTCGGCATCACCGAGCAGCTTCTCCAGGGCGACGGTGAGCGCACCGGGGTCGCCGGCCCGGGCCAGGAGACCCGCCGAGCCGTCACGGCCCACCACCTCCGGGAGGGCGCCGGCGTCGGAGGCGACAAGCGCGCAGCCGGAGGCCATCGCCTCGATGGCCGGGAACGAGAAGCCCTCGTAAAGAGATGGTACGCACCCGATCTCGGCGGAGGCGATGAGCTCGGCGAGCTCCTCCTGGGTCAGCCCGTGGACGAACCGCACGCGGTTGCCTACGCCGAGGTCGCGCACCATTCGCTCGGTCGCGCCGCCCTTCGTCAGCTTGGAGACGACGACAAGGTGAGCGGGACTCTCCTCGGGGAGAGCGGCGAGCGCGCGCAGGAGCACAGGGACACCCTTCAGGGGGGTGTCGGCACTCGCGAGACAGACGATACGACCGGGTATGCGCGGGCCACGGGGCGCGAAAACGTCCGTGTCCACCCCGACGGGGACGATGTTGAACTGGTCCTCGCGCATCCCGAAGTCGGCGATCGCGTCAGACCGGCTGTTCTCCGAGACGGTGATGACCGAGCCGGTCGGCAGACGGCGGGCAGTGCGGGCCTGCATCCGCACGAAGCCGTACCAGCGGCGCTGGGAGAGCTTCTTCCACCCTGTGGCGTCCTCCAGTGCAACCCGCCGGTCGACCGAGATCGGGTGGTGCAGAGTCGTGACGAGTGGGAGCCCTGCGTCCTGGACCGCGAGCAGTGCGGGGGCCAAGGTCTGGTTGTCGTGTACGACGTCGAACTCGTGGCGGCGTTCGATGAGGCGCGGGGTGACGCGTCGGGCGAAGGTGCGCGGCTCGGGGAACCCTGCGGTGCACATCGTCGCGTACTCGAGCACGTCGGTGAGGTTGCGGAACTCACGCAGACCCGGGGTGCGGAAGGGGTCCGCGTCGTTGTAGAGGTCGAGGCTGGGGACCTCGGTCAGCCGCAGCGAGCCGTCCTCGAGCGCCTCGAGTCCTGAGAGGTCGGGATAGGGCTGGCCGGAGAAGACCTCGACGTCGTGGCCGAGATCGGTCAGGGCGCGGGCGAGCTGTCGGACATATATGCCTTGACCGCCGCTGTGCGGCTTGCTCCGGTAGGAGGTCAGCGCGATCCGCAGCGGCACGTCTCGTCCGGGGACAGGGCCAACTGAGGTCGTGCTCACCCCGTCAATGCTACCCGTGGGTAACCCTTGGCCGCGTCTCG
>JAAYCP010000095.1 GCA_012729695.1 Actinomycetales bacterium | reverse complement strand
GCGGTGTCGCTCTCGTAGAGGTAGACCTCGGGCGCCTGGCCCGAGTCGCCAGACGTCGGGGTGCCACGGTTAACGACGTCCTCCTCGCTGCAGTGAGTGAGGGGGTCGTCGCCGCGCTCCGAGCCGCGGGCGAGCCTGTGCCCGAGGTCGTCCCCGTGAGCGTCCCCCGTCGCCCTTCCGACGCCGGGCGCCTCCGGCAATGCCGTCGGCGTGATGGTCGTCCGGCTGCCGACCGCCGAGCCGGACCCGGACGTGCGACTGAGCCGGATCGCCGAGATCACCCGCTCGGCGAAGGAGGAGGCGCGCAGGCAGGGCACCTTCCAGTTCAGCTCACGGTGGGGGACCCGGGTGTTCGCATGGATGGCCCGCCGCCAGCGCTTCGTCGCCCTCTTCGTGACGAACGTCCGCGGCCCGGATCGCAGGCTCGAGGTCGCCGGGGCACCTCTGCTCAAGGCATGGCCCGTCGCGCCGATCCAGGGCAACGTCCGGTGCAGCGTCGCAGCCATGTCGTATGCCGGCTGCCTGGGCATCGCCGTGCACGTCGACGCGGATGCGGTGTCCGCCGACGAGGCGGCCCGAGCCCTGGAGATGGAGCTCGCCCGCCTCGTCGACGATTGACGCGCATCACCTGAGCACCTGCGCCAGGAACACTGCGCGTCCTTGTTCTACGTCTCCTGCTCGTTCCTATGGCTACTGCTCAGGGGTCTACTGCTCAGGTGGCTGAGTCTGATCCCGCTGAACCCGGCTGCTCGGACTGCTGCGGCTGCAGGCTGAAGCCGACCCCGTCCGCCGTGGTCACCGCGTCGAGCAGCTGCCCGTCGAGGGCCGGGGCGACCTCCTCGGCGACGTAGACGTGGGCGTCACTGCCGACGACGGACTGGTCACCGGGCTGGGGCTCGGGGACGAGGACGAGCTCGAGCTGGCTCTGGTCGGGGGCCAGCGCCAGTCGCAGGCCGGCCGACTCGGGCATTCCGGGCTCGCTGGTGAGCGCCTTCACGGCTGCCTCGGCGTTCTGGGTGATGGTCAACATGGGAGATCTCCCGTCTTCGGTGCGGTTGCCGGCACAGTGCCGGTCTGACGCCTACGACCACCTCGCGGGGCAAGTGCGCACACGCCTCGGACGTCTTCCACCCTTGGCGATGTTCAGGGATGGGTGCAACCTGAGCAGGTGACCGGCAGCTGATCACCACGAGATCACCCACGATCGCCAGCTGATCAGCCCACCGGACCCCAGATCCCCACCGGACCGGAGACCGAGGTGCGCTCTTCGGGAGACGAGCGGACCGCATACCGTGGAGTCATGCGCGTGCTCGTCTCCGGCGGTGCCGGCTTCGTCGGCTCCCACACCGTCGTCCAGCTCGTCGCCGAGGGGCACCACGTGCTCGTCGTCGACTCGTTCGTCAACGCCAAGCCGAGCGTCGTGGCGCGGATCGAGGCCCTGACCGGGCAGCCGCTCGACGTGCGCGCCTTCGACCTGACCGACCGGGACAGGACCGAGCGGCTCTTCGCCGAGGAGTCCATCGATGCGGTGATCCACTTCGCGGGCTTCAAGGCCGTCGGCGAGAGCGTGGAGCGGCCGGTCGACTACTACGAGAACAATCTCGGCACGACCCTGTCCCTGCTGCGCGCGATGGAGAAGCACGGCGTGACGACGCTGGTCTTCTCGTCCTCGGCGACGGTCTACGGCGCCGACGCGCCGGTGCCGATGCGGGAGGAGCTGCCGACCTCGGCGACCAATCCCTACGGCTGGACGAAGGTCATGCAGGAGCAGATCTTCCGGGATGCCGCGGTGGCGGACCCGGCCCTGCGGATCGCGCTGCTGCGCTACTTCAATCCCGTCGGCGCCCACCCGAGCGGCACGATGGGTGAGGATCCGGCCGGGATACCGAACAACCTCATGCCGTTCATCGCCCAGGTGGCGGTGGGGCGTCGGGAGAAGCTCGGCATCTTCGGCGGCGACTATCCGACCGTCGACGGGACCGGGGTGCGCGACTACATCCACGTCGAGGACCTGGCCGCCGGCCATATCGCCGCGCTGCACCGCCTGACGCAGGCGGATGAGCCGATCTCGGTCTGGAACCTCGGGACCGGGCAGGGCACGTCGGTGCTCCAGCTCCTGCGGGCCTTCGAGCGTGCGTGCGGCCGCGAGCTGCCGTACGAGATCCTCCCGCGGCGCGCCGGCGACATCGCGGAGTCGTATGCGGATCCGACCCGGGCCAACGCCGAGCTGGGTTGGCGGGCGACGCGGACCATCGACGATATGTGCGTCGACACCTGGCGCTGGCAGTCCCAGAACCCGCACGGATATCCCGACGCCTGATCACGACTCTGTCGTCCTGGGCCGAGTCGAAGGCCGCTGGTCCAAGCCGTCCGGGTGGGGCCGCGTTCGTGGGGAGTCTGGAGCGTCGCCGACAGCTGTGATCAACCGAACATCCACCCCGTGACGAACTCATGAAGGGGCGGACTAGAGTAACTACGGTATGTAGTACTACTGGTTGTGGGTTTCGAGGAGTCCGTCCCCATGAGCAACGTCGACCTGGCCCGGTGGCAGTTCGCCATCACGACCGTCTATCACTTCCTGTTCGTACCGATCACCATCGGCCTGTCGGCGATCGTGGCCTGGTACCACACCCGCTACGTACGCCGGAAGAACCCCGACGACATGCGGCTGGCCAAGTTCTTCGGCAAGCTCTTCGTCATCAACTTCGCCCTGGGCCTGGTGACCGGCATCGTCCAGGAGTTCCAGTTCGGGATGAACTGGTCCGACTACAGCCGGTTCGTGGGTGACATCTTCGGTGCCCCGCTGGCCTTCGAGGCGCTGCTCGCCTTCTTCCTCGAGTCGACCTTCCTCGGCCTGTGGATCTTCGGCTGGGGGCGCATCCCGGAGAAGCTCCACGCAGCGACCATGTGGATCGTCCACATCGGCACCGTGCTGTCCGCCTACTTCATCCTCGCGGCGAACTCCTTCATGCAGAACCCGGTCGGCTTCCGGTTCAACGAGGTGACGGGCCGCGCCGAGATGGCCGACTTCATCGCCGTGCTGACGAACAAGGTCCAGCTCGTGACCTTCCCGCACGTGATCTTCTCGTCCTACATGGTCGGTGGAGCGGTCGTCATGGGCGTCGCCATCTACCGGATGCTCAAGGCCGACCCGCCGGCCGACCAGGGCATGTGGCGCCACGCGGCCCGGGCCGGCGCGGTCGTCACCCTCGTCGCCTCCCTCGGGGTCGTCGTCTCCGGTGACATCCAGGGCAAGATCATGACCGAGGTCCAGCCCATGAAGATGGCCGCGGCCGAGGCGCTCTACGAGACCCAGACCCGCGCACCCTTCTCCGTCCTGTCCATCGGCACCCTCGACGGCTCCGAGGCGACCGAGATCATCTCGATCCCGGGTCTGCTCTCCTGGCTCGGCACCGGCGACTGGGACGCGGAGATCCAGGGCATCAACGACCTGCGCCGGGTCTACGCCGAGGAGTACGGCGGTGACCCCGACTCGATCGTCTTCGACACGACCTACACCCCGTTCATCCCGCTGACCTACTGGTCCTTCCGCTTCATGATGGGCCTGGGCTTCGTCGCGATGGCCGCGTCGGCCGCCGTTCTCTGGGCCACACGCTCGGGCCGCTTCCTCTCCGACCGCAAGTGGATGTGGGTCGCGATCCTCACCCCGCTGGCGCCGCTCTTCGCGAACAGCTTCGGCTGGATCTTCACCGAGGTGGGCCGTCAGCCCTGGATCGTCCACGAGCTGATGACCGTCCAGAGCGGTGTCTCCCCGTCGGTGAGCGCGGCCGAGGTCCTGATCTCGATGATCGTCTACACCCTCGTCTACGCGATCCTCGCGGTCGTCGAGGTCAAGCTCTTCATCACCTACACCCGCAAGGGCGCCGAGCCCTACGAGGACGACGAGACGTCGGCCAGCGACGACGACACGCTGGCCTTCGCGTACTGAGCGGCCCCGGGAAAGACAAGGAGTCACGATGGATCTCGCAACCTTCTGGTTCATCCTCATCGGGGTGCTGTGGATCGGCTTCCTCGCCCTTGAGGGCTTCGACTTCGGCGTGGGTATGCTCCTGCCGGTCCTCGGTAAGGAAGGCGGCCTGAGCGGAGACCCCGCCGTCACCCCGGCCGAGGCCGAGAAGCGCCGTCGGGTTCTGCTCACGACGATCGGCCCGCACTGGGACGGCAACGAGGTGTGGCTGCTCACGGCAGGTGGCGCGACGTTCGCCGCGTTCCCGCACTGGTACGCAACGATGTTCAGCGCGTTCTACCTGCCGCTGCTCATCCTGCTCGTCGCGCTCATCGTCCGGAACATGGGCTTCGAGTACCGCCACAAGAGGGACAACGACACGTGGCGCCGCAACTGGGACCTCTCCATCATCGCCGGGTCCTTCGTCGCGCCGCTCCTCGTCGGCGTCGCCCTGACGAACGTCGTGCGCGGCCTGCCCCTCGAGCTGCCGGCCGGCGCCCCGGCCGGTGCGTCGGAGTTCACGGGCACGCTGTTCACGCTGCTCAACCCGATGTCGCTGCTCGGCGGTCTCGTCATCGTCGGCCTGTCCCTCACCCACGGCGCCTTCTTCACGGCGCTGAAGACCGACGGCTCGATCCGTGCGGAGGCGCGTGAGGTCGGCACCAAGGTCGGCGTCGTCACTGCTCTTCTCGCCGTCATCCTGCTGCTCTGGCTCGGCGTCACCCAGGGCACGGTGTGGTCGTGGATCACGACGGCCCTCGCCGCGGTCAGCCTGCTCGCCGGGATCTGGTTCAACACCCAGGGGTCCGAGGGGAAGGCCTTCGCCGCCACCATGGTGACGACGGCGATGGCTGTGGCCACCTACTTCCTCGTCCTCTTCCCGAACGTCATGCCCAGCACGACGAACCCCGACTGGTCGCTGACGATCGAGAACGCCGCGAGCTCGCCGCTCACGCTGAAGATCATGACGGGCGCTGCCCTCGTCTTCACGCCCATCGTCCTCGCCTACACCGCCTGGACGTACTGGATCTTCCGCAAGCGCCTCACCACGGCCCACATCCCGGCTCCGGTGAAGGTCCCCTGAGCCCAGGTGCGATGAAGCCCTTCGACCTTGCGATGCTGCGACTGGTCCCCGGAACCCGGGGGCCAGTCGCCGCACTCGGGGTCCTCGGCATCCTCCAGGGGATCGCGACGATCGCCCTCGTCTTCGTGCTGGCCGACCTCATCGTCGAGGTCGTCGGTCGCGGCGACCTCGCACGGCCTGCCCTGCTGCTCGTCCTGCTGTTCGCCACCCGGGCGCTCCTCGCATACCTCGCCGAGACCGTCCAGGCCTGGGCGGGTATGCGCGTGGCGGCTGCTCTCCGCGAGCGCCTCATCGACCACTGGCTCAGCGCGCCCGCCGACAGCCGACCCGATCCCGCGCACGCGAGCACGCTTGCGGCGCAAGGCTGCACGGCCGTCGAGCCGTACGCCGCGCGCTTCCTGCCCAGCCTCATCCACGCCGCCGTCGTGCCGCTGCTCGCCATCGTCGCCATCGCCTTCGTCGACTGGTCGTCGGCGGTCATCGTCGTCCTCACCGTGCCCCTTCTGCCGCTCTTCGCCGCGCTCATCGGCGCGAAGACCGCGGACGAGACGGACAAGCGCTGGAAGGCGATGTCCGGGCTGGCCGGGCACTTCCTCGACGTCATGCGGGGTCTGCCGACGCTCGTCTCGTACGGCCGCGGTGAGCGCCAGGTCGACACCATCGCCGAGGTCAGCCAGCGGCACCGGAGGGCGACGATGCGCACCCTGCGGCTGGCCTTCATGAGCTCCGCCGCGCTGGAGCTGCTCGCGTCGATCTCCGTCGCGATTGTCGCAGTCTGGTGCGGCATCCGCTTGGCTGAGGGGCACATGGAGCTCGCGCCGGCGCTGCTGGCGATCCTCCTGGCGCCGGAGGCGTACTGGCCGATCCGCCGGGTGGGTCAGGAGTTCCACGCCGCCGCGGACGGAGCCCAGGCGATCGCCGAGGCGACGACGGTGCTCTCGGCTGCGGAGCCGGACGAGACTGTG
>JAAYCP010000307.1 GCA_012729695.1 Actinomycetales bacterium | reverse complement strand
GCCTCGTCCATGAGTCCGACCGAGATACCGAAGGACTCCATCGCCTTCTGCGACCCGGCCAACGACTGGAAGATCAGCCCGGAGGGTGCGCCCTTGCGCAGGCAATCCATCTGGGTGGTGACGTGGGCCAGGACGCAGTTCTGCGTGGGGATCTCCCACCGGTCGATGATGTCCTTCGTCATCTCCAGGAGCCGGGAGACGCTTCCGACGCTGTCGTCGGCGGGGTTGATGCCGATGACCGAGTCGCCGGAGCCGAAGGACAGTCCCTCGTAGATCGTCGCCCGGATGCCGTCGACGGAGTCGGTCGGGTGGTTGGGCTGGTTGCGTGAGGCGATCGTGCCCGGCAGACCCATGGTGTTGTTGCAGTGGGTCTGCACGCGGATCTTGCGTCCAGCGACGATGAGGTCGAGGTTGCTCATGAGCTTCGTGACGCCGGCGACGATCTCACCGGTCATTGCGTTGCTGACCCGCGAGATCATGTCCGGGGTCGTCTTGTTGGAGAGGATCCACTCCCGGAAGTCTCCGACCGTCCAGCCTGCGATCTCCGCGAAGATCGTCTCGTTCACGCCTTCGTCGATCGCCCGGGTGACTTCGTCCTCGTCGTAGGGGACGACCGGGTTCTCACGCAGGACCTTGAGCGGCACCTCGGCCAGGACGTGCCTGGCGGCCACTCGCTCGGCGGCCGAACGGGCCGCGATGCCGGCCTGCTCATCACCGGACTTCTGTTCGTTGGCCTTGGCCAACAGCTCCTTGATGCTGCCGAACTCGTATGTCGTGCCGAACAGCTTTGTTCTCAGCAACATGAGCCCTCATCTCCGGAAGTGTTCACAGCCAAACTCCTTGCACTCGTTAGTCAGTGGTAGAACACCAAGGTCTTGACGGACACCGGGACCACCCGGCCGTCCAGCATCGGTTCCCCGATGTCGATGAAATCTCCTTCCCCCAGGCCGATCTGGTCGATCACGACCAGTGGGAGCTCCTGGATCTGACCCTTGATCGTCTGCCCGAGCACCTGGGCATAGTCCTTCTCGGTGACCATGACCAGTGGCGTGCCCGGTGCCATACCTTCGCGGACGAAGTCACTCACCCCGTCCGCAAGCGCGGTGACCTGCGCGTAGTCGAGCCGGTCGGGAAGCCCGAGGCAGATCGCGACGCTGGCTCCGGTTTCCGGTGTCCCCCGGTCCCACCGCCGGACAGCCTCGCTGAGGCTTGCCGAGATGGTCTCCTTCCGGAGGAAGTCGGGATCGAAGACCGGTTCGATGACCGGGAGGTTGCGCAGGGGCAGCACGTCGTCGTCGGCCCAGATCGTCGATCCCGACAGGGTCACCTGCTGGCTCGCCGCGCCCAGGACGGTGGCCCGGAGGGTCTGCGGGGGCCGCTCGACCCGCAGCGCTCGCCACCGGGTGTTCTCCCGGAGCGAGCGGGCGAGCAACGGCCCGACGTCCCCGTATGCGCTGATCTGCTCGAACGTGTCGGCGGGCACCTCGTCGTAGTAGAGGAGTCCGACCCCTCCGGAGATGAAGTACGCCGTCACCGTGTCCTCGATCTTCATCTGTGGGGACAGCGCCACCTTCTCACCGAGCGGCGAGAGGGTCCCGAGGCACAGGTCGACGATGATGTCGGCCATCGCGTCGGTGAGAGCACGCAGGGCCGCCAGCGACGGCACCTTGCCACGGACGAGATCGAGCCCCAGCTCATCGGCGATGATCCGACCGCTCGGCGCGAGGTGGGTGAGCAGCCCGGTGCCACGCTCCAGCACGGCCTGACGGCCGCCGACCATCGTCGCTGACGAGGCGAGGTGCTTGCCCGCCCGGAAGAGGGCCGCGTTGCTCGACCCGCCACCGATGTCGACGTTGACGACAGAGGTGAAGCGCTCGGCCGACCAGGCCGCCGCACCGGATCCACGCCCGGCGATCTGAGACTCGACGCTGGGGCCGGCGACCGTGACGACGAAGTCGCCCGCGAGGTCCGAGAGGCCGTGGAGGATGGCCTCCGCGTTGCGCGCCCGGGCCGTCTCGCCGGTGATGATGACCGCGCCGGTCTCCACCTCGTCCGCGGACACCCCTGCCAGCTCGTACTCGTGCCGGATGAGATCGACGAGGGCATCCACGTCGATCTCATCCGGCGAGAGCAGAGGGGTCTCTCTCGGCTCGCTCGCGAACAGCACGTCACTGGAGGAGACGTCCAACCGGGGCACGAGGCCGAAGCGGTGGGTGTTGCGCACCGTGAGGCGTGACAGGACGAGCTGCGACGTCGTCGTCCCTACGTCGATCCCCACGCTGAGCATCTCCCGGCTGGTCATCGTCGTCGTCCGGCTATGACTTCCTGAAGGAGATCGAGCCCTCGATCTCCAGAGAGTCCAGGATGGCCATGATGACTGCGTCCACGGGCTGACCCTCCGTCAGTGGAGTGTGTCTACCTGCGCTGCCGCGAGCGACGAGCACGAGTTCACCTTCCCCAGCTCCGACCGCGTCAACGGCCACGAAGTGGTCACCGAAGACCTCGTCCCCGGGGGTCGCCTGGCGCAGGACGAGGAGCTTGGCGCCTCGCAGACGGTCGACCTTGATGGTCGAGACCGCCGAACCCACCACCCTGGCAATGATCATGCCGACGCCTGCTCGTCCTTCTCGACGTCGCCTGCGGCCACGAGCTCATCGGACTCGTCCACGACCTCTCCGGTCGCCGGCGGGAAGGCCTTCCGGAAGAGGAAGTAGGCCAGGGCGACGGCCGTGAAGCCGGCGAGGAGCTTGCCGACGATCATCGGGAAGATCATCTGCTTGTACTCACCCTCGAGATACCCGGCGGTGAAGCCGAGGTGGTCACCGAAGGTGAACGCTGCCGAGACGGCGAACGCCGCGTTGAGGATCTTTCCGCGCGGGTCCATCTTCTTGTAGATCTGGAACATCGCGATGTTGTTCGCGAGGGTCGCGATCATGCCGCCAGCCGCCGCGTCGTTCATCCCGACGACCTTGCCCGCCTTGGTGAGCGGCTTGCTCAGGTACTTGACGATCAGGAAGACCATGACGAAGGCACCGAGCAGCACCATGGCGATGCCACCGATGATCGCGAGACCCTCGGTCGGCGGGTCGATGTACCAGGCGTTGCTCTCCATCAGCTGCTCGCGTGTCGGGTCACCCTCGGCACCGGCAGGCATCGCGATCAGGCGGACGCCGGTCAGCTGCTGGAAGACACCGAGCGCCAGGCCCGCGGTGATGACGGCGATGAGGCCCTTGCCGAAGTACTCGAAGCCTCGGGTCATCCGCTCGGGAGCGAAGATCAGGCCGATGGCGATGAGGATCGCGGCCAGGGCGATGGGGATGAGGTTGAGGAACACCATCTTGGTGTCGAAGCCCGCGACGAGCCCGCCGGCGAGGACACCGATCGGGATGGTCACGATGCCGGCCAGCACACCCTTGGCGAGGTACTGCCGGTCACTGGCGTCGATGATGCCCAGTGCGACCGGGATCGTGAAGACGATCGTCGGGCCCATCATGGCGCCGAGGATGAAGGCCGCGAGCAGGCCGGCATCGGGGTCCTTGGCCATGCTCAGCGCCAGTGGTGCGCCACCCATGTCGTTGGCCAGCAGGGTGGTCGCGAACATGGACGGATCGGCCCCGAGTGCCTCGTACACGGGGGTGATGACCGGCTCGAGAAGCTTCTTGAGAACCGGGGCGATGGACACGACGCCCACCATTGAAAGTGCTAGTGCACCAAGGGCGTTGAAGCCCTCTTCGAACTGCTCACCGAAGCCGAAACGGTTACCGATGATGCGGTCCACCGCTCCGATCAACATGCAGATGACGATGATCCAGATGATGATCTGGTTTATGTCCACGACACGCCTCCTGAGAGATCCCAGTACCTACGCTCATGCGGACCGCTTCTATGAAACGGGCTGCTGCCCCTGCGACGATTCGCACTCTAGTGTTCGTCTCACTCCTTGACTAGAGGGTGTGACACGTTTGACAATACGCGCCCACCTCCGTTATACGCCGGCGGGATCGGTCACTCACCGCCTCTCTGACCCCCCTGTCGACCTTCCTGGCAGGTCCCCCGGGAGCCGTCGTCGAGGACCGCCGCATTCCTGCAGGTCAGCCCCAATCCGCCCACGCACGTAGGGTGGAGGAATGGCAAGAGTGACCCGACGAGCAGTACTCACTGCTGCCGCCGCGGCCGCCGGGGTCCTCCCTGTCGCAGCCTGCGCCGACGAGAACGCGAAATCTCAGCATCCGGAGACCGGCTCCGGCGGCGAGGCCCCTCCCCAGCCGCCAACGAACGTGGTCAACCCGATCGAGGAGTCGCTCTCCGTCGGAGGCGCAGCGGCCGATCTCGCGGCGATCGTGAGCACTGCTCTCCTTGCCTCGGCCCGCGTCGCGGTGCTCTCGCCCGACGAGCCGACGCAACTCGCCACCGCGGCAGCACTGGCAGCGACAGCGCACTGGCCGGTGCTCGTCGGAGAACCCGGCACGGAGCTACCTGCTGCCACTGCCGAGGCGCTGTCTCGCCTGGGTGTGGAGCACCTCGTCGTCGTGGTGCCCGGGGTCGGGTCGAGCGCTGCCACGACATCCGGGACCAGCGCGACCGACACGGGAGACGCGACAGGTCCCTCGGAGGCGACCACGACCGACACTGCGACCGCAACAGAGCCAGGCGCGAACGCGACCGCGTCGAGTAGCGACACCGTTCCCTCCGCTTCGGGAGACCCCACGATCATCGGCGCCGACGGGCTCACGGTGCACCTCGTCCCGGCCTCGGACCAGGCGGCTCCGCCCGAGGGCGTCCCGGTCGGAGAGTCCGCCCGGCCCGCACCGGTCCACGTCCTCCTCGGATCCGAGTCGCAGGCAGGGGCCGCAGCGGCGACTGCGCAGGCCTTCGGTGCCGCCACGCATACGGATGTGGGCGACCCGAGGGACATGCCGACCGTCTACGCAGCCTTGCGCGAGGAGTCGGACCGGCCGCTCATCGTCCTGGCTGCAGATGATGCGACAGCGCAGCGGCTGCTCGTCCAGGGCACCATGGCGCAGCGTGCGCCGGAGCTACCGGGCGGCGGGGTGACCTGCTTCCCGCACCGACGGATGGTCGCGCTCTACGGGCACCCCGGAGCACCCGTCCTGGGCCTCCTCGGCGAGCAGGGCATCGACGGGAGCGTCCGCCGGGTGAACGAGTACGTCGAGCGCTACTCCCCCCTTGTCGAGGAACAGGTCACCCCGTCCTGGGAGATCATCGCCAGCGTGGCGACCGGTGCAGCCGGCGACGACGGCAACTACTCCAAGGTCTGGGAGGTCGAGAAGTTCCGTCCTTGGGTCGATGCCGCGAAGGAAGCGGGCATCTATGTGGTGCTCGACCTGCAGCCCGGGCGCAGTGACTTCCTCACTCAGGCGAAGCAGTACGAGGAGCTGCTCCTCGAGCCGCACGTCGGTCTGGCCCTCGACCCGGAGTGGCGGCTCGGACCGGATGAGCGCCACCTGGTGCGGATCGGTCACGTCGAGGCGAGCGAGGTCAACGCCGTGATCGACTGGCTCGCCACGCTCGTGCGCGAGAACGACCTCCCCCAGAAGGTGCTCACTCTCCACCAGTTCCGGACCTCGATGATCCGGGACCGCGACCTGGTGCGCACAGATCATCCCGAGATCGCGGTGGTGCTGCACGCCGACGGACAGGGTGGACAGGGCGACAAGCAGGCGACCTGGCGGAGCCTCAAGCAGGACCTGCCCGAGGGCATGTGGTTGGGCTGGAAGAACTTCTACGACGAGGACTCCCCCATGCTCACCCCTGAGCAGACCATCGCTCAGGTGGAGCCCACGCCGTGGTTCATCTCCTACCAGTGATGACCTGACGAGCTCAGGGCGTCGCGCTGCGCAGCGTGCTCCAGCCGGCGTCCCGCGCCGCACAGGCGGCCAGCACCCCGGCGATGAGGGTCATGTTGCGGATCCGGCCGGCGAGGGCAGCATCCCGGACCTCGTCAAGAGGGAACCAGGCGAGCGGCATGTCGAGCTCCTCGCCCTCCCGCGTGTGCCGTTCCGCCTCCGGGACGACGTGCAGGTCCCGGGCGAGGAAGATCGTGATCCGCTCCGAGGAGCTTCCCGGGGTCGTGGCGACCTCGAGCAGGTGGTGCCAGGTGTCGGCCCGCAGGTCCGTCTCCTCGGCCAGCTCCCGCTGTGCCGTGAGGACCAGCGGCTCGCCGTCGACGTCGGTCAGACCTGCTGGGATCTCCCACTCGACGGTGCCGATCGGGTGGCGGTACTGGTGGACGAGGGCGATCCGGCCTGCGTCGTCCAGAGCGACGACAGCGACCGCACCCGGGTGATCGATGTAGTCGCGGGTGACTCGTCCGGCAGCGCCGAGGTCGACGACTTCGGACACCACGTCCCACACCCTGCCGTGGAACCCCACCTCACGGGAGACGACCGGACGCGGTTCGACACGGTCGACGAGCTCCAGCTCACCGGCGTGGGCACGGTCTCCTGAGAGGTCGCGTCGGCCGCCGTCCCCGTCGCCCGTCACGTCCAGGCGTGGCCCGGTGCTCACCCGTCGACCGGCTTGGCGGGCTCCACCTCGACGAGCCGCTCGGCGCGCTGCTGCTCGATGGCGGCGTTGATGAGCCCGGAGAACAACGGGTGGGCCCGGTGCGGGCGGGACTTGAACTCGGGGTGGGCCTGGGTGGAGACGTAGTACGGGTGCTGTTGGGCGGGCAGTTCGACGAACTCGACCAGACCCAGGTCCGGGTGGGTGCCGCTGATGACGAGACCGGCGGTCTCGAGCTGCTCGCGGTACCTGTTGTTCACCTCGTAGCGGTGACGGTGCCGCTCGGTGACCGACGTCGAGCCGTAGGCCCGCGCCACGACCGAGTCCTTGAGGAGCCGCGCCGGCTGCGACCCGAGGCGCATCGTGCCGCCGAGGTCGCCGGCACCATCGACGTATGCCTTCTGCTCCTCCATCGTGGCGATGACCGGAGCCGGGGTGTCCGGATCGAACTCCGTGGAGCTGGCCCCCTCGATGCCGCAGACGTTGCGGGCGAACTCGATGACCATGCACTGCAGCCCGAGGCAGATGCCCAGGGTCGGGATCTGGTGCTCGCGCGCCCAGCGCAGGGCACCGACCTTGCCCTCGATGCCGCGCACCCCGAAGCCTCCCGGCACGAGGATCGCGTCCACGCCGGACAGCGCCTCCCGCGCTCCGGCCTCGGTCGCGCACCGGTCGGACTCGACCCACCGGATCTCGACCTTCGCGTCGTTGCTGAAGCCCCCCGCCCGCAGTGCCTCGATGACCGAGAGGTAGGCGTCGGGCAGGTCGATGTACTTGCCGACGAGCGCGACCTCGACCCGGTGCAGGGGACGGTGGACCCGCTCGAGCAGCTCGTTCCAGTCCGACCACGCGACGTCGCGGAACCTGAGGTTGAGGCGACGGATCACATAGACGTCGAGACCCTCGCGGTGCAGCACCTTCGGGATGTCGTAGATGCTCTGCGCGTCGACGGCGGCGGCCACGGCTTCCCGGTCGACGTCGCACATGAGCGAGATCTTGTTCTTGATCGAGTCGGGGAGCTCCCGGTCAGCGCGCAGGACGAGGGCGTCGGGCTGGATACCCACCTGGCGGAGCGCCGCGACCGAGTGCTGGGTCGGCTTGGTCTTCAGCTCGCCACTGGGGGCGAGATAGGGCACGAGGGAGACATGGACGAAGACGCAGTTGTCGCGTCCCAGGTCGTGGCGCACCTGTCGCGCCGCCTCGAGGAACGGCAGCGACTCGATGTCGCCGACGGTGCCGCCGATCTCGGTGATGATGACGTCGGGCGCTTCCGAGTCCTTGATCCCCGGACTGCCTGCAGCGGCTGCGCGCATGCGCCGCTTGATCTCGTTCGTGATGTGGGGAATGACCTGGACGGTGTCGCCGAGGTACTCCCCACGGCGCTCCTTGGCGATGACGGTCGAGTACACCTGACCCGTCGTCACGTTGGAGTTCGCGGAGAGGTTCACGTCGAGGAAGCGCTCGTAGTGCCCGATGTCGAGGTCGGTCTCTGCGCCGTCCTCGGTGACGAAGACCTCACCGTGCTGGAACGGGTTCATCGTCCCGGGGTCGACGTTGATGTAGGGGTCGAGCTTCTGCATCGTCACGCTCACCCCACGTGCCCGCAGCAGGTTGCCGAGCGATGAAGCGGAGAGTCCCTTGCCGAGTGAGGAGGCGACGCCTCCGGTCACGAAGATGTGTTTCGTCGAGGCAACCACGGGCTTTTACTCTACGTCATCACCAGAGAGCGGGCGTACCAGGAGACCCAGCGAGTCGCGGTCTGCCTGCTGTCGTCCCAGGTGGCTGCCCTCGCCCGCCCGGCCGATGAGGCGGTATGCCACGCCTGGCTGTCGCTGCACAGCTCACCGACGGCATCGGCCCAGCGGGCGGCGTCACGGGTGTCGAGGAGGATGCCGACGTCCTCGACGAGGTCGCGCAGTCCCCCGGCGTCCCGGGTGACGACGGGAGTGCCGGCTGCCAGGGCCTCTTGGACGACGAGCGCCCGGGCCTCCCAGTGGCTCGTGAGGACGAAGACGCTCGCCGCGCGCAGCCACGGCGTCGGATCACCCTGCGGTCCGACGAGGTGCACCGGCGCACCCAGCTCCCGGGCCTGGCGTCCCAGCTGCGCGGCCAGCTCCCGGTCGCCACCGCCGACGACCACCCAGACGCGTCGGCGATCTCTGTCGGCTGCGGCGGCCGCGACCAGGGTAGGCAGGTCCTTCTGTGGCGCGATGCGGGCCACCGTGAGGATGAGGTCGACGCCGACCGGAGCGGGGACACCCGCATCCCGCAGCAGGGGGGCGGCCAGCTCCCGCCGTCCGGAGAGGTCGACGACCTCCTGCTCGAGAAGCCGTGGCACGAGAGGTGACGGGACCGCGGCCAGCTCTGTCCATCCGGCGCCCCACTGCCGGGCCTGCTCCACCAGGTCGCTGCTCGCGCCGGTGACGAGCGCAGCGGTCGAGGCGAACGGGCGAGCGGTGAGGGCCGCCAGGCTCTGCCGACGCGCTCCCCCGAGCACGGCGTTGTGGAGGCTGACGACGAGGGCCGGCCGCTGTCCGCGGGGAAGAGACCTCACCGCCAGGGCTGCCAGCGAGCCGGCCTGGTGACCGTGGGCATGGACCACATCTGCGGAGCGGAGGACCCCGCGCAACCGCAGGAGCCGCTCGCGTCGGCTGCCCAGGGTGGCCGACGGGTCCGGACCAGGAGCGGTCGCCCCCTCACCGTCGGAGCCGGGGGGTCGGGCCGGATCTCCGCGCCCGTCGCGGTCCGCCGGCCAGACCAGCTCGGCGTCGTCCCATCCGAAGGACTCGGCCGTGAGCCGGTCGGTCGCCACGACGACTTCGTGCCCGAGGGCGCGCAGCTCGCGCATCAGGTCATCGACGTGGGTGCCAATCCCACCCGTCGACTTGGCAAGGAGCATGACGATCTTCATCCTGGAACGACCCTCCTGCGCAGGTACTGCACGGTCCCGCTCCACCCTCGCAGGATGCCGCTGCCCCAGTGGCGCACCGCGAGCACGATGAGCAACAGCGCCGCGACGGTCATCCCGATCGACCACCCCGTGCCGAGGAGCAGGACGGTCCGTTGCGCGCCCGAGGAAGTCGACAGGGCGGCCGCCGGCACCACCACCGCAATCGCCCAGCCCAGCGCCACGGCCAGGCCGGCGGTGAGCGGCCGGCCGCGGACGTAGAGCGCCCGGGTGAGCAGGGCCTGGACACCGAAGCCGATGAGTCCCGGGGCGAACGCCCGAAGGCCCGCGGCCATGGCCGGCACTGCCGCCCCGCTCGCCGTGCCTCCACCACGACGCGCGTCGAGGAACGAGAAGACCGCCCCGACCAGCGGCGAGACGACGATGAGCCCGACCGCAGCGACGATCCCGAGGAGGACGGCGACGTGGAAGGCACGCCCGAGGAGCCCTCCGGCCTCGCCGTCGGCAGGCGGGGAGCTGGAGGGCACAGAGCTGGAGGACAGGGAGTCCGGGGGCAGTGAGTCGGAGGGTAGCGACTCAGAAGACAGCGACTCAGAAGAGGGTGGGGCAGAGGGCAGCGTCGGAGAGGACTGGGAGTCACCGGCCTCGGCCGCTCGGTCCGTCTCCGCCGCGGCCCGGGTGGCGAGCGCAGGGAACGCCGCGGTCGCCAGGGGAATGACGAGCACCGCATACGGGAGCATGACGACGGCGAGGATCCAGGTGTACACCGAGGCGGCGCCTTCGCCACCTCCGTAGGTGGCGGCGATCCGCAAGGAGGCGAGCGTGGCGAGCTGCTGGGCTGCCAGCGCGATGAGTCCGGCCCCGGCGAGCCGGCGGGCGCGAGTGGCGTCGTCCCCGACGAACCGCACCGAGGGCCGGTAGCGCCAGCCTGAGCGCCACGCCGGGATGAGGAGAGGGAGCGCCAGCGCGGCCACGCCTGCCGTCGTTCCCCAGGCGAGCAGCTGGATCGCACCCGAGCCGACGCCTGTGGTGGCGCCGTCGGCGAGCGAGCCGTACGCCGCATACGTCGCCATGACGATGACGCTCGAGACCAGGGGCGCCACCGCCACCGCGGCGAACCTGGAGTAGGCGTGGAGCAGCCCGGAGACAACGATGGCCAGGCCGTAGAGCGGGATCTGGACCGAGAAGATCCGCAGCATGCTCGCGCCGGTCGAGACGCCCTCGGGGATGCGGTCCGGGACGAGCAGCCCACTGATCGGCTCGGCGAGGAACCAGACGAGCGCGGCCAGCGGGGTGAGGATGATGAGCGCCCATGTGAGCAGGGTCGAGGCGACGGCGTGCGCCTCGTCCCGCTCCCCGCGTCCGAGGTGCGAGGCGATGAGCGGCACCGTCACTGCGGCGAGGGCTCCGCCGGCCGCGACCTCGTGCACGACGTTGGGGACCGCGTTGACGATGTTGTAGACGTCGCCGACTCCCGAGGCCCGCACGCTGTCGGCGAAGACGAGAGTGCGACCGAAGCCGGCCACCCGGGCGAGGAGGGTGAGCACGGCGATGAGGCCCGCGGCTCCGGCGATCCCTCCGGCTACCCGGCGGGTCATCTGGGGCGGCCCCACCGGTCGAGCTCGCGCAGCACCGGAGTGGACTCGATGACCGAGGTGAAGCTCACCCGCTCCGATGCCAGGGTGAGGCCGGTCAGTCCGGCGAGGGTGATCAACCGGCCCCGCCAACCAAGGCGCTCGACAAGGGCCGTGCCGACGACCGCACCGGCCGCGTTGGCTCCGGTGTCCCCGAGCATCGACTCCCCGCGAAGGTCCGGTCCGATGACACCCGCGGCCGCGCCGATGGCCGCTGCGCCGGCGACCCCACCGGCTCCGCTGATCAGCGGGAGGCCGGTGATGACGGTCGCTTTCAGGGTGCGGCCTGGTCGCAGGTCGAGGAGGTTGCCGAGGTTCGCCGCGGCCGCGATGATCCCGCCGCCGATCACCGTGCTCGGACCCAGTGGTCGTCCGGCCGCGTGGTCCGCCACGGCGGCGGCGACGATCCCGGTCATGCCGATGCCGAGGACCTTGATCGCACCCGTGGTGACCTCACCGGAGGCCAACGCGCCGAGGTGACCCCTGAGACCCTTGCTCGAGGCGTCCCCGCGGTGGTCGTCCAGGGCGCCGAACGCGGCGCTGCCGAGGGCCGCTGCCGCCGCCGGGGCCGAGCCGGACACCAGTGCGCCGATCACGGCCCCCTGGGCGTATGCGGCTCCCTCCCAGAGCGTGACCGTCCGGCCGGCATGGTTGGTGCGCTGCCAGTGCAGCCCGCCGATCGTTGCCCGCCGTCGCCCCCAGGCCATCGCAGCTGAGCTCGCACCGGCCGCGACGACGGCGGCGACCAGCCTCGACCTCACCGCTCCGCCGCCGGCACCGCAGGGAAGCGATCGGCGGCCGAGTCGAGGACGCCGAAGTGTCCGACCTCCCCGGAGATCCCCGCAGCGACGACGAAGGGCACCGCGAGGCGGCCGATCGGGCCGGCGACGTTGTCGATCGTCGAGACCCGGCCGCTCAGGGCCCCGTCGTCGCGGACCGTGGCGATGAGGTTGGTCTCGAGAAGCACCTCTTCCCCGACCTCACCGACGACCGTGACCGCGCTCGCCTCGGCGAGAGAGCCGATGAGCTCGGCCCACTGGGTGACGTCCGGTGCTGCTCCCTCGTCTGCCTCCGGGGCGATGACGACAACGCCTCCCGAGCTCCCCAGGAGCCCGTCGCTGCTGTGCGCGAGCAGACCATTCGACTCCAGGATGTCGAGGATCTGCCGGCCCCGTTCGTCGGCACGTGCGTCGAACAGCCGGTCGGTGTCGACGCCGGGAGTCAGGTTGTCGCTCGACTCCTGCTCGGTGGCCTGCGGATCCGGGCCGTCGTCATCCCCGTCCGCACCCGGCGTGGCACTGGTGGTGGCGGCGTCCGTCGAGGAGTCGCCCGGGTCATCCGTGCCACCCTCCGTGCTGTCCCCTGGGCCGTCACCCGTGCCGTCCGAGGCTCCCAGGGAGTCCGGCTGGGTGGTCATGGCCCAGCCCATGGCCACCGAGATCACCTCCTCCGCGGAGGCACCGATGGGAAGGTTGCTCGCAAACGCTTCGCGCAGCTGGGCCGCCGCCTCTCGGCGGTCCGCTTCAGCAGGCGGATCCACGCTGGTGAACGTCGGCTCGAGCCGGACCTGGGTGGACACCGATGCGCCGGCCTGGAGCAGGAGCGCCCGCGTCTCCTCGACGACCTGGTCCGAGGCTCCGGGCAGCGCGAGCATGCTCACCGACTCACCGGAGAGCAGGCCGGAGACGGCGCGCGGGCCGAGCTCGGTGATGAGCTCCTCATGGGCAGCCGCCCGCGCCTCGGCGGCGCTGAGGTCGGCGCGCAGCGCGTTGGCGTCGTCGCGGAGCCTGGTGACCTCGCTGGTCAGGGTGTCTCCGATCGTGCCCTTGAGCGGTCCCGCTCCGAGCACGATGCCGACGGCGAGCGCGAGGAAGATCGACGCGATCGAGACGAGGTGGTAGCGGAAGTCGATCACCTGGATACTCCGATCAACTGAACACTCCTAGGACGAACGACCAGATGGCATCGCGCCACGCGTCGAACCTGGCACCCATGACCTGCAGGGCCGCCTGACCTCCGGGCGTGGCGTACATCGCCGCGAGGAGGGCGAGGAAGCCGAAGAGGAAGATGACCGACAACGACCGTGTCGTGATGCGGGGCCGGTACAACCGGCTGACGCCTTTGGCGTCGACGAGCTTCGACCCGACCCGCAACCGGGTCAGGAATGTGCTCGACATGCCGGAGCGGCCCTTATCGAGGAACTCCTCGAGGGTGGCGTGGGTGCCGACGGCGACGATGAGGTCCGCGCCCTTGTCGTCGGCGAGGAGCATGGCGATGTCCTCGCTCGTGCCGACCGCCGCGAAGATCACCGGCTCCACACCCAGAGCACGTACCCGCTCCGCACCGGGCGCGTGGCCGTCCCGATAGGCATGGACGACGATCTCGGCTCCGCAGGTGAGGGCCCGGTCCGAGACCGAGTCCATGTCGCCGATGACCATGTCGGGCGTGAGGCCGGCCTCGAGGATGGCGTCGGCTCCCCCGTCGACGCCGATGAGGACGGGACGGTACTCCCGGATGTAGGAGCGCAGGATCGCCAGGTCCTCCTTGTAGTGGTGACCGCGCACCACGATGAGCGCGTGCCGACCGTCCATGTCGGTGCGGATCTTCGGGACCCCGACACCGTCGATGAGCAGGTCGCGCTCGGCGCGCAGGTAGTCCAGCGTGTTCGTGGCGAAGGCCTCGATCTGGTCCGACATGGCGGCTCGTGCGAGGACCATGTCCTCGCGGATCTGCTCGAGGTCGAGCAGCTCGCCGCGGGCTACCTGCTCGTCCCCGACGAAGATCTCGGACCCCTCGATCCGCAGCTCGGTGCCCTCCTGGATCGCGGTCATCACCCGAGGTCCGACATTGTCGATGATGGGGATCCCGGCGTCGAGGATGAGTTCCGGGCCCTGGTTCGGGTAGCGCCCGGACATCGACCGGCTCGCGTTGACGACGTAGGCCGGGCGACAGGCGACGAGGGCATCGGCGGACACGCGGTCGATGTCCTCGTGGTCGATGATCGCGACCTCACCGGGACGGAGCCGCTTTGTCAGGTTCTTGGTGCGCCGGTCGACCCGCGCGACCATGTCACCGGAGCGACCGCTGCGCCAACGACGCACCGCCTCGGGCACCCGGACCGGCATCCGGCCCCCTTTCGCTGCTCAGCAACTGCGCAGCCCTGTGCCACGCGAACCGTGCTCTATCGTTGCACGGTGCTCGTCAGGAACGCGCATCCTCGAGGAGCTCGCGAGCGTGTTCGCGGGCCGTCCCACTCACCGATCCGGCGAGAAGACGGGCGATCTCGTCCTCCCGCGCCGCGCCCTCGACGACCCGCACGTCACTGGCGGTGATGGTCCCGTCGGTCGCCTTCGCGACGACGAGATGGTGGTCCGCGTAGGCGGCCACCTGCGCGAGGTGGGTGACGACGATGACCTGGGCGTGCTCGGCCAAGGCCGCGAGCCGGGCGCCGACCGCCCGGGCGGCGGCGCCCCCGACCCCGGCGTCGACCTCGTCGAAGACGAAGATGGGGACCTCCGCACCCGACGACGAGGATCCCAGCGCGACCTCGAGAGCGAGCATGACCCGGGAGAGCTCACCGCCGGAGGCCGCCTTGGTGATCGAGCGACCCGGTGCGCCAGGGTTCGCGGCGAGCACGATCGCGACGGCGTCGGCGCCATGGGGCCCCGGCTCGGCCGGAGTCACCTCGACCGTGATGACCGACGCTCCCATCGCCAGCTGCGCGAGCTCTGCGGTCACGCGCTCCCCCAGCTGAGCCGCGGCCTCGGTGCGGAGGTGGGTCAGCTTCCGGCCCAGACGCTCCTGCTCGGCCACGAGCGCCTGCTCCTCCTGCTCGAGATCAGCGATCCGGTCCTCGGCCCCGCTGAGCTCGGCGTGACGTCGTGCCGCCTGCTCGGCCCAGCCGAGCACGTCCGAGAGCTCCGGTCCGTAGCGTCGCATGAGATCGGTGAGCTCGGCACGCCGCTGCTGCACGAAAGCCAGGCGACCCGGGTCGAGGTCGATGTCGGCTCCGTAGCTGCTCACGTCTGCGGCGAGGTCGACGGTGAGATGCACGATCTCGACCACCCGGTCCGCGAGTTCCTTGGCGGAGGAGTCGAGCATCCCGACGCTCTCGAGGGCGCTGCGAGCACGGGCCAGCAGGGTGAGCGCAGAGAGCTGTTCGGGTCCGTCGTCCTCGGAACCGGTGAGCGCCGCGTGCGCCTCGGCGATGTGCTGGCGCAGCTCGTCGGCATGGCTGAGCCGCTCGTCCTCGACCCGCAGGACGACGTCTTCACCCTCCATTGGAGCGACACGCTCGATGTGCTCGAGCCCGACCTGCAGACCTTCCAGCTCGACGACCCGGTCCCGCGCCTCCGCCCGGAGCCGCTGGATGGTGGACCGCACCTCGCGCAGGCGATCCCAGTTCTCCCGGTATGCGGCCCGCGCCCTCGCGATCTCCTCACCCCCGAAGCGGTCCAGGACCTCTCGGTGCTGCTCGGGATCGCGCAACCGCCACTGATCCGCCTGCCCGTGGACGGCCAGGAGCTGCTCCCCGACCTCGGAGAGGACGCCGACCGGCGCGGAACGCCCACCGACATAGGCACGCGAGCGACCCTCGGCCGACACGCTGCGCGCGAGGACGATCCCTTCGTCGACGCTGCCGCCTGCCTCGACCACCCGCGCGGCTGCCGGGTGATCGACTGCCACCTCGACGATGCCCTCGACGTAGGCGTTCTTCACTCCGGCGCGGACCAACGCGCTGTCGGCCCGGCTGCCGAAGAGCAGGAGCAGGCCACTGACGACCATGGTCTTGCCGGCGCCGGTCTCGCCGGTGAGGACATTGAGTCCCGGGTGCAGCGGCAGGGTCGCTTCCTCGATGACGCCGAGCCCGGACAGGCGCAGCTCACTGAGCACTGCTGCGTCCTCGTCCCCGCCAACCGTGGACCGATAGGTGGAACTTCGCGACCAGCCGGTCGGTGAACGGCGCCGCCGACAGTCGGGCGAAGCGGACCGGCTCCGGGGACAGGCGCACCTCGAGGCGCGCACCGGAGGGCAGGTCGGTGGCGCGGCGACCGTCGGACCACATCACCCCGCTGCCCTCGGTGTGCGGAATGATCTCGATCGCCACGACCGACTCCGGGCCGATCACCAGCGGCCGGGAGAACAGGGCGTGAGCACTGAGCGGGACCACGAGGATGGCCTCGACCTCGGGCCAGACGACCGGCCCGCCTGCCGAGAAGGCGTATGCGGTCGACCCTGTCGGGGTGGCCACGACGACTCCGTCGCAGGCCCAGGTCGACAACGGGCGACCGTCGATCTCCACCGTCAGCTCGAGCATGCGCTCCCGGGCGGCCTTCTCGATACTCACCTCGTTGAGTGCCCAGTCGCTGAAGATCGTCTGGCCGTTCTGCAGTCCGGTCACCTCGACCGCGATCCGCTCCTCGACGGTGAATTCACGCGCGGCGATCTTGTCCACGGTCGCTGCAAGGTCTTCCCGCTCGGCCTCGGCGAGGAAGCCCACATGCCCGAGGTTGACGCCGAGCAGTGGCACGCCACTCCCCCGCGCCAGGTCCGCACCGAGCAGAAGGGTGCCGTCGCCTCCGAGGACGCACACCACCTCGCAGTCGGCCGCCGGCGCGTGCGGGTCCGCGATCTCCACCGCCGCATGGTCGGTCAGCCCCAGGCGCTCGGCCTCGCTCTCGAGGAGTCTCCCGCGCATACCGTCGACGGCCAGCCGGTCCAGGACCACACGGACGAGCTCCGGCATGTCGTCGCGGCGCGGATGTCCGACGATCAGGACCCGACGATCCGAGGTCGTCATGGGTGGGTGCCTCCTGTCCGGGCGTCCGCGGCGGCACACACGGCCGCGATCGTGTCCACCACAGCCTGCCACGATGCGCTGCCGAGCGCGTCCTCGGGTCCACCATGGGGCCGGGTCAGCCAGGCGACGAACTCGACGTTGCCGTCCTGGCCCAGCGTCCGGCTCCGCACCAGATGCCGCAGAGAGAGACCCTCCGCGCGCGCGGTGGCCAGCACGCGCCCGAGGGCCTCCCGGCGCCACGGTCCAGGGCGGACGACGCCCCGACCGTCCAGGCCTGCCCGACCCACCTCGAACTGCGGCTTGATGAGGAGCAGCAGGTCTCCTCCCGGGCGGACCAGGTGGGCCAGTCGTGACATGACGAGCGTCAGTGAGATGAAGCTGAGGTCGGCGACGACGAGATCGACCTCGCCGCCGATCATGTCAGGGGTGAGATCCCGCGCGTTGTGGCCGGAGAGCTCGACCACCCGCGGGTCGGCCCGCAGCCGCTCTGCCAGCTGGTCGTGCCCGACGTCGATGGCGAAGACCTGACGGGCACCACGGCGCAGCAGGACCTGGGTGAACCCGCCGGTGCACGCTCCCACATCCGCAGCCCGTCTGCCCTCGACCGGGGGTCCCCCACCAGGAAGGTCCGCCAAGGCGCCGAGCAGCTTCCCGGCAGCCCGGGACACCCAGGAGGAGTCCAGGACTGCCGAGGTCGAGCCGTTCCCGGGAGCCAGGTCGAGCGTGATCTCGCTCCCCGCTCCGACCTCCGTCGACGCCTTGCGAGCCTGGCGGCCGTCGACGAGCACGGCGCCGTGGTCGATGAGATCCCGGGCGTGCCCGCGACTGCGGGCCAGGCCGCGGGACACCAGCTCGGTGTCGAGCCGGGTCACTCGCCCAGGTCTGCCAGGCGCCCCTGCAGCGTGCGCTGCACAGCCTCGGCCGCCTCGATCTGGGCGTCGAGGTCATCGGCCGGCACCTGGCTCAGGTCGCGGAGCGCAGCATCGATGACGATATCTCCCGTCGCGATGTCCTCCGTCGCGATGTC
>JAAYCP010000010.1 GCA_012729695.1 Actinomycetales bacterium | reverse complement strand
TGGCGGAGGATGGGGGATTTGAACCCCCGAGGGTTTTATCCCAACACGATTTCCAATCGTGCGCACTAGGCCACTATGCGAATCCTCCAACGGAGGAGATTACCCGAGCCGGGGCACAGCCACGAAATCGCTGGGCACGGCCGGTCAGGCCCTCCGATGCTCCACGTCGGCGCACTGCTCCGATTAGGGCAGGTGCCTTCCCGTCCGTAGACTGGGTGACGGCGCCCCGCGTGGTGGTACCTCACTGAACTCCCCCAGGGCAGGAATGCAGCAAGGGCAGGTGAGCTCTTCCAGGTACGCGGGGTGTCCTCGTTCTCCGGCTGAGGAGCCCTGCGACCATCCGCTCAGTGGTGGTGTGCCGCCTCCGCGGCCTCGTGGGTGCCGCAGACCCCGCCGCCGCAGCCACCGGCGCCGCATCCACAGCCTGCGTCGGCGGTGACGGCGCTGTCCACGGTGTCCTCGGCATCGGCCGAGGTGCCGCCACCACACCCACCACCGCAGCAGCCGCCTCCACAGCCACCGGCGGCTGGTGCCGGCCGGTTGCCCTGGTCCTCCCACGCATACGCGAGCGCCTTGAGGATCGAGTCGACGCCCTGCGCGCCGGAGACGCCGTACTTCTGGTCCAGGACGAAGGTGGGAACGGCGGTGATGCCGATCTGGGAGGCGAGGGCGAGGTCGGTGCGGACCTCCTGGCCGAAGTCGTCGGACTCCAGCACCTGGGCCACCGCGGACCCGTCGAGTCCTGCGTCGGTGGCGAGCCGGAGCAGGGTCGTGTGGTCACCGAGAGCGGCACCCTCGGAGTACCAGCCCGTCATGAGCCGGTCCATGAACTCGCGCTCGCGACCCACGGAGCGGGCGTAGTGGTGGAGCCGGTGGGCGTCGTAGGAGTTGCCACCGGTGACCTTCTCCCACTGGAAGTCGAGGCCGACCTCGGCCGCCTGCTCGGCCATGTGCCGGTGCGTCTCCTCCATCTGCTCGATGCTCACGCCGTACTTCTCGGCGATCCGGGCGACGTTCGAGCCCTCGAGCACCGGCGGTGCCGTGCGGTCGAGCTGGAAGGAGTGCCAGACCACGTCGATCTCGTCGGCGTGCTCGAACTGCTCGAGCGCGAGGTCGAACTGACGCCGACCGAGGTGGCAGAAGGGGCAGTGGAAGTCGGACCAGATGTCGATGCGCACCCTCATACCCTAAGGCCGGCCCGCAGGGACGTCACTCCTGCGGCCTCCGGGCGAGCGGTCCGTCGCCCCGGCGCGGCGACCCTCGTGGGGAGGACTGCTGCCGCCATGGCGACAGTCATCCTCCTCACGAGGCGTCACCCCAGCACCTGTGGACCCTGATCGGGTGACACGTCACACTCTGCTTGGATTGGGGGATGAGCTTCGACGTCGATGAGGTCCTCCGCGCCCTGACGATCGAGGAGAAGGCTGCGCTGACGATCGGGCGTGGCCCATGGCGGGTCCGGCCGATCGAGCGGCTCGGGGTGCCCGGGCTGACGCTCTCCGACGGCCCGCACGGGGTGCGCAAGGCCGCCAACCTGGACGACCCCAAGGCGCGCGGGACGCTCGAGGCCACCTGCTTCCCCACGGCCTCGCTCCTGGGCTCGACGTGGGACGTACCTCTGGTGGAGCAGGTGGGTGAGGCCCTCGGGGCGGAGGCCCGGGAGATGGGCGTCGACGTCCTGCTCGGTCCGGGCGTCAACATCAAGCGCACCCCTCTGTGCGGACGCAACTTCGAGTACTTCAGTGAGGACCCGTTGCTGTCCGGGGCGATGGGTGCTGCCTGGATCCGCGGCGTGCAGAGCCAGGGAGTCGACGCCAGCGTCAAGCACTTCGCCGCGAACAACCAGGAGCACCGCCGCTTCTCGATCGACGCCATCGTCGACGACCGCGCGCTGCGGGAGATCTACCTCCCGGCGTTCCGCGCCGCCGTGGAGGCCGGCACGGCGACGGTGATGAGCGCATACAACCGCCTGAGGGGAACGTATGCGACCGAGAACCCCTGGCTGCTCACCCACCTGCTGAGGGAGGAGTGGGGGTTCGAGGGGGCTGTCATCTCGGACTGGGGTGCGGTGAACGACCGCATCGCGTCGCTCGAGGCGGGCATGGACCTGCAGATGCCTGAGGACGGCGCCGACCGGATCGCCGAGACCGTCACCGCTGTGCGGCAGGGCCGGCTCTCGCGGGAGTCGTTGGACCGCGCGGCCCGGGCCGTCCTCACACTGATCGCCCGGGCCGACGATCACCGGCGCGTCGCCCGGGAGCCGGTCGACCGCGACATCCACCATGAGCTCGGCCGGGTCGTCGGTGCCGCGGGCGCAGTGCTCCTGCGCAACGAGCTGATCGACGGTGCCCCGCTGCTGCCCATCGAGCCACCGGCCGAAGGGAAGCCGATGCGGATCGCCCTCATCGGTGCCTTCGCGAGCGAGACGCGCTACCAGGCATCGGGCAGCTCGCGGGTCATCCCGACGCGGAAGTCCAATCTGCGCGACGAGCTGCGCGAGCGGCTGCCGGGGGCGGTCGTGCGCTACGTCCCCGGCTACCGCCGCCACGACGCGCTCGACAGTGCGCCCATGCGTCAGGTGGCGGTGCGGGAGGCGGCCGAGGCGGACCTCGCGCTCGTGGTCGTCGGGCTGCCCGAGTACGCCGAGACCGAGGGCCTGGACCGCAAGGAACTCGACCTGCCGGCGCCGCACGACGCGCTAGTCCGCGAGTGCGTCCGGGTGAACCCGCGCACCGCGGTCGTGGTCGTCTCGGGCTCTGCCGTGGCCCTGCCGTGGCGGGAGGAGGTGCCGGCGGTGCTGCAGGCCTACCTCGGTGGACAGGCCGCGGGCGCCGCCATCGCGGATGTCCTCACCGGGGTGAGCGATCCCGGAGGCCGGCTCGCCGAGACCTTCCCGATCGCCCTGTCCGACAACCCGGTCCACTCGATGCCGTTCGGGCCACGGCAGACCGAGTACCGCGAGTCGATCTTCGTCGGCTACCGCTGGTACGCGACCGCCGAGGCGCCCGTTGCATACCCCTTCGGTCACGGCCTGTCCTACACGACCTTCGAGTGGAGTGACGCCGAGCTGAGCGCGGAGGACGTCACCGCGGACGACCTCGTCGCGGGGCGGCTCGCGGTCTCGGTGACCGTGACGAACACGGGCAAGCGCGATGGCAGCGACGTCGTCCAGGTGTATGTGTCGCGGCGGGACCCAGGGATCTTCCGGGCCAGCAGGGTGCTGGGCGGGTTCGCGAAGGTGCATCTGGAGCCCGGGGCCTCGCAGCGGCTCACCATCGAGGTCGACAGCAGTGGATTCCACCACTGGGACACCCGTCGACGGGACTTCGTCATCGAGCACGGTTCGTATGAGGTGCTCGTCGCGGCCTCCGTCAACGACCCCCGCGCCAGGCTCGCTCTGCAGGTGCGCGACGGGTTCGAGCCGGACTGCACCGACGCGTGCCGCGCATACCGCTCGCTCCACCCGGCCCACGTCTTCTCCCGGCGTGCCTTCGAGGAGCTGCTCGACGAGGACCTGCCGGACAACTCACCTCCTCGGCCGGGCGAGTACACCGTGAACACACCGATCGCCGACATGCAGAGCGTCATGTTCGGCAGACGGCTGCGCGAGCTCATCGCCACCGCCATCAAGCGACGCAGCACTGACGGAACCGTGTTCGGCGGCGACCCGGCCGACTTCGCGATGGAGCTCGTCCCGCGGATCACGCTGCAGGAGGGCCTGACCCCCGAGATGGTCTCGACGCTCGTGGACGCCGCGAACGGGGACTGGCGCAACGCCATGAAGGACGTCAGGGATGCGGTCAAGGCGCTCGCGGGCACGCCCCGGCAGCGGCTCTGGCGGCGGATCAAGGGCGACGACTAGTCCGGTGGGTATGCGGGCTCCGGCTCACCGGATGCCCTGTCGGCGACTGCGGCTAGTCTTTCGGGCGTGAGCCAAGCCCTCTACCGCCGCTACCGTCCGGAGACGTTCGCAGACGTCATCGGCCAGGAGCACGTGACCGGGCCGCTCCAGCAGGCGTTGCGGACCGGGCGCGTCAACCACGCCTATCTGTTCAGCGGTCCGCGCGGGTGCGGCAAGACGACGAGTGCCCGCATCCTCGCCCGCTGCCTGAACTGTGAGCAGGGGCCGACCGACACCCCGTGCGGCACCTGTGACTCGTGCGTGGCGCTCGCCCGCGGTGGGGCCGGCACCGTCGACGTCATCGAGATCGACGCAGCGTCGCACGGTGGCGTCGACGATGCCCGCGAGTTGCGGGAGCGGGCCTCCTACGGTCCGGCCCAGAGCCGCTACAAGATCTACATCATCGACGAGGCCCACATGGTGACGACGCAGGGCTTCAACGCCCTGCTCAAGATCGTCGAGGAGCCGCCCGAGCACGTGAAGTTCGTCTTCGCGACGACCGAGCCCGAGAAGGTCATCGGCACGATCCGCTCGCGGACCCACCACTACCCCTTCCGGCTGGTGCCGCCGGCGCAGCTGCAGGACTACCTCGCGTCGGTCTGTGCGTCGGAGGGCGTCCAGGTCGAGCCGGGGGTGCTGTCGTTCGTGGTGCGCGCGGGCGGTGGCTCGGTCCGCGACTCGCTGTCCGTCCTCGACCAGCTCATGGCCGGCTCCGGACCTGAGGGGTTGACCTACGACAGCGCCGCCGCCCTCCTCGGCTTCACCGACGGCGAGCTGCTCGATGCGACCGTCACCGCCCTCGGGCACGGTGACGCTGCCGCCGCCTTCGCCCAGGTCGACAGGGTCATCGAGACCGGACTCGACCCGCGGC
Source organism: Actinomycetales bacterium (assembly GCA_012729695.1). Classification (GTDB taxonomy): domain Bacteria; phylum Actinomycetota; class Actinomycetes; order Actinomycetales; family Dermatophilaceae; genus F2B08. Next base: position 2,012 of record JAAYCP010000010.1, on the reverse strand, counting down.
GCTTCGTCGAGGATCTCCTCGAGCGGCTGCGCGACCTCATCATCTGCGCCGCGATCCCGGACGGCGCCGAGGCAGTGCTGCGCACGGTGCCCGCGGACCAGCTGGAGCGCATGTATGTCCAGGCCGGCTCGTTCGGCCCGGGCGCCTTGTCCCGCGCGGCCGATGTCGTCAACAGCGGTCTGACCGAGATGACCGGCACCACCTCGCCGCGGCTGCAGCTCGAGCTGATCATTGCTCGGCTGCTCCTGCCCGGTGCTGCCGGACCGCAGGGGTATGCCGCCCGCCTCGACCGCATCGAGCGGCGCCTCGACATGTGGGTGCGGGAGGGGGAGGCCGGCGCAGCACCTGCACCTGCACGTGCGCCTTCACCTGCGCCGGCAGCGGGACCGGCGGCTTCGGCACCCGCTGCTCCGGCACCGGGTCCGGGTCCGGGAGCTCGGGTAGGCGCGGGTGCCGGCGTGTCCAGCCCTGAGGCCGCACCGGACTCCGTGAGTGCCCCCGTTGGTGGGTCCGCTGCAAGCGGCCCTGCCGCACGTGGTTCGGCTGACAACCTCGCCGCCGCCGGTGCCCCCACCGGTGCTCCGCCCAGCCCGGACGCACCCGCTGTCGGCACCGCGGCCGCTCGAGATGATGCTGCGCCAACGACCTCACCTGGCACGGGTGGCCAGGGCGCTGCTGAGCCTGGCGCTGGTCGACCTGGCGCTGGTGGACCTGCTGTCGGTGGGTCTGGTGCTGCCTCGCGAGCCGGAGAACACGCCGGCGGTGACGACCCCGCGCGCGCCACCGGAGGTCCGGGTGCTGCTGGGCCCCACTCACGGGCGAATGCCGGGGGTTCCGCCCCCGCAGCTCCCGGCCTGGCCGCCTCGCCGACTGGCGGTTCCGGGACCGCTGCGGCTGGGACGTCTGGCGGCCCGGTACCTGCCGCGAGCCCTGCTGCCGGCCGCGACCAGGCCGCGATCGTGCGTGCCTGGCCGGACATCCTCGACTGGCTCTCCCGTCACAAGCGCGTGACGTGGACGCTGGTGTCGGCGAGTGCTCAACCGTTGTCCTTCGACGGGACCCGGCTCGTGCTCGCGATCGAGACGGCGGGGCTGGCCGAGACCTTCCGCAAGGGCACCCACGCGGCGTTCGTGCAGGAGGCTCTCATGGAGGTGCTCGGCATCGATGCCCGCGTTGAGGGGATCACCTCCCCTAACGCTCCGGACGCAGCCCGCACAGGTGCTTCAGCGGGAGGTCCCATCACCTCCCCGTGGGCGCGGACCGAACCGGCGACGGCCACGCCCGGCACGGGTTCACCTCCCGCTGCGTCACCCGCGCCGGAGCGCGCTGCACCAGATCGAACCCAGGGGACTCCCGCACCTGATGGGCGAGGCGCGCCGAGCAGCAGTGACGTCTCGGCCGCTCCCGCCGTCATGCCGCACGCTGCTGCGCAGCCACCGACCGCGCCGGCCTCGCCCTCCGGTGGAAGCGACTGGAGCAGCGCTCCGCCGCCGTCGTCCTCCGCGCCCTCCTGGGCCACGGACGACGCTGATCCGCTCGAGTCAGCGCCGGTGCGCACCGCGCCCCACCCTGTCACCGCGTTGGATCAGCCGGGGCTGGCCCCCGTCGTGCCGATCCACTCCGCCATTCCCGCGCCCACACCGCCCGTGAGTCTGGCTCCCAGCGCAGTGAGCCCGGTTCGTGAGGTCGTCGACGACCCCGAGGCCATCAGCGAGGACGACGAGGACATCGAGAGCACCGGCGAGGTCGGCCAGGCGGTCGTCGAGCGCCTGCTCGGCGGGACCGTCATCAAAGTCGACGAGGACGACTGACAGCTCCATCTGTCGCCAGCCTTCTCGGCGCGCAGTCTCCGGCCCTTCAGTAGGGAAGCGATCCACCCCCTGCCTCGCTGGCACGGGTGCCCGAGCGCGCCGCGTCCCACGCTCGCACGCCCACGCGCCGTCCTCGCTGTCAGTGGGTGGTGATGTGCGCGCTGCACCGCACGCTGGCACTCCCATGCGACGTCGTCGCTG
>JAAYCP010000001.1 GCA_012729695.1 Actinomycetales bacterium | reverse complement strand
GACGCGGTGTGGCTGGACGAGACGTCGATGGCCATCCTCGGGCAGACGCGCGCCAACGCCGCCACGCTCGCCGACCTACCTCCGCCGCAGACAGCGCCACCCGCGACACCTGAGCCGTCGCCGACGGACGTGACCGAGGGGGAGGAGAGCACCGAGACCGAGGGGAACGAGCCGTTCCCCGTCCAGGGCGCGGACGAGGACGCCCGACGCGCTGCGCTTGGCATCCAGCCGTACCTCATCACCGTCGGCGGACGCACGACCACACTGCCCACTATCGTGGGCGGGACCCGGATCACCACTACGACGGGGAACGAGCGGAACCTGGTCATCGTGACCGCGGACGGCACCGTCTATGTGCGGGTCGGTGCCCAGTGGCTGCGCGCGCAGGACCAGGGCTCGGAGGTCATCGTCTCCGCAAGGTGATCGGCGCGGCTGGCAGCGTGTGGTCGGTGGTGCCGAGAGCGGCGACGGGTTGACTGGCTCTCCTCCACAGCGAGGACTGTTGTCGCGTGGGTCGTCCCCAGGCTGATGGTGTCGGTGGTGTGCGCCCTCGACGTCCAGCCAATCTGCTCGGGTGCTTCAGCAGCTGCGACCCCTGCGTGACCTGGTCTGGCCTGCGTCGTGTGGAGCGTGCGGCACTCCGGGACAGACGATCTGCCCGCCGTGTGCGGCCCGCATCGCTGAGCTGGCCCACCCGCGTCGGCACCATCCGGAGCCGTGCCCGCCGTGGTTCCCGTGGACGATGATCTGGTCGAGCTACGACGGACCTCTGCGCCGGCTCATCGTGGCACACAAGGACCAGGGTCGCGGCGACCTCGCCGACGTGCTCGCGGTCGTCCTCAGCGAGGTCGTCGAGCTCGTCATCGACGGGCTGGAGCGCCCGGTCCTCATCCCGGCGCCCTCCTCGCCTCGTTCGCGTCGGCATCGCGGGCGCGAGCCGCTCCTCGACATCGCCAGGCGGATGGGCCTGTCGTCCGACGTTCCGTTGGCTCCGGTCGTGCGTCTGCGACGGCGGGTGCAGGACCAGGCCGGGCTCAGTCATGGGGAGCGCGCGGGCAACCTGGAGGGTTCGATGACGGTGGTCGACTGTGGTGCTCGGCTGCTCGATGGTGCGGACGTCGTCCTCCTCGACGACGTCGTCACGACCGGTGCCACGCTCAACGAGATGACTCGTGCCGTGCTCGAACATGGGGGCGGCTCGGTCAGGGTGAGCACCGTGAGTGCGGCAGTGATCTGCGCGACTGAGCGGACCCATACCCAGGACGCTGCACCTGGCCTATCGTCAAGGTGAGAAGTCGACTAGCGTCGGGTTATGGAGCTAGTCCGGTGCAAGATCCCCGAGGGGGTGTGTGGCGCTGTAGGGGCCTAGCCGGCCGCACCTTTCGGGCAGTGGCCCGCAGGGAGATCGTCACCGCAACCGTGAAGGAGTTCCCGTGGACATAGTCGTTACCGGCCGACAGACACCTGTTTCCGACCGATTCCGGACCCACGCCGAGGAGAAGGTGAGCAAGGCCGCGAGCCTGGCGCCGAAGACCCAGCGGATCGAGATCATGGTCAGCCATGAGCCCAACCGCCGCCAGTCCAAGGCCGCTCAGCGGGTCGAGATCACCTGCTATGCCAAGGGACCAGTGATCCGCGCCGAGGCGTCCGCCGAGGACAAGTGGGCAGCTCTCGACCTCGCGATGGACAAGCTGCTGGAGCGGCTGCGTCGGCGCAACGACCGCCGCCGCATCTCCCGTGGCCGGCGCACCCCCGAGTCGGTCGCCCAGGCGACGGCGCGCTACGACGCGTTCCCGGTGGACCAGCAGGTCGTCAGCCCCGACGGCGGTGCTCCTGAGGGCGAGTCCGAGGACCCCTTCGCCGACTCCCCGATCGAGGTGCGGGAGAAGGTCCACGCCAGCTCGCCGATGACGCTGGAGCAGGCGCTCCAGGAGATGGAGCTCGTCGGACACGACTTCTATCTCTTCCACGACAGCGAGACCGACCAGCCCAGCGTCGTCTACCGGCGCCGCGGATGGTCCTACGGCGTGATCCACCTCGACGTCACCGACGAGGCAACCGAGGGCACCGCCCGGGCAATGGATGCTGCTGCTTCGTGAGAGCCCAGCCTGACGGTGAGGGGTCTCCCGCAACCGGTGAGACCCCTCACCCCTCCTTGCCGATCAGCGTCGTCCTCGCCGACGACCACGCTCTCTACCGCCAGAGCCTCCGGCTCGTCCTCGGACTGGACGGCGACATCGACGTGGTCGGCGAGGCCTCGAACGGCTACGAGGCGATGGACCTCGCTGCCGATCTGAAGCTCGACATCATCGTGCTCGACCTGCAGATGCCCCGGCTGGACGGAGTGGGTGCCATCCGCACCATCGTCGAGAAGGTCCCCGCCGGCAAGGTTGTCATGCTGACGATGTCGGAGGCCACCGAGGACCTGCTCGAGGCCATGCGCGCCGGCGCGCGGGGCTACCTCCTCAAGAGCAGCCCGGCCGAGGAGGTGCTGCACGCCATCCGTGATGTGCACTCCGGCCGGATCGTCGTCTCGCCCTCGATCCTGCTCGGGCTGCTCAGCGAGGTGCTCGCCAGCGATCCGGCAACTGTCGATCCTCGGCTCATCACCGACCGGGTCCGGGATCTGCTGCGCCGCAGGGTGAGGGGAACGAAGATCGACCAGATCGCCGAGGAGGACGGCGTCCACCCCGACGTCATCCGCCAGGAGTTCGACGACCTTCTCGTCCGTCTGCGTGAGGCCAGCGACCCCATACTCCGGACTGCGCCGCCGATGACTCAGCGGGTCACCCTCGCCGCTGCGCGCCGCATCGCGCTGGCCGCACAGGGGTTCGCCCGCCCGCGACCACCCGCCTGGACCGCGACCACCCGTGACCTGACCCGGGTGGGCAACACGCTGCACCTCATCCAGATCGACAGCGTCAACGTCCTCACCCGCAGCCACTACCTGCCGTTCTTCTCCCGGCTCGGCCCCTACGACACGACCTTGCTCGACCGGCTGCGGGACCGCGCGCCCAGGCGTCTCGTCGAGTACTGGGG
>JAAYCP010000094.1 GCA_012729695.1 Actinomycetales bacterium | reverse complement strand
GTGGGTGCTCCAACGTGCACTGCGCCGCGCGCACCTCATCCCACCCCACGCCGCGCCCACGAGTGGGTGCCCCTGCGCGCGGAGGGCGGGGGCGATATCGAACGTCAGCCCACCCGGGCGCGCCGGACGCCGGCGGCGAGGTCGGCGACCACCGAGCGCAGTGTCGGGAGCTCCGGATCCAGGGCACCTGTGTCGGCATCAACGATGTCGGCGGTCAGCGCACGCACGAGCGCTGATCCCACGATGACGCCGTCGGCCACCGCGCCCACCGCGGCCGCCTGGTCACCGTTCGAGACACCCAGCCCCACGCATACCGGCACGTCGGAAACGTCCCGGACCCGGCTCACGAGGTCCGCGGCGGAGGACCCCACCTCGGAGCGGACGCCGGTGACGCCCATGGTCGACGCGGCGTAGACGAAGCCGCGGCAGGCGGAGGTGACGGTCGCGAGCCGCTGGGCGGTCGAGCTCGGGGCGACGAGGAAGATCCGGTCCAGACCGTATGCGTCGCTCGCCTCGATCCACTCACCCGCCTCCTCAGGGATGAGGTCGGGAGTGATGAGGCCGGCTCCGCCCGCTGCGGCGAGGTCGGCGGCGAACCGGTCGACCCCTCGGCGCAGCACGAGGTTCCAGTAGCTCATGACCACCGGTGTGGCGCCGGCGGCGCGGACGGCCGCGACCGCATCGAAGACGTGGTCCACCCGAACCCCGCGGCGCAGGGCCGTGCTGGCTGCGTCCTGGATGACCGTCCCGTCCATGACGGGGTCGCTGTAGGGCACGCCGACCTCGACGATGTCCGCCCCGGCCTCGACGACGGCACGCATCGCCGCCAGCGAGCCCTCGACGGTGGGGTAGCCCACGGGGAGATACGCCATGAGGGCGGGTCGGCCCTCGGCGAGGCACGCCTCGATCGTGTCGCGGGAACTCACGCCGTGCCTCCCTCGGAGGAGTCGAGCAGGCCGAAGTACTCGGCCGCCGTATGCATGTCCTTGTCCCCGCGCCCGGAGAGGTTCACGAGGAACACCGTCTCCGAGGCCCGCTCGGGACCGACCTCGGCGGCGATCTCCCGGCCGACCTCGATGGCGCCCGCGAGAGCGTGAGCGGACTCCAGGGCAGGAATGATGCCCTCGGTCCTGCAGAGCAGGAGGAATGCGTCCATGACGTCCGAGTCGGTCGCGTAGCGGTACTCGGCGCGCCCGCTGTCGCGCAGGAACGAGTGCTCGGGCCCGACGCTCGGGTAGTCCAGGCCGGCCGAGATGGAGTGCGACTCGACGGTCTGGCCGTCGTCGTCCTGCATGAGATAGCTCATCGCCCCGTGGAGGACGCCGGGAGAGGCGCTTGCGAAACGGGCTGCGTGCCGTCCCGACTCGACGCCCTCTCCCCCGGCCTCGACGCCGATGAGCCGGACCTCCTCGTCCGGGATGAACGCGTGGAAGATGCCCATCGCGTTCGAGCCACCCCCGACGCACGCGAGAACGACGTCGGGCAGGCGACCGGTGAGTGAGAGAACCTGCTCGCGGGCCTCCTCGCCGATGATCTTGTGGAAGTCGCGCACCATCTCCGGGAAGGGGTGCGGACCGGTCACCGTCCCGATGAGGTAGTGCGTCGTCTCGACGTTGGTGACCCAGTCCCGCAGCGCCTCGTTGATCGCGTCCTTGAGGGTCGCGCTCCCGTGCTCGACGGGGACCACCGTCGCACCGAGCATCTTCATCCGGGCCACGTTGAGCGCCTGGCGCTCGGTGTCGACCTTGCCCATGTAGATCGTGCAGTCGAGCCCGAGCAGGGCTGCCGCCGTCGCTGTGGCGACACCGTGCTGGCCGGCACCGGTCTCGGCAATGACCCGGGTCTTGCCCATCCGCACGGTGAGGAGCGCCTGGGCGAGGACGTTGTTGATCTTGTGCGAACCCGTGTGGTTGAGGTCCTCACGCTTGAGGATGACGCGGACCCCTCCGCAGTGCTCGGCGAACCGCGGCACCTCGGTGATGATGCTCGGTCGCCCGACGTACGTGCGGTGCAGGCGGTTCAGCTCATTGGTGAACTCGGGGTCGACCGCGGCCTTGAGCCGTGCCTCGTCGAGCTCCTCGAGCGCGGGAATGAGCGCCTCGGGGACATACCGGCCACCGAACCGGCCGAAGCGCCCCGGCTGCTCGGTCGCGTTCGTCTCCGCGCGCGGAGCCACCGCTGCCCCCGTCTCGTCGCTCCGGCCAGGCTCGCGCGCCACGTCGCCGCCCTTCACGTCACTCATCGCTTCACCTTGATCGAGGTCAGATCGGCCACCAGCTGCCGCGGGTCGGGCGCCTTGACGAGCGCCTCGCCCACCAGGACTGCGTCGGCGCCGGCATCGGCGTAGCGCTGGGCATCCGCCACCCCGAAGATCCCCGACTCGGCGACCCGGATCCGCTCCTTGGGGATGCGCGGCGCGAGCCGCTCGAAGACCTGCGGGTCGACCTCGAGGGTCTTGAGGTTGCGGGCATTGACACCGATGACCTCCGCCCCGAGGTCGAGAGCACGGTTCGTCTCGGCCTCGTCGTGCACCTCGACGAG
>JAAYCP010000306.1 GCA_012729695.1 Actinomycetales bacterium | reverse complement strand
GCCTCACAGGTAGAGCCCGGTGCCCTCGTCCTTGGTCGGCGCCTCGGAGACGCCGTGCAGGTCACGCTCGCGGAGCAGGACGTACGTACGGGACTCGACCTCGACCTCGGCGCGGTCCTCGGGGTCGTAGAGCACCCGGTCACCGCGGACGACGTGCCGTACGTTCGGTCCGACGGCCACGACGGTGGCCCAGCCGAGCCGACGGCCCATCGACGCCGTCGCGGGGATGACGATGCCGGATCCCGAGCGGCGCTCGCCGTCCTCGCCCTCGGTGCTCAGCAGGATGCGGTCCCCGAGCAGACGCACCGGTACCGCGGGGAGCTCCTTCACCGACGGCGGGAGCGGCGCACGCCCCACACGATGAGGACGACAGCAGCCAGCGCGATGGGGCCGACGACCTCGATCTTCACGCTTCCGTCCTCGTTCTGCGTGGCCTCGGCGAAGCGCGCCTGGGCTGCGGACTTCTGGCGCTCGACGATGACCTTGGGCTGGCTGCGGTAGCTCAGCTCGCTCAGCGTGTCGGCGAGGCGGGCACGCCGGGCGGCGATGTCGGCCTCGAGCTTGGCCATGGACGGATCACTCATGCTGCGTGCTCCTTGGTGTGGTCCGGGTGCTGAGGGCCCAGGACGGCGTGGAGGTCAGGTCTGACATCGAACTTAGTGCACGTACGGGCGTGCGCGACACGTCCCTCGCTGTCGAGGCCATCTCGTGCTCAGGCGGCGCTGAGGCCGAGGTCGCGCATGAGCTTCGCGACATGGCCGGTCGCCCGCACGTTATACCAGGCATGTTCGATGACGCCGTCCTCGTCGACGACGAAGGTGCTGCGGATGACGCCCTCGACGACCTTGCCGTAGAGCTTCTTCTCACCGAAGGCGCCCCACTCCCGAAGGACGTCCTTGTCGGGGTCCGAGAGGAGGGTGATGGTGAGGTTCTCCTTCTCGCGGAACTTCGCGAGCTTCTCCGGTGAGTCGGGGGAGATGCCGACCACCGCATACCCATGACCGGTGAGTGTCTCGAGGTTGTCGCTGAAGTCGCAGGCCTGCTTCGTGCAGCCCGGGGTCAGCGCCGCCGGGTAGACGTAGACGATGACCTTCTGTCCTCGCAGGTCGGACAGGCTCACCTGCTCGCCCCGGTCGTCGGTCAGGGTGAAGTCGGGGGCCCGGTCGCCGGGCGCGAGGCGGGTGGTCATCGCAGGTCTCCTCGTCCGCTATCGCAAATAATTTGCAATAAGATGGCATCGATTACGCGTTCACCCTACGGTGTGCGCCCGTGCCGGGTCGGCGCGGTTGGTCCGGATGAAGGAGAGTCATGCACGTGCCCGACGGGTTCCTCGATGGACCCACGTCAGTCGCGACCGCCGGTGTCGCTGCGGTCGCCGTCGCGGCCGCCCTGCGAGGTGCCCGTCGCGAGCTCGACGACCGGACCGCGCCGCTCGCCGGCCTCGTCGCCGTCTTCGTCTTCGCGGCGCAGATGATCAACTTCCCGGTCGGTGCGGGGACGTCCGGCCACCTCATGGGCGGGGTGCTCGCCGCTGTCCTTGTCGGGCCGTGGACAGCGACGCTGGCGCTGACGGTCGTCCTCATCGTCCAGGCCCTCGCCTTCGCTGACGGCGGGCTGACCGCGCTCGGCACGAACATCACGCTCATCGCCGTGGTCGCCGTGTGGATCGGGTATGCGGTGGTCCGGCTCGTGCAGTCCGCCCGGCCGCAGTCGCGTCGGCTGATCCCGGTTGCCGCGGCGATCGGAGCGCTCGTGAGCGTCCCCGCTGCCGCGCTCGCCTTCACCGGCCTCTGGGCGGTGGGCGGAGCCGCGCCGATCGACCTCGGGCTCCTCGCGTCGACCATGATCGGCTGGCACACCCTCATCGGCATCGGCGAGGCCGTCATCACCTTCCTCGCTGTGTCGGCGGTCCTCGGTGCGCGCCCGGACATCGTCCACGCTGCCCGCCACCTCACCCAGCAGCGACCCCTCGAGGTCCGCACGACCGCGGAGGCGTCCTCATGAGCACCACGACCGAGAAGCCCACTGCGCCCGGGCGGCGCGTCCCGCTCCGGGTCCTCGTCGGGATCGGCCTCGCCGTGAGCCTGGTGCTGGCCGTGGTCGTCTCGCTCTTCGCCTCGGCGTCGCCCGATGGCCTCGAGCACGTCGCGGAGACCCTCGGGTTCGCCGACGCAGCCGCCGACTCCGCCGTCGCCGACTCACCGCTGGCCGACTACGGGACGGCCGGCGTCGAGAACGAGTGGCTCTCCACTGCGATCGCGGGAGCCGTCGGACTCCTGATCACGGGTCTGGTGGCCTTCGGCCTCATGCGGCTCCTCGCGCGGCGTCCCGTGGACCGGGACTGAGCAGGACGCGGGCGTCATGGGCGCGCCCCACGGGCATCCACTCCACTACCACGGGCACTCGGTCCTGCACCGGACGCCGGTGCACGCCAAGCTCATCGGGCTCCTGGCGTTCGTCTCCGTCATCGTCCTCACGCCTGGCGGGTACCTCCTGGCCTTCGCCGCATACGGCGTCATCGTGGCCGCGCTCGTCGTGGTGAGCCATGTCCCGGCGCGCTACGTCCTCGGTCGGCTCTGGCCCGTCGTGCCGTTCGTGGGCGTCGCGATGCTGCTGCCCTTCATCGCCACGGGTGAGCGGATCGACGTCGGTGCGGTGAGCCTGGCGGTCGAGGGCCTGCGCGGGGGACTGACCCTGCTGCTCAAGGTCCTGCTCGCGGCCACGAGCGCCGTGCTCTTCGCCGCGACGACCGAGCCGAGGGAGCTCGTCCGGGCACTGGACCAGCTGCGCCTGCCCCAGCCGCTCGTGCAGATCCTGTCATTCATGCTGCGCTATCTCGAGGTGGTCTCCGACGAGGTGCGCAGGATGTCGATCGCCTTGGCATCGCGGGGATTTCGCGCGCGATCACCCAAGCACTGGCCGGTCCTGGCCCGGACGATGGGGGCGTTGTTCATCCGCTCGTACGAGCGCGGCGAGCGGGTGCACCTGGCGATGGTCTCGCGCGGCTACACCGGGCGGATGCCTATGCAGCACGCGTCGGCGTCGGCGCGAGAGTGGGGCACGGTGGCTGTCGTGCCCGTCCTCGCCGCCCTCGTGCTGCTCATCGCCGTCCTGCTGCCCATCGGGAGGCTCCCGTGAGTGTGCCCGTCATCGAGCTCAAGGGAGTGGCGTTCGCCTACCCGGACGGCCACCAGGCGCTCTTCGGCGTCGAGCTGCACATCCACCCTGGGGAGCGGGTCGCACTCCTCGGGCCGAACGGTGCAGGCAAGACGACGCTCATCCTCCATCTCAACGGCATCCTGCGCCCTGGTCTCGGCTCGGTCACCGTCTCCGGTCTGCCCGTCACGGACGCAACCGTCGGGGAGGTGCGGCGCCGGGTCGGCATCGTCTTCCAGGATCCCGACGACCAGCTCTTCATGCCCACGGTCCGTGACGACGTCGCCTTCGGCCCGGCGAACCTCGGCCTGTCCGGCCCCGAGCTCGACGCTCGCGTCCAGTCCGCACTCGAGGTCGTGGGCATGTCCGAGTTCGCCGACCGGCCCCCGCACCACCTGTCCTTCGGGCAACGTCGGCGCGTCGCCATCGCCACAGTCCTCGCGATGGAGCCGGAGATCCTCGTCCTCGACGAGCCGTCCAGCAACCTCGATCCCACCTCGCGGCGGGAGCTCGCCGAGATCCTCGAGTCGCTCCCCGTGACGATCCTCCTCGTCACCCACGACCTCCCCTACGCAGCCCAGCTCTGCGAGCGCGCGGTCGTCCTGCACGACGGCGTGATCGCCGTGGAGGGACCCACCATCGAGGTCCTCTCCGACGCCGAGACGATGGCCAGGCACCGCCTCGAGCTGCCGTACGGCTTCGACCCGTCGACCCTCCCCACTCGCGCCCGGCCGACGTCCTAGCGACGGATTCCGCAGCCACGCAGCGTCGCCGCGTCACCGGCTGCTGGCCGGAACCGCCCGCCCGACCGTCACCAGACGCCGGAGGTCCCGCGCCGGTGCGAGCCGATCAGGTGGGTGTCGACGATGCCGACCGCCTCCATGAGCGCGAACATCGTCGTCGGTCCCACGAAGGTGAAGCCGTGCCGCTTCAGGGTCTTCGACAGCGCGACCGACTCGGGTGACTGGGTGGGGATCTCGGCCATCCTGCGCGGCGCGGGCGTCTGCTCGGGCCGGAACGACCAGATGAGGCGGGCCAGGTCGCCGTCCGGATGATCGCGCAGGGCGACGGTGGCGGCAGCGTTGCGGATGGTGGCGTCGATCTTCGCCCGGTTGCGGACAATGCCGGCGTCGGCGAGCAGCCGCTCGCGATCGGTGTCGTCGAAGGATGCCACCACCTCCGGGTCGAAGCCGCGGAAGGCTGCACGGAAGTTCTCGCGCTTGCGCAGGATCGTCGCCCAGGACAGGCCCGACTGGAACGCCTCGAGCGAGAGCCTCTCGAACAGACCCCGCTCGTCCCGCACCGGCATGCCCCACTCGGTGTCGTAGTACTCCTGCAACAGGGGATCCGTGCTCGCCCACGCCGGACGCGCCAGCCCGTCCGGGCCGATGACGAGGTCGCTGCTCACCCCGTCCTCGCGGCCCGCTCGTTCCTCACGGCCCACTCGTCCTCCCTGCGTCCCGCCCCGCGCTCTCGCGCTGGCGCGCTCGTGC
>JAAYCP010000305.1 GCA_012729695.1 Actinomycetales bacterium | reverse complement strand
GCCGAGATCGCAGGCATCGACTCGCTGCCCCTCACCCAGGACCGCTCGCAGGGCTTCAAGGACGCACTCGAGGAGTGCGGTCAGACGGTCGACAACCGCGTTGCGGCCGAGTTCACCGTCGAGTCCGGTGAGCGGGTCACCTCGAACCTGCTCCAGGCCGCTCCCAAGATCGACATCCTCTGGAACCACGACGACGACCAGGGTGTCGGCGTCATGGCGGCACTCGAGAACGCCGGCCGCAGTGAGATGAAGATCATCGGTGGCGCCGGCTCGGCCAACGCGATGCGCTGGATCAAGGAGGGCCGCATGGAGGCGACTGTCCTCTACCCGCCGACCCAGGCCGCTGACGGCATCAAGCTGGCCCGCCTGCTCGCGCAGGGCAAGGGCATGAGCGACCTCGTCCAGGTCGAGGTCCCGCGCCGGATCGTCCTGAACGCACCGGTCGTCAACGCGGACAACGTCGACGACTACATGGATCTCGGGTTCGAGAGCTGATCCTTCGCGCAGGCGAGCTGCGCGACCACGCCCCGGTGGCGGTGTCGGCTCAATCCCGGCACCGCCACCGGCCACCACCTCGGCCACCACTCCGGCCACCTTCGGCGACCTCATCCACAGCCCACCCGCGCCATAGATGACAGAAAGAAGCTCGACATGACCCGCACGGACCTGGCCGACACCGATCCCCAGGACACGCCCACCCTCGGCGTCGCGATGATCGGGTATGCGTTCATGGGCCGGGCGCACTCGCACGGCTGGCGCAACGCCCGCTCCTTCTTCTCACCTCCCGCTCTCCCTCGCCTGACCGTCGTGGCCGGTCGCAACGAGGTGGGCGCCCTCGATACGGCCCGGCGGTTCGGCTGGGAGTCGGTCGAGACCGACTGGCGTGAGGTGCTGCGCCGCGACGACGTCCAGATCGTCGACGTCTGCACGCCCGGGAACACGCACGCCGAGATCGCCATCGCGGCCCTCGAGGCCGGCAAGCACGTCCTCTGCGAGAAGCCCCTCGCGAACTCCGTCGCCGAGGCGGAGGCGATGGCGGCGGCCGCCGAGAAGGCGGCCGCGAACGGGGTCCGTTCCATGGTCGGGTTCACCTACCGACGGGTGCCGGCCATCGCATACGCCCGACAGCTCGTTGCCGAGGGCGCGCTCGGTCAGCTCCGCCACGTCCGGGCGCAGTACTTGCAGGACTGGCTCGTCGACGAGACGGTCCCCCTCTCATGGCGGTTGGACAAGGACCTCGCCGGGTCCGGAGCCCTCGGCGACATCGGCGCGCACATCATCGACCTGGTGCAGTTCATCACCGGCGAGCACCTCACGGGGGTGAGCGCGCTGACCGAGACCTTCGTCAAGGAACGTCCCACCGGCGCGTCGAGCAGCGGCCTCACCGCCTCCTCGGACGACTCGGGTGAGCTCGGTCCGGTGACGGTCGACGATGCCGCCATCTTCCTGTCGCGACTCACCGGCGGTGCGCTCGCCACCTTCGAGGCGACCCGCTTCGCCACCGGGCGCAAGAACGCGATCCGGATCGAGATCAACGGCAGCACGGGCAGCCTGGCCTTCGACTTCGAGGACATGAACGTGCTGCACGTCCTCACCGGGGAGGACCTGAGTGCCGGCTTCACCCGGGTGCTCGTCACCGAGCCGGGGCACCCGTACATCGCAGCCTGGTGGCCCGCGGGTCACATCCTCGGCTACGAGCACGGGTTCACCCACCAGGCGGTGGACTTCCTCACTGACATCGCGAACGGGACCGACCCGAGGCCGAGCTTCTCCGACGGGCTGCAGGTGCAACGCGTCCTCGCCGCGGTCGAGGCGAGCGCTGCGGCGAATGCCGCATGGACCCCCATCGGCTGAATGATTCCCGGCCCACGAACACCACCCCACCGAACGACTCTCACCACCCGACGTCAGACGAACCCAGGAGGATGACATGTCCCGTCCGATCACTCTCTTCACCGGTCAGTGGGCCGACCTGCCCTTCGAGGAGGTGGCACGACTCGCCGGCGAGTGGGGCTATGACGGCCTGGAGATCGCCTGCTGGGGCGACCACTTCGAGGTCGACAAGGCCCTGGAGGACGACGGCTACGTCCAGTCGCGGCACGACATCCTCGAGAAGAACGGCCTGAAGGTCTGGGCCGTCTCGAACCACCTCGTCGGCCAGGCCGTCTGCGACGACCCCATCGACCAGCGGCACAAGGACATCCTGCCCGCCTCCATCTGGGGAGACGGCGACCCCGAGGGCGTCCGGCAGCGGGCGGCGGAGCGGATGAAGGACACCGCCCGGGCCGCAGCGAAGCTCGGCGTCAAGACCGTCATCGGCTTCACCGGCTCACCGATCTGGAAGTACGTCGCGATGTTCCCGCCGGTCGGGGCCGACGTCATCGAGGCGGGATACAAGGAGTTCGCCGACCGGTGGAACCCCATCCTCGACGTCTACGACGAGGTCGGTGTGCGCTTCGCCCACGAGGTGCACCCGAGCGAGATCGCCTACGACTACTGGACGACGGTCGCGACCCTCGAGGCGATCGGTCACCGGGAGGCCTTCGGGCTGAACTGGGACCCCAGCCACATGGTCTGGCAGCAGATCGACCCGGTGAGCTTCATCTGGGACTTCAAGGACCGGATCTACCACGTCGACTGCAAGGACACCCGCGTCCGGCTGACCAACGGCCGCAACGGACGCATGGGATCGCACCTGCCGTGGGCCGACGCCCGCCGGGGCTGGGACTTCGTCTCCACCGGCCACGGGGACGTGCCGTGGGAGGACGCCTTCCGCGCGCTCAACGCGATCGGCTACGACGGCCCCATCTCGGTGGAGTGGGAGGACGCCGGCATGGACCGGCTCATCGGTGCGCCCGAGGCTCTGGAGTACGTGCGGAAGCTCAACTTCGAGGCCCCCGACGCGGCCTTCGACGCGGCCTTCTCCTCCGGCGACTGAACGCACCCGTCGTCGCCCCTGCCAACGGCTGATCGCCAGAGGTGGGGTAGCCCGACTCGTGGGCTACCCCACCCAGGTCTTCTACGCCACCCACGCCTTGAGGTGCTTGGCCGTGAGGGTGTCGGCTGAGGCCACCATGTCGGCCGGCGTGCCGGTGAAGACGACCTCACCGCCGTCGTGGCCGGCACCCGGTCCGAGGTCGATGAGGTAGTCGGCTTGGGCCATGACCGCGAGGTTGTGCTCGATGACGATCACCGTGTTGCCCTGGTCGACGAGCCGGTGCAGCATCTCGACGAGCCGCTCGGTGTCGGCCAGGTGCAGACCGGACGTCGGCTCGTCGAGGATGTAGGTGCTCGCCGCGCCGCCCATCGAGGCAGCGAGCTTCAGGCGCTGGCGCTCGCCGCCCGAGAGGGTGGTGAGCGGCTGCCCGAGGGTGAGGTAGGGCAGCCCGACGTCGAGCAGCCGCTGCAGGATCTTGGCCGCGGGTCCGGTCCTGAACATCTCGGCGGCCTCGCTCACCGACATCCGCAGGACATCGTCGATGTTCCTGCCGTCCAGCCGGTACTCGAGCACCTCCGCGCGGAACCGGCGACCCTCGCACTCCTCGCACGTCGTCGCGACGGTCTCCATGAAGCCGAGCTCGGTGAAGATCTGTCCTGCTCCGTTACACACCGGGCAGGCGCCCTCGGAGTTCGCCGAGAACAGGGCGGGCTTGACGCCGTTGGCCTTCGCGAACTCCTTGCGGATCGGCTCGAGCAGCCCGCTGTAGGTCGCCGGGTTGGAGCGTCGCGAGCCCTTGATCGCCGACTGGTCGACGATGAGGATGCCCTCGCGACCGGCGAGTGAGCCGTGGACGAGCGAGGACTTGCCTGACCCGGCCACGCCCGTGACGACGGTGAGGACCCCGGTCGGGATGTCGACGTCGACGTTCTTGAGGTTGTGGGCCGAGGCGCCGCGGATCTCGAGGGCACCCGTGGGTGTGCGCGGGTTCTCCCGCAACGACATGCGGTGGTCGAGGTACTGGCCCGTGATCGTCCCGGAGGCCTTCAGGCCGCCCAGGTCCCCCACATACACGATCTCGCCCCCGGCGGACCCGGCACCCGGGCCGAGGTCGACGATGTGGTCCGCGTGGCCCATCACCTCGGGCTTGTGCTCGACGACGAGCACCGTGTTGCCCTTGTCGCGCAGCTGGAGGAGGAGGTCGTTCATCCGCTCGATGTCGTGCGGGTGCAGCCCGACCGTCGGCTCGTCGAAGACATAGGTGATGTCGGTCAGGGCCGAGCCCAGGTGGCGGACCATCTTGACCCGCTGGGCCTCGCCGCCGGACAGCGAGCCGGAGTCGCGCTCCATGGACAGGTAGCCGAGACCGATGTCGACGAAGCCGCTCAGCATCTCCTTCAGGCCTCGCACAAGCGGCTCGATCCCCGTAGCGTCCAGCCCGTCAACCCACTCGAGGAGGTCGGTCACCTGCATCGCGCAGACCTCCGGCAGGGTGCGCCCGGCCACCGTCGCCTCCCGGGCCGGCTTGGCCAGGCGGGTGCCTGCGCACTCGGGGCAGTCGGTGAAGGTCGCGATCTTCTCGGCGTAGGCGCGGATGTGGGCCTGCTTGGCCTCGGCGGCCTTGTCGACGAACGCCTGCTGGACCTTGTGCCGCAGGCCCATGTAGGTCGTGTTCATCCCCATGAACCTGCCCTTGACCGGCTCCTGGTTCCAGAACCAGTCCCACTCGGCCTTCGTGTAGTCCTTGAGCGGCTTGTCCGCGTCGAGCTTGTCGGACTCGGCGTAGAACTTCCACCACCACGTGCCCGTCGAGAAGCTCGGGGCGAGGATGGCGCCCTCGTTGAGCGACTTGGACTTGTCGACGACGAGCGACTCGTCGATGGTGGAGGCCTTCCCCCGGCCCTCGCACGCGGGGCACATACCCCCGGTGATGTGGAAGGTCCGCGTCTCGGGCTTCCCCGCCTTGTCGTTGACCCTGACGGCTCCCGTGCCGCTCACGGTCGGCACGTTGAACGAGAACGCCTGGGGCGAGCCCACATGCGGCTCCGAGCGACGGGAGAAGAGCGTCCGGAGGAGAGCGTTGACGTCGGTGACCGTGCCGACGGTCGAGCGCGCGTTCGGCGACATCCGCTCCTGGCTGACGATGATCGCCGCCGTGATCCCGTCGAGACGGTCCACCTCGGGCCGCGCGAGCGTCGGCATGAAGGTCTGGACGAAGGTCGAGTACGTCTCGTTGATGAGCCGCTGGCTCTCCGCCGCGATCGTCCCGAACACGAGGCTGGACTTGCCGGAACCGGAGACCCCGGTGAACACCGTCAGCCTCCGCTTCGGGATATCGACGTCGACGCCCTTGAGGTTGTTGACGTGCGCACCCCTGACGGTGATGGCCTCATGGGCCGCGGCGCTGGGCTGGGGGGACGGAGTCGGCATCCGCCCATCCTCGCACCGTCCCGCGCAGGCCGCGCAAGAGGAAATGGTCGCCGCGGATCACGCACCGGACGGCGTCGAGCGTATGCGTCGCGCACCTGTGCGGGACAGCCTCCGCAGGGGTCGCAGTCGGCCTCTGCGGTCGCGCCGGTCGCCTCCGTGCGTCAGGTGTGGCGGTCGGGCTCTGCCGGTGGTGGCGGTCAGCCTCCGTGCGCGTGCCGGAAGCCGGCCCGCTCCGCCGCATCGGCGTCGGTGAACCACTCGTGCGGCGGAGCGTCGTAGCCGGCCTCGCCCGGGAGCACGAAGGTCATCGTGTCGGTCCACGCCTTCACCGGATGCCCGAATGGCTGGCGACCGTCGGGCAGTGGAGCAGCCGATCCGACTCCGTGGCCACCGTCGCGGACCTCCTCGATGGAGGACTCGACGATGCCACTGCCCGCGGCTACGTCTCCGTTCCCGTCCACCTCTTGCGCTGCTGGCTCTCCCCGGGCCGTGTCGTCACCGGAGCCGTCGGCTTCCTCGG
Organism: Actinomycetales bacterium; assembly: GCA_012729695.1. Classification (GTDB taxonomy): domain Bacteria; phylum Actinomycetota; class Actinomycetes; order Actinomycetales; family Dermatophilaceae; genus F2B08. The sequence goes on along the minus strand of JAAYCP010000305.1, from coordinate 2,597 downwards.
CCGCGGTGCGTGCCTCCTCCCCCTCCGCTGATCCCGGCTCGTGGATCGTGCCTGAGGAGTCCTGCACCTGCGGTCCCCCGTTCTCGTCCGCTGTCCAGTCGCCGGCCTGACGGAAGTCCGATCCCGCCGCGACATCGTGCTGCTCCGGGTCGTGCTCCCGGGCGAAGGCTTCCTCACGGCGAGCCCGCTCTTCGTCCGACTCCACGTCAGCCGCGCTGTCCGGAGCAGCCGTCGACTCCCCCTCGACGTCCGTGACCGTTTCGGCTTCCGTGACCGTTTCGGCTTCCGTGACCGGGTCGGCTTGTGTCGCCGGGTCGGGTTCTGTCGCCGGGTCGGCCGCAGAGTCCGTGCCGGCAAGGGCATCACCCGCGGCCCGCTCTCCGTCGGCCGCTTGTGGCGTCACGTCTTCGTCCTGGGTGGGGCGCTCCTCCGAAGAGCCTCCCCGCTCCGACCCTGCGTCCTCGCGGTCGTCTCCTGCGGGCACAGCAGCTCCGGCCTGGTCCTCGGGCTCGTCCTCGGCCGGGCCGTCGGTCGCAATGTCGTCGAGGGCCTTCTCCAGCTCCTTGGGGTCGTAGTCGCGCTCGGGGTCGTCAGCGGCGGCGGAGTCCTCCTCGGCGGACTCAGGAGAGGCGGCCGCGCCCGAAGCGGCAGCGGCGGCGCCTGCGTCGGCTGCCTCATCGACGGTCTGCGATGGACTGTCCGCAGCCTCCGCAGCCTCGTCGTCGACTGCGTCCCACTGGCTGTCCTCCCCCACCGGCTCGTCGTCCTCTGGCGCCCGCGCGTCTTCCTCGGCAGCAGGCTCGTCGTACTCCACGGCCGGCTCGTCTTCTACCGCCCCAGTCGCGTCGTGGTCGTCCCGGATCCCGAAGAAGTCCTTCACCCGGTCGAGGAAGCCCTCCGACTCACCCTCGTTCCCCCCGTGCTGACCGCTCTGCTGCTCGCTCATGGTCCACTCCGCTTGCTTGAGATTGCGCTGTCGAGATTGCTCCTGCCAGGGGTCTCACGCTAGTGGTGTGCGGGCGGCGTCGGGGCGTTTCTCATGAGCGCGGTCTAGGAGAAGCGGCTCTCGACCCAGTTCGCGTGGCGCGCCACGAAGGTGCCCACTCCCATCTGGCCGTGCACCACGATGGTCGGGCACCCCGGGTCGGGAACGCGAGGCACCTTGATCTTGATCGTCCCGAGCCCCTTCTGGAGCCGGTCGGCGTCGACCGCCCACCCCGGCGGGAGGATGAGCCGGACCGTGGAGACACCCATGCCGATCTCGAGGTCGATGACGGGCGAGACCGCCTCGGCGTGGCGGCAGTCGAGCTTGACGTCGGCGAGGCCGGCCTGGACGCGGAGGTAGGGCGGGATCACCCAGTGGCCCGTGCGCTTCTCGCTGGAGAACCCGGCGCTGAGGACGAGCCGGTCGTCGGGGTGGTAGCCGGGTGGGTGAGGCACCGCGGGGGTCGCCGGTGCCGGTGTCTGGGAGGCGTGTGGTGGTGCCGGAGAGGGCGGTTGGACCGTCGGCCAGATCGGTCCGGCAGGCGCGGCAGCGGGATCAGGTGCCGCAGAAGGATCCTGCAGCGGCTGCAGGGAGCCGAGCCCGGCGAGGGCCGCACCCAGCTCGCCGACGAGTCGGGCGTTCTGGACCTGCTCCATCCGCCGGTCCAGCTCGTGGCTGTCGAGGCGGCCGTCCTCGGCCGCCCGCCGCAGCTGGGACACCGCTGCTCTGCGGTCGTCCTCGGTGACAGGGCGTGCCGGATCGTCAAGACTCACCCGAGCCACGATACCGACGACCGGAGCAGGCGACAGCCAATAACGGTGCCAACGCGAAGCGGTCGCTACGGCGGCTGCCCGGAGGGGACGACGGGCGCCGAACGGGCGCTACGTCAGGCGCTGCAGGTCAGGCCACTACCTGGCGTCAGGATCGGCCTGGTGTACGCCGAAGACGTTGTTCTCCGTGTCGTGGAAGTAGCCCTGCCACGCCATACCGGGCAGTGCGGTCTTCGGCATCGCGACGGTGCCGCCAGCCGCCGCGATCTTGGCCGCGGTGGCGTCGAAGTCGTCGGTCCCGATCGTCAGGACAGCGCCCGCCAAAGGACCGCCGACGTCCATGTTGGGTGACTGGCGTTGCATGATCGCCCCGTTGATGCCCGGCTCCCCCTCCTCACCGGTGATCGCACCCATGTAGGGCATGCCGCTGTACTCGCTCCAGTCCTCGAACGTCCAGCCGAACACTTCCTCGTAGAAGCGCACGGCCCGCTGGACATCCTCGGCGTGGATCTCGAAGTGAAGGACTCGTCCCATCCATTCAGGGTCCTCCCTGCACGCCCGGCCGAGAGGGCTCATGGTGCCGATTCGCTGATCGGGCCCGCCAGCGCATACCCTGGGAACACGCGGTCCGCATCGTTCTGCCTCGGACCGCTCCTTCATTCTTCTCGTCGATGCCGATGCGCCGCGACCGAGTGAGGCGAAAAGCCCTCGGAATGCGCCGGGCAGGACCGACAGCATCAGATTCCTCTCGGAGTACACCCATGTCGTCTCACGACTCATCCATGTCCACCCATGCCCGGTCCTTCACGGACCTCGGCGTGCCCGCCGCTCTCAGCCGTGTG